>NZ_CP009286.1:0-87500 GCF_000758685.1 Paenibacillus stellifer
GATAATGTCTCCATCAATTTATTTTCTTCGACATTTCCACTTCATGGCTCAAGCCACATTTGGAAGACTTAAAGGAGTGACAGTGTGTGGAAAGCCATACTTCCGAATTATGGCAGCAGATTTTATCAATTATCCAAACCAAACTAAGCAAGCCCAGCTTCGACACCTGGTTTAAGGCAACCAAAGCGATTTCCCTCAATGCGCAGTCGCTGATTATCTCGGCGCCGACGACGTTTGCGGTTGAATGGCTGGAGAGCAGGTATACGAAGCTGGTCGGAGCTACTGTATATGAAGTAACCGGCAAGCAGGTCGACGTCAAGTTTGTGATCGAAGAGAACAAGCCCGCCGAGCCTGTCGTGCAGGTATCCCCCGGACCTCCCGCTGTCTCCCGCGAAGAAGCCCAGACGCATATGCTGAACCCCAAATATACGTTCGATACGTTCGTTATCGGTTCCGGCAACCGGTTCGCGCACGCTGCTTCGCTAGCTGTAGCGGAAGCGCCGGCCAAAGCTTACAATCCCCTGTTCTTGTACGGAGGGGTGGGACTCGGCAAAACCCATTTGATGCACGCGATCGGCCATTACATTTTGGAGCATAATCCCAGCAATAAGGTAATCTACATTTCGTCAGAGAAATTCACGAATGAGTTCATCAATTCGATCCGTGACAACCGCGGCGAAAGCTTCCGCAACAAATACCGGAACGTAGACATCCTGCTGATTGACGACATTCAATTCCTGGCGGGGAAGGAATCGACCCAGGAGGAATTTTTCCATACATTCAACGCCCTGCATGAAGAGCGCAAGCAGATCATCATCTCCAGCGACCGTCCGCCAAAGGAAATTCCGACGCTTGAGGAACGATTGCGTTCAAGGTTCGAATGGGGCCTGATCACCGATATTCAGCCTCCGGATCTGGAGACACGAATCGCTATTCTTCGCAAGAAGGCGAAGGCGGAGAATCTGGATATTCCGAATGAAGCGATGATGTATATCGCCAACCAGATCGATACTAACATCCGTGAGCTGGAAGGCGCTCTCATTCGGGTTGTCGCCTATTCATCCCTGACAAATCAGGATGTAACGACGCATCTGGCCGCCGAAGCGCTGAAGGATATTATCCCATCCAGCCGGCCGAAGATGATCACGATTCAGGACATTCAGCAGAGGGTCGGCGAATATTACAATCTAAGGCTGGAGGATTTCAAGGCGCGCAAGCGGACGAAAGCTGTCGCATTTCCTCGGCAGATCGCCATGTATCTATCCCGAGAGCTGACGGATTATTCGCTGCCGAAGATCGGAGAAGCCTTTGGAGGAAGAGACCATACAACGGTCATTCATGCCCATGAGAAGATCAGCCAATCGCTCAAGGTCGATCAGGATCTATATAAAGTGGTCAACAATATTTCAGAGAAAATTAAAAATCCTTCCTGATCCGAAGGAATAAACAAGCCTATACACAATCTATTCACATGTGCGTAGGCTTAATTTTATGTTGTTCGCCAGGCTTATCCACATATTCAGCGCCCCTACTACTAATACTATTTTAAAAAGATTAAAAACATTCTTCATTCAAGCCATTATTGATCTAGGAGTGAAAATATGAAAATCAGCATTCTTAAAAATGAGCTCAACGAATCCATCCAGCATGTATCGAAGGCCATATCCAGCCGTACAACCATTCCGATTCTTACCGGTATCAAGCTGGAGGTTACGCATCAGGGCGTTACCTTGACTGCAAGCGATACGGATATTTCCATCCAATCGTTCATTCCAACCGAGGATGAGAACCAGCAGATCGTGCAAGTGGACAGACCCGGCAGCGTAGTGCTGCCAGCCAAATTTTTCGTTGAAATCATTAAGAAGCTGCCGTCCAAAGAAATTCAGATGGAGGTCAAGGAAGGCTTCCACACCTTTATCTCTTCCGGAGCGACGGAAATTCAGATGGTGGGCCTCGATCCGGAAGAGTTCCCGGTACTGCCGAACATTGAGGGCAACGAAACCATCTCGCTGCCAGGCGATCTATTGAAGAATATGATCAAGCAGACGGCTTTCTCCATTTCGACTCAGGAGACTACGCCAATCTTAACCGGTATTCTGTGGAATCTGGCCGAAGGCGAATTCAAATTCATCGCGACAGACCGCCACCGGCTGGCCACAAGAGCCGCCAAATTGGAAGGAACCGAGGACGTCAAATTCAGCAATGTCGTCATTGCCGGCAAGACGCTGAACGAGCTGAGCAAAATCATCCCCGACCAGAATATGCTGATCGATATTGTCGTGGCTGATAATCAGGTGCTGTTCAAGCTTGACCGCGTGCTGTTCTACACCCGTATTCTGGACGGTGTCTATCCGGATACTTCTAGAATTATTCCGACCGTGTACAAAACAGAACTGACGCTGGAAACAAAAAAATTAAGCGAATCGATCGACCGGGCTTATTTGCTGTCCCGCGAGGAAAAAACGAATATCGTCCGTCTTCAGACGCTGGAACAGGGCGGTATTGAAATCTCCTCCAGCTCCTCTGAGCTTGGCAAGGTGCGGGAAGAACTCGATCTCATTGATTTTAAGGGAGAGCCGCTGAAAATCTCGTTCAACTCCAAATATATGCTGGACGTGCTTAAAGTAATCGACAGCGAACAGCTGACGATTGCTTTTACCGGAATGATGAGCCCGATTATTTTAAAACCGCTGGATGAGAGTCAGGCATTGTATGTCATTCTGCCGTATCGCACAACAAATTAACGCCCGGTTCACGGCTGTGGATAAGCGGCGGAGAGGAATAAACCGATGAAAAAAATAGTTATCCACAGTGGATATATCAAGCTGGATTCGTTCCTGAAGCTGGCGGATTGTGTATCCACAGGCGGGATGGCGAAGGCGCTGCTGCAGGAAGGGCTTGTAGCCGTGAATGGAGAACGGGAAGAGCGCCGGGGAAGAAAGCTGTATCCCGGGGACAAGGTGGAGGTTCAAGGCGAAGGTGTGTTTGAGGTGGAAGGCGAAACGAGCGAGGCTTAAGAGTTTAGCCGAAGTTTCAAAAAAAGTGGTATAATGATGGTTAAGAGTCCCGCAAAGTACCCGGTCATGCTCAAGGGCCAGGGATGCGCTTTGCGGGTTTCTTCATGGAAGATCGCAGCCGCGCTTCTAAAATGGGGGAGGAACCTTCTAGTGTTTGTGAACCGAATAAGCCTTCGCCATTACCGCAATTACGAAGCGCTGATGCTGGAGGGACTTGGGGATGTCAATCTCATTCTCGGGCAGAACGCGCAGGGCAAAACGAACCTTGTCGAAGCGCTCTACTGCCTGGCGATGACCAAAAGCCACCGGACTTCCAAGGACCGGGAATTGATCGCATTTAACGCTCCGGACGGAGCCGCCCATATAGAAGCCGAAGTGACCCGGAAATACGGGAATCTGAAGCTTGAGCTGGCCTATTCGCTGCAGGGGAAGAAAGCCAAGATCAATGGCCTGGAGCAGCGCCGGCTGAGCGAATTTATCGGTTCGCTGAATGTGGTCATGTTTGCTCCGGAGGATCTCGAAATTGTGAAGGGATCTCCGGGAATCCGGCGCCGGTTCCTGGATATGGAGATCGGGCAGGTTCAGCCGGGCTATCTGTTTCATCTGCAGCAGTATCAGAAGGTGCTTCTCCAGCGGGGGAATCTGCTGAAGCAGCTGTGGGGCAAGAAGGATGGCGGCGGGGCCATGCTGGAAATTTGGGACGCCCAACTGGCAGAGCATGGTGTTAAAATCGTCAAAAAAAGGAAACAATTCATTAAGAAGCTGCAGATCTGGGCAGAGGAGATCCACAGGGGAATTACGAACGGCGGAGAAGAGCTGAAGCTGCGGTATATTCCCTCCTTCGGGGAGCGCGAAGAGGAAGATGAAGCTGTCTTATTGGACAAATTTATGTTAAAGTTATCACAAACACGTGAACAGGAAATCCGCCGTGGCATGACGCTGACGGGCCCTCACCGGGATGATTTATCTTTCTTTATCAACAGCCGGGAGGCGTCAGTATACGGCTCGCAGGGACAGCAGCGCACGACTGCTCTCTCCCTGAAGCTTGCCGAAATCGAACTGATTCACGAGGAAATCGGAGAGTATCCCGTTCTGCTGCTGGATGATGTTCTGTCGGAGCTTGATCCGTACCGTCAGACGCAGCTGATCGAAACCTTTCAAAGCAAAGTGCAAACGTTCATTACGGCGACAGGGATCGAAAGCCTGAACGCCGATAGACTAAAAGGCGCCTGCCAGTTTCAAGTCCATGGAGGAAGAATCGATTCTTAATCGATCGGGGGAAGAAGAGCATGTACATTCATTTGGGCGGGGAAAAAATAATCCGGTCATCCGAAATGATCGCTATTTTTGATATATCCATAGAGAAATCCTCCAAGCTGTCCAAACAGTTCGTGACTGCTGCTCTTCAGGATAAAAGGCTTGAGCGGATCGGCGAAGAAGAAGCGAAATCGATAGTCGTTACACAGAACGCCGTGTATTATTCCCCCATTTCTTCTTCCACTCTCAAGAAACGCTCCAATATATTGGCCGACAGCTGAGCTAGGCAGGACATTTGAGTTAATCTGAAAGAAGTAGGTGAAGGCATGTCAATGAATCAACCGACATATGATGAGAGCCAGATTCAGGTGCTTGAGGGGCTGGAAGCCGTCCGCAAGCGTCCCGGCATGTACATCGGTTCCACCAGTGTAAAGGGCTTACACCATCTCGTGTGGGAAGTCGTGGATAACAGTATCGACGAGGCGCTGGCCGGATACTGTACCCAAATCCAGGTGATCGTACATGAGGATAACAGCGTCACCGTTATCGACAACGGGCGCGGAATCCCGGTTGGCGAGAATACGAAGCTTAAGAAATCCACGCTCGAAGTCGTCATGACCGTCCTGCATGCGGGCGGCAAATTCGGCGGTGGCGGATATAAGGTGTCCGGCGGTCTGCACGGGGTAGGTATTTCCGTCGTGAATGCCCTTTCGGAGAAAGTTATCGTTACGGTTAAGCGCGAAGGCCATATTTACCAGCAGGAATACCGTAGAGGCGTGCCGCAGTATGAGATCCGCACGATCGGTGAAACGGAAGAAACCGGAACCAAGACGACGTTCTCGCCGGACCCGGAGATTTTTACCGAAACGACCGTTTTCGAATACAGCACGCTGCTTACCCGTATCCGTGAGCTGGCGTTCCTCAACAAGGGTATTGAAATCACGCTGAAGGATGAACGCACAGGCATTTCCAACAGCTTCAAATACGATGGCGGCATCATGGAATATGTGAAATTTCTCAACGAGAAGAAGGAAGTGCTGCATGAAGAGCCGATTTATGTCGGCGGATCCCGCGAAATGATCCAGGTCGAAGTGGCTCTGCAGTACAATGATTCCTACACGGAGAATATTTATTCGTTCGCCAACAACATCAATACCCATGAAGGCGGAACGCATGAATCGGGCTTCAAAAGCGCGCTGACGCGCATCATCAACGATTATGCCCGCAAATCCGGCATGATTAAGGATAACAGCTCCAATCTAACGGGGGACGATGTCCGCGAGGGTCTGACGGCGATTATCTCCGTCAAAATTCCTGAGCCCCAGTTCGAAGGACAGACCAAAACCAAGCTCGGCAATAGCGAAGTACGCGGGATCGTCGAGTCGCTGTTCGGCGAGAAGCTGCAGGAATTCCTCGAAGAGAACCCGGCCGTCTCGCGCCGGATTCTGGAGAAGTCGCTGCAGGCCTCCCGCGCCCGTGAAGCGGCCCGCAAGGCCCGCGAGCTGACGCGCCGCAAGAGCGCGCTTGAAGTCAGCGCCCTTCCGGGCAAGCTGGCGGACTGCTCCTCCAAGGACGCTTCGATCAGTGAACTGTTCATCGTCGAAGGGGACTCCGCCGGCGGATCGGCCAAACAGGGCCGTGACCGTCATTTTCAGGCGATTCTCCCGCTTCGGGGCAAGATCCTGAACGTGGAGAAGGCAAGACTGGACCGAATCTTGTCCAATGCGGAAATCCGGGCCATTATTACGGCGCTTGGAACGGGGATTGGCGATGACTTCGATCTGTCCAAAGCCCGCTATCACAAAGTGGTCATCATGACTGACGCGGACGTCGACGGCGCGCATATCCGGACCCTGCTGCTGACCTTCTTCTACCGGTACATGCGGAAGATTGTCGAAGCCGGCTATATTTATATCGCCCAGCCGCCGCTCTTTAAGGTGGAGCGCAACAAAACCGTGCGGTACGCCGGCAGTGAAACGGAGCGGGATGAAATCATCGCTTCCTTCGGCGAGAATGCCAAATTCAACATCCAGCGCTACAAAGGTCTCGGTGAAATGAATGCCGCCCAGCTCTGGGAGACGACGATGGATCCGGAGAGCCGCAGCATGCTTCAGGTCACGATTGAAGACGCCATCCTCGCGGACGGCATCTTCGATACTTTGATGGGTGACAATGTGGAGCCGCGACGCGACTTTATCCATGAACACGCCAAGACCGTCAAAAATCTGGATATTTAAGTGAGGCAGGGCACTCGCTCCTATGCTTATCATCCAGCAGCCTTCGGAACTTCCGGTTACCCGGGAGTTGCCGGAGGCTGTTTTACGTTAGGAGACTACCGGAGAATGTCTTGGAAAGTTGTTAGACGGGCGGATGGCGGCGAAGGCTTGAATCGGGACTGAAGCCGGATCGGCCGTAATGAGATGCATAGCGGCGGATTTTTCGATAGGTTGAAGGATCTGAGAATTTCTTGAATGCAATGAGGGAAGGCATCGTATTGATCTCAATAATCCAGATCTCATGATGATTGTCGATGGCCACATCGAGACCGAGTTCACGAATGCCCGGATAAGCCGATTGCATCCCGCTTCCTACGCGAACCCCCAGATTAGCCAGCTTCTTCAGGGTACGTTCCAGTTCGCCGGCGCTCATATGGCTGCCAAGCGGCTCATGTGGAGCCAGAACCTGTCCTCCGCTGTGGTAGTTGGTAATGATTTTTTGCGGGGCGGCCATTCTGGTCAATAGTCCTGTAGTCTCCCAATTTCCCTGAGGCGTTGATTGAACGAGCACCCGAAGGTCGAAGGGGCGTTTTTTATACTTTAGAAGATCAATTCCTTTTTGAATAATATACAGACGGCTTCCGATGCGATCGGATATGGCCCGGTGCAGTTCCTCTACAGAGCGGAACACCTTGGCTTGCGTGCCGTAACGGAGAATATAGACGGACTTCTGGACTAGCTCGATGTTCTCCGATTCGGACTTTGTCAGATCTCCGCTTTTGGATGCCGAGGACAGGCTTCTAAGTTCTGCTCTCATGACTCCGTTGCCGTATGTCCCGTGATCCGGTTTGATATAGACCGTTTCATACGTCAAGAGCATGTCGCTCAGCGATACGTCGTCAAACTTACGGGTTTCTGGAATATAAGGTGCCAGCGAGCGGTTTGCCATCATGACTTCCGTCTTGGCCCATTTGCTGGCGACCCGCTGAATTCTCATGCTACTCCTCCCTCTGTGCGTTTGAAATTTAAGGACAAGTGTTCTAAAGAATGTTATAATTAAAAGATATGGGATGGTGTCTTAGTGAACGGTTTGTGCATTTGACTGCGGACGGCTCCATAGCAGTCTATGGCGTCTACCGGCTTGCGGACAGGGCTGATATCCCGGCAGGGGCAGCAAAAAAAGTTATCAACCCTCGAGTGGCCGGCGGGGACGTTTAAGTGCGAGTTTTTTTAGAAAATACTAAGAGATAGGCACCAAGGAAACGGGCACCCGTTTCTTCTTAACCGAAGGAGGTCCAGCAACTCATGGCTGAACAAAATAACCCTCAAATCAGGGATAGGGACATCGGTACCGAGATGCGCGAATCCTTCATGGATTACGCAATGAGCATCATTGTCAGCCGTGCGCTTCCTGATGTGCGGGACGGACTTAAGCCGGTGCATCGCCGTATTCTGTACGCGATGTCGGAACTCGGCATGTCCCCTGACAAGCCTTACAAGAAGTCAGCGAGAATCGTGGGCGAGGTTATCGGTAAATATCATCCGCACGGCGACTCGGCCGTATATGAGACGATGGTCCGGATGGCACAGGACTTCTCCATGCGGTATATGCTCGTTGACGGCCACGGGAACTTTGGCTCGATCGACGGCGACATGGCTGCGGCAATGCGTTATACGGAGGCGCGCCTTTCCAAGATTGCGATGGAAATGCTGCGCGATTTAAATAAAGAAACCGTTGACTTTAACCCGAACTATGATGGCGAGGAACAGGAGCCGGATGTGCTTCCTGCCCGTTTCCCGAACCTTCTGGTCAATGGTGTCGGCGGTATTGCCGTCGGTATGGCCACCAATATTCCGCCGCATAACCTTGGTGAGGTTGTCGACGGTGTGCAGGCCATGATCAAGAATCCGGACATCACACCGATGGAACTGATGGAATACATCAAAGGACCGGATTTCCCGACAGGCGGATTCATTCTGGGCCGTGAGGGAATTCGTCAGGCTTATCGTACGGGACGCGGTTCGGTAACGATGCGCGCGAAGGCTACTATTGAGGACAACAATGGTAAGGCACGGATTGTCGTCAACGAGCTTCCTTACCAGGTTAATAAGGCGCGCCTTGTGGAGAAGATCGCCGAGCTGGTTCGCGAGAAACGGGTTGACGGCATTACGGACCTGCGCGACGAATCCGACCGTAACGGAATGCGCGTCGTGGTGGAGGTTCGCCGCGATGTGAATCCGAATGTTGTGCTGAACAACCTGTATAAGCATACGGCGATGCAGTCGACCTTCGGTATTAACATGCTGGCCATTGTCGACAAAGAGCCGAAGATATTGAATCTGCGCGACGTGCTGTACCATTATCTGCAGCATCAAATCATCGTCATCCGCCGGCGGACCGAGTACGATCTCAAGAAGGCGGAAGCCCGGGCTCATATTCTGGAAGGCTTGCGTATTGCCCTTGATAATCTGGATGAGGTCATCGCACTGATCCGGGCGTCGAGAACCGTAGATATCGCACGCGAGGGACTCATTTCGACCTTCGATCTTAGTGTTGAGCAGGCCCAGGCGATTCTGGATATGCGGATGCAGCGTCTGACCGGTCTGGAACGCGACAAGATCGAGAATGAGTATAATGAGCTGCTCGCCAAAATTGCGGAATATAAAGCCATTCTGGCTGATGAGACGCTTGTTCTCGAGATTATCAGCAACGAGCTGCAGGAAATCCGTGAACGGTTTGGCGATGACCGCCGGACTGAGATCACGATCGGAGAAGAGAGCATCCTCGACGAGGACCTTATTCCACGCGAAGAAGTTGTAATTACGGTAACGCATACCGGCTACATCAAGCGTCTCCCGGTAACGACTTACCGGAGCCAGAAGCGCGGCGGACGAGGCGTTATAGGAATGGACACCAAGGAACAGGACTTTGTGGAGCATCTCTTTGTGAGCAATTCCCACAACTATCTCATGTTCTTCACCGATAAAGGCAAGGTCTACCGGATCAAAGCCTATGAAATACCGGAGCTTGGCCGCGCCGCTCGGGGAACTCCGATTATCAATCTGATTCAGATTGAACAAGGGGAGAAGATCAGCGCCGTCATCCAGATCGAGGAGACCGACAGCGACAAGTATTTATTCTTCGCCACCCGCGAGGGCATCGTGAAGAAGACGCCGCTTGAGGATTACAATAATATCCGCAAAGGCGGCCTGATCGCGATCAATCTTCGTGAAGAAGACGAGCTGATTGATGTGAAGCTTACAGACGGTAAGCAGAAGCTGATTCTCGGGACCGCGGACGGTATGTCCATTACCTTCTCGGAAGAAGATGTGCGTTCCATGGGAAGAAGCGCTACCGGGGTTAAAGGCATCACGCTCGATGACAAAGACCATGTGATTGGGATGGATTGCATCGACAAGGAATTGGACGTGCTGATCGTAACCGCTAACGGATACGGCAAACGTACCCCTGCATCGGACTATCGCCTGCAGACCCGCGGTGGCAAGGGGATCAAGACCATTAATCTCACAGAGAAGAATGGCCGTGTTGTCAGCCTCAAGGTCGTCAAGCAGGAAGAAGATTTGATGATTATCACAACCGGCGGTACGCTGATTCGAATGAGCATGGATGGCATCTCTACAATGGGACGTTATGCACAGGGCGTGAAGCTGATCAATACAAGAGACGATGACTCCGTGTCGACCGTTTGCCGTACTGATAAGAGCGAAGAGGAGAACGAGGATGAAGAATCCGTTGAAGGCGAGTCTAACGCATCAGTAGAACCGGAAATGGCATCGGATGAAACTCACAGTGATGATGAAGGTTCTGAAGAATAATACTAAAGATTGAACACTCCGAGAGTACCTGCGGCTAAATAGCTGCCAGGTACTTTTTTTTGAAAAAAAATTTAGAAGAATAAACCTTTCATACTAGTCTCTTCTTCTTATCCATACTATAATTAGGTAAATAGTACCGTTTCCGAAGATTCAGTAAGGTATAGGATAGAGGAGTTGGGTATAATGCCAAATATCTCGGTAATGGAAGCGAAGCCGGGCTTGATAATAAACAAAGATGTCATTACGCCTCTCGGTGGAACCCTGTTTGAAAAAGGAAAAGTTCTGCTGCCCAGGGATATGGAGATTCTGGAAGCATTCTTCATTGACCATTTGGAAGTGGATGGTGCGGAGGAAGAGAGCGGAGCGGTGGAAGCTTCGAAGAGCGCAGACAAAGTTGGAACGAAGCCGGCAATCGGAACCGTAACCCGCAGCCAGTCTCCTCTTCATGATGAGTATGACAAGATGCTGGCGTTGATCAAGCGCTGTTACAGCTCTGCTGCCGCCGGAGGTCTGCCGATTCTGGAGCTGCGCAGTGGAACAGAAGCGCTCATTGCTCAAATCAAGGATTATCATGTGCTCAATTTTACTCCGCGTCATATCGTCGAACGGGATTATGTATACCACCATGCGGTAATGTCTGCTCTAACCTCTTACAAAATCGCCCAGTGGTGCGGCTACCCTCAGAGGGATTGGCTTCAGGCTGCTTTTGCAGGGCTCTTGCATGACATCGGCAATGTGAAAGTAGATCCGGCCGTTCTGAATAATCCAGGGACTCTTACAGCGGCGGAACGGAATGAGATGCGCAGACATACGACCTATGGCTATCAGATTCTTCGGAATGTCACGGCAATCAATGAAGGCGTCAGACTTGCAGCGCTTCAGCACCATGAGAAGGTGGACGGGTCCGGATATCCGCTCCGGCTTCAGGGCAGTCAAATTCATTTCTATGCCAAAATCGTGGCGGTGGCCGATATTTTTCATGCGATGACGCTGGAACGTATTTATAAAAAAGCGCAGTCGCCTTATCTGGTGCTGGAACAGATCCAGAAGGAAGGCTTCGGCAAGTTGGATCCGGCTATCGTTCAGACTTTTATCAATAAAACTACGGAGTTTCATAATGGAACGAAAGTTCGGCTCAATGATGGCGGCAGAGGCGAGATCATATTCTCCGACCGCAGTAACCCGACTCGTCCGATGGTGAATGTAAACGGCCGAATCATTAACTTGGCAAGCTCGCGCGAGCTGTATATTCAAGAGATCATACACTAACCGGTAGGGTGGCGAAATATGCCACTCTCTTTTTTTAGAAATAAACCTTGCAGTTGCTATTCATATATGGTATATTCTAATTCCGGCCAAGAAATACGAGCTGCTGATTCAAAAAAGAAATAAAAAAGCTTGCATGAATCACTTGGTTGTGATAAGATATAAAAGTTGCTGATGCGAAAGATAAGCGACGATGAAAGTCTTAAATGAAGCTTGATCTTTGAAAACTGAACAACGAGTGAGTATTAAGAGAATTTAATTCTCGTCAGATTCAAAATGAGCAAATCAGCTTTTCATTAATGGAGAGTTTGATCCTGGCTCAGGACGAACGCTGGCGGCGTGCCTAATACATGCAAGTCGAGCGGAGTTATGAAGGAGCTTGCTCTGGATTAACTTAGCGGCGGACGGGTGAGTAACACGTAGGCAACCTGCCCTTCAGACTGGGATAACTACCGGAAACGGTAGCTAATACCGGATAATTCCTTTCTTCGCCTGAAGGAAGGATGAAAGACGGAGCAATCTGTTGCTGAGGGATGGGCCTGCGGCGCATTAGCTAGTTGGTGGGGTAACGGCTCACCAAGGCAACGATGCGTAGCCGACCTGAGAGGGTGAACGGCCACACTGGGACTGAGACACGGCCCAGACTCCTACGGGAGGCAGCAGTAGGGAATCTTCCGCAATGGGCGAAAGCCTGACGGAGCAACGCCGCGTGAGTGATGAAGGTTTTCGGATCGTAAAGCTCTGTTGCCAGGGAAGAACGTTCTCTAGAGTAACTGCTAGAGAAGTGACGGTACCTGAGAAGAAAGCCCCGGCTAACTACGTGCCAGCAGCCGCGGTAATACGTAGGGGGCAAGCGTTGTCCGGAATTATTGGGCGTAAAGCGCGCGCAGGCGGCGATTTAAGTCTGGTGTTTAAACCATGGGCTCAACCTGTGGTCGCATCGGAAACTGGATGGCTTGAGTGCAGAAGAGGAAAGTGGAATTCCACGTGTAGCGGTGAAATGCGTAGAGATGTGGAGGAACACCAGTGGCGAAGGCGACTTTCTGGGCTGTAACTGACGCTGAGGCGCGAAAGCGTGGGGAGCAAACAGGATTAGATACCCTGGTAGTCCACGCCGTAAACGATGAGTGCTAGGTGTTAGGGGTTTCGATACCCTTGGTGCCGAAGTTAACACAGTAAGCACTCCGCCTGGGGAGTACGGTCGCAAGACTGAAACTCAAAGGAATTGACGGGGACCCGCACAAGCAGTGGAGTATGTGGTTTAATTCGAAGCAACGCGAAGAACCTTACCAGGTCTTGACATCCCCCTGAATACGTTAGAGATAGCGTAGGCCTTCGGGACAGGGGAGACAGGTGGTGCATGGTTGTCGTCAGCTCGTGTCGTGAGATGTTGGGTTAAGTCCCGCAACGAGCGCAACCCTTGACTTTAGTTGCCAGCAGGTCAGGCTGGGCACTCTAGAGTGACTGCCGGTGACAAACCGGAGGAAGGTGGGGATGACGTCAAATCATCATGCCCCTTATGACCTGGGCTACACACGTACTACAATGGCCGGTACAACGGGAAGCGAAACCGCGAGGTGGAGCCAATCTTATAAAGCCGGTCTCAGTTCGGATTGCAGGCTGCAACTCGCCTGCATGAAGTCGGAATTGCTAGTAATCGCGGATCAGCATGCCGCGGTGAATACGTTCCCGGGTCTTGTACACACCGCCCGTCACACCACGAGAGTTTACAACACCCGAAGTCGGTGGGGTAACCCGCAAGGGAGCCAGCCGCCGAAGGTGGGGTAGATGATTGGGGTGAAGTCGTAACAAGGTAGCCGTATCGGAAGGTGCGGCTGGATCACCTCCTTTCTATGGAGAATCGTCATCCGCAGAGATGACATTCAAAAAATTCGGCCAAGCTTATGCTTCCGAAGCAGCTTTGCTCCGCAAAGCTTTTAGCTCACTCGTTGGTCAGTTTTGAGAGTTCAAGCTCTCAACAGCAAGAACCTTGATCCTTGAAAACTGGATACCGAAACGAAAATTGCGTTTTAGAACATCTTTTAGCTGAAACTTGTGTCAACAAGTTGAAGTAAGTGATGCTTAGAGCAAAGGGGTTTGGATGTTGGAGCGAATTTGGATGGAAGCGGTGTTCGAAGCAGCGTAAGCGGCGGAGAAGAGGTTCCACCAAGCGGAGCAGAAACAGCCAAACGCCGGAGCGTTGGTTAAGCTAGTAAGAGCACACGGAGGATGCCTAGGCGCCAGGAGCCGAAGAAGGACGTGGCGAACAACGAAAAGGCCTCGGGGAGCTGTAAGCAAGCGTTGATCCGGGGGTGTCCGAATGGGGAAACCCGGCTGTGGTAATGCACAGTCACTCATTGCTGAATTCATAGGCAATGAAGAGGCAGACCAGGGGAACTGAAACATCTAAGTACCCTGAGGAAGAGAAAACAAGAGTGATTCCGTCAGTAGCGGCGAGCGAACGCGGAACAGCCTAAACCAGGGAGCTTGCTCCCTGGGGTTGTGGGACGTCTCACATGGAGTTACAAAGGAACAGGGTAGACGAAGAGGTCTGGAAAGGCCCGCCGGATAAGGTAAAAGCCCTGTAGTTGAAAGTCTGTTCCCTCCGAGACGGATCCCGAGTAGTGCGGGGCACGTGAAACCCCGTATGAATCCGGCAGGACCATCTGCCAAGGCTAAATACTCCCTGGCGACCGATAGTGAAACAGTACCGTGAGGGAAAGGTGAAAAGCACCCCGGAAGGGGAGTGAAACAGTACCTGAAACCGTGTGCTTACAAGAAGTCAGAGCCCATTTTAGGGGTGATGGCGTGCCTTTTGTAGAATGAACCGGCGAGTTACGTTTAACGTGCAAGGTTAAGGCGAGGAGCCGGAGCCGCAGCGAAAGCGAGTCTGAATAGGGCGACTTGAGTACGTGGACGTAGACCCGAAACCGTGTGATCTACCCCTGTCCAGGGTGAAGGTGCGGTAACACGCACTGGAGGCCCGAACCCACGAACGTTGAAAAGTTCGGGGATGAGGTGGGGGTAGCGGAGAAATTCCAATCGAACTCGGAGATAGCTGGTTCTCCCCGAAATAGCTTTAGGGCTAGCCTCGGAAATGACAGTCGTGGAGGTAGAGCACTGATTGGGTGCGGGGCCCGCAAGGGTTACCAAGCTCAGTCAAACTCCGAATGCCATAGACTGATTAACCGGGAGTCAGACAGTGAGTGCTAAGATCCATTGTCAAAAGGGAAACAGCCCAGACCATCAGCTAAGGTCCCCAAGTGTGTGTTAAGTGGGAAAGGATGTGGAGTTGCACAGACAACCAGGATGTTGGCTTAGAAGCAGCCAACATTTAAAGAGTGCGTAATAGCTCACTGGTCGAGTGACTCTGCGCCGAAAATGTAACGGGGCTAAACACACCACCGAAGCTATGGCTTGGATCGACTTCACTGCTTCTTTGAGGCGGTGTTTATCGCGAGAACATATTTGCCGAAGAGCCGGTTATGAAGGCTTGAGGCCAAATGGTTCCCAGGGGATAAACACAAGGCTTCGAGGCAGGAGTGAAGTCGATCCAGGGGTAGGGGAGCGTTGTGTATAGGTTGAAGCTGGACCGAGAGGACTGGTGGACAGTACACAAGTGAGAATGCCGGTATGAGTAACGAAAAGATCAGTGAGAATCTGATCCGCCGAAAGCCCAAGGTTTCCTGAGGAAGGCTCGTCCGCTCAGGGTCAGTCGGGACCTAAGGCGAGGCCGAAAGGCGTAGTCGAAGGACAACAGGTTGATATTCCTGTACCACCATAATCCGTTATGAGCAATGGGGGGACGCAGGAGGGTAGTGACGCGGACTGATGGATGTCCGTCTAAGCAGCGAGGCTGGTGTATAGGCAAATCCGTACACCATAAGGCTGGGCTGTGATGGGGAGCGAAACTTACAGTAGCGAAGGTCATGATCTCACACTGCCAAGAAAAGCCTCTAGCCAGGAGAAGGTGCCCGTACCGCAAACCGACACAGGTAGGCGAGAAGAGAATTCTAAGGCGCGCGGAAGAACTCTCGTTAAGGAACTCGGCAAAATGACCCCGTAACTTCGGGAGAAGGGGTGCCTCGGTAGGGTGAATAGCCCGAGGGGGCCGCAGTGAAAAGGCCCAAGCGACTGTTTAGCAAAAACACAGGTCTGTGCGAAGCCGCAAGGCGAAGTATACGGGCTGACGCCTGCCCGGTGCTGGAAGGTTAAGGGGAGCGGTTAGGGGTAACCCGAAGCTGTGAACCGAAGCCCCAGTAAACGGCGGCCGTAACTATAACGGTCCTAAGGTAGCGAAATTCCTTGTCAGGTAAATTCTGACCCGCACGAATGGCGTAACGACTTGGGCGCTGTCTCAACGAGAGATCCGGTGAAATTTTAATACCTGTGAAGATGCAGGTTACCCGCGACAAGACGGAAAGACCCCATGGAGCTTTACTGCAGCTTGATATTGAACTTGGGTACGATCTGTACAGGATAGGTGGGAGCCTAGGAAGGCGGAGCGCCAGCTTCGGTGGAGGCGACGTTGGGATACCACCCTGATCGTATCTAGGTTCTAACCTGGTACCGTAACCCGGTACGGGGACCGTGTCAGGCGGGCAGTTTGACTGGGGCGGTCGCCTCCTAAAGCGTAACGGAGGCGTCCCAAGGTTCCCTCAGAATGGTTGGAAATCATTCGAAGAGTGCAAAGGCAGAAGGGAGCTTGACTGCGAGACCTACAAGTCGAGCAGGGACGAAAGTCGGGCTTAGTGATCCGGTGGTACCGCATGGAAGGGCCATCGCTCAACGGATAAAAGCTACCCTGGGGATAACAGGCTTATCTCCCCCAAGAGTCCACATCGACGGGGAGGTTTGGCACCTCGATGTCGGCTCATCGCATCCTGGGGCTGAAGTAGGTCCCAAGGGTTGGGCTGTTCGCCCATTAAAGCGGTACGCGAGCTGGGTTCAGAACGTCGTGAGACAGTTCGGTCCCTATCTGTCGTGGGCGCAGGAAATTTGAGAGGAGCTGTCCTTAGTACGAGAGGACCGGGATGGACGTACCGCTGGTGCACCAGTTGTTCCGCCAGGAGCACGGCTGGGTAGCTATGTACGGACGGGATAAGCGCTGAAAGCATCTAAGCGTGAAGCCCCCCTCAAGATGAGATTTCCCAATACGTAAGACCCCTTGAAGACGACGAGGTTGATAGGCTGGGGGTGGAAGTGCAGCAATGCATGGAGCTGACCAGTACTAATCGGTCGAGGGCTTATCCAAGACTACCCCACAAAGTGAGGAAGACGCTGACGAAGCCGATTCCGAGTACTTTGCGGGGGCCCCATAAGCATACCCCAAAAAGTGAAGTGGAGGCTTCGAAGAGTACACCGAGTACTTTTCGGGGACCCCGAGACACCCAGTAAGGGCTAAGACGCAAGGTTTCGTTTCGATCCAGTTTTCAGGCGATCAAGCCTGAATATGCATTTGCACCGCAAATGCCCGTTTGGTGGCGATGGCGGAGGGGTTCCACGCGTACCCATCCCGAACACGACCGTTAAGCCCTCCAGCGCCGATGGTACTTGGACCGAAGGGTCCTGGGAGAGTAGGACGCTGCCAAGCACATGAACCACTGCTGAATACTCAGCAGTGGTTTTTTGTATAGGCTCATATGCTGTTGCATGGTTTCGCATAAAGTTGAGTGACATTTTTGTTACCGACAGGACAGAAGTAGCAAGTATAATAGTAAAGTGCAATTAAATACGCAATTTTAATTCGGAGGACCTACTCATCAATAGCAATTTCCTTGAATATATACCTGTGTCTAAATGAAGTTGCAGGGTTAAAGGGTAAGGAGGATTAGCATGAAACGAGCCCGAGCGTTATGGACTCTCCTTCTTGTGTGCCTGCTAACGGGAATACTGGCGGGGTGCGGAGCGAAAGAAGCCCATTGGGACTCTTTTGAAGGAGCGCTGAACGAGAAGAATTTTCCCGTCCCGAAAGAAGCCAACTCTTCGGATCATACCACAACGAATGCCGCAATGGATTATGTGAGATATTCCCTTCCGGGACTGAAGGAGAAGGATAGCCTGCCGGAGCCTTATTCGGAAGCCATTGAGGCTTGGGGGTGGAAGGAAGTGGTCAAAGGGAAGACCGCGAATTCCTATGTATTTCAGAAGGATCAGAGCATTGTTCATTTGAGCATTCATGACGGGTATTTTATTGTAATGGTTCCGAAGGATAAGAAAGCGACAACTCAGTCTCTTGGCAGTCCATAAAAAATCGCCACCTTTAGGGTGGCGATTTTTGCTGTGGTGCGCCCGGCATGGGCGATAACTCGGCGGTGAAAGTCCGCTACAGGCTTGGCAGTAGGAACTGTTAGCTGAAGGCAAGGGTGTCCGCCGCGAGGCGGAATCTGAAGGAAGCCGGAGGCAAACCCTCGGTCTGACGAACAGAAATCACATATAAGGCATGATGGGACGGACGAGCTTGCCACACAAAGCAAAGTCCAATACTGCCCGAATCCCATGATGTAAATGTGGCAGATAGATGAGGGTAAAGTTATCGCTCTTACCCGGGGAGATCTCACAGACGGGGAGTAGGAGAAAAAAAACTACGCCTGCCCAACTAACGAACAGACGCGTTGTTCAAGCTGAGCTAAATACTGCTGAGGCTCTCGTCGAAACCGGAGCCGTTTCGTTCCTTCAAGCAGTCGGGATTCCCATTGACGCCGTTCCTGAAAGTAGGTTTCATAAGGAACCTGCTGAAGTCGGTGCTGCACATTTTCTTGCATCAAGGCATCCTCTACCCAAATCACAAACTCGCCATTACGCCAAAGATACCGGTTCCAGCTACGAAGACCCGTCATTCGGCGGTGTCGGGTCTTCGTTCGGCGGAAACAGCGTTCCTGGTCGTTATTCGTCCGGGGAAGATAAGCGGTGTTGTAGCAAGCAAACAGTCCCGTCCAAAATCCGGTTGTATACCGTTCGAAATTCTCCACCATGGGCTGGTCTTCTTTTCGGATAAACTTCGCTCTTAGTTCGAACTTCAGCCAGTTCATTCGAACTTGCGTTGTCTCACTGCTTGTCCCAGACGGAGCACCCAAAATATGGGCGGCATCCTCAAGAGGCTGGCACCAACGCTTTACCTTTCGGTATGCAGGACGGAAGGAATCCAGTTTTTCAAACAGCTTCAAGAGTTTCTCGCTGTAGGTGAACCCCCTTTTTTAGCGCTTCGTTTCAAGGAATTTCGGATCGCTTCTGCTTCTTCAAACACTCGTACTCCGGGAAGGTCGAGCGGTGGGTTGCCGTCTTCGAGCAGAACGGAGCGCACAGCGGCCAGGTAATCTTTAGCGAGGGTTGCTTCTTCGGAAGGGTCAGCCTGAACTTGTTTTTCCAGTTCGCGAATACCACGTAAGTTTTTCTTAATCCCGGTTTTGAGTTTGCGATCCAACTCCACGACCGGTTTGGCAATGTCTTTCAGGTAATGGTACTGGCAGTATTGGTAGGGTACTTCCGGCCACAGGCCGGACATCGCCAGGCGGATAGAATGTTGGCCGTCGCTGAGCAGTCCAATTATGGGAAAACCTAAAGCTTCCACGGGTCTCAGCAGTTGTTTCAATTCTTCGGCGCTGCCGCTTTTGAGGTTTTGCGCGGCCAGAATGCTTCCACTGAATCCTTCGCGGACCACATACAGAGTTTCATTGCCTTTCTCAGGCTGTATGCCATCCATGGATAGCAGTAATCCGCCGTGTTCACGGACTACTTCTTTCAAGTTTTCCCGGAGATGGTCGGTGACGGAAGCGCGAAGCAGCGTGAGATAACGCTCATACAGCCGCTCGCAATTACGCTCGGAGGTGACAACGCCCCGTCGATTCAATTCCTCATGCAATTCAGACAAGGTGTAGTGATGTTTGAAACGAAGTTCGCCTACAAGCGCGAGGACGTCAAACCCATATGAGGTATGCTTCATGACTAGCGCATCGGCTTCAGCTGAGCGATAATACGATCCGGGATAGGGGCATTCCGAATTCGGACAGGCATAGGCCATATTCCACACGTCATAGATGCCGCTTAATGTATTCACGTATTTATGCCAAGCGGTATGATGCCGCTTGAGTTTGGTGCCACAATGCGGACATTGCCGCAATTCACTGTGAAAGTAGATCCGTTGTTCCGGAGTAATTCGGTTTTTGGTTGAAGGCATTATAACCTCCTCCTTCCTTACCCTCTATTACCCGGTTTGTGCTTGTATTCTGCCAACGTTAGTAAAACGGGCAGGCGTAGAAAAAAAAAAATCCGAAACACGGAGTAAAGCTTGTTGTGAGAGGTCAGCAGACGCCATAGTACGCTTGTTGCGTCAGCGGCAAGCGGAAGGGCTGAACAATCGTAAGTCTCGAGTACAGACTGGAAGGAGAACCGGTGCGATGAAAGCAGAATACCGAAAGGGCTGCCCTCAAAGGGATAGTGTGGAACACGAAGAGTATGCGGGAGTGCGGAGTGCCGGAGCTCGGGAAGGTAAAGAAAGAGACGGTGCAAACGATCTGATGGAACGCATCCTGGACAGAGATAATCTGAACCGGGCGTACAAACAGGTCAAAAGTAATCACGGAGCGCCCGGGATCGATGGGATGACCGTAGAGGCGGCGCTTCCGTGGCTGCGGGAAAACAGAGATGAACTGCTGCAAAGCATCCGGGAAGGGAAATACAAACCAAGCCCGGTGCGGCGCAAGGAAATCCCCAAACCAGATGGAAGCGGAGTGAGAAAGCTCGGCATCCCGACCGTCGTAGATCGGGTGATCCAGCAAGCGATCTCCCAGCAACTGCAACCGTTATTCGAGCCACTTTTCTCGGATGGAAGCTATGGCTACCGCCGGGGTCGAAGTGCGCAACAGGCCATTCGGAAAGTCAAAACGTACGCCGAGCAGGGCTATGGACAAGCGGTTGAAATCGATCTGTCGAAATACTTTGACACGTTGAACCATGAGCTTCTTTTGAACTTGCTGCGCAAACAGATCGAGGATAAACGCGTCATCGACCTGATCAAAAAGTACCTGAAAAGCGGAGTCATGGAAAACGGGGTACGAGGCGCAACGGAGGAAGGATCGCCGCAAGGCGGGCCGCTGTCTCCGCTTTTGTCAAATGTCTATCTGAACGAATTCGATCAGGAGATGGAGAGCCGAGGCGTGAGGGTCATCCGCTATGCGGACGACATTGTCGTGCTGGCGAAGAGCAAACGAGCAGCCATGCGACTGCTGGAATCCAGCCGGACGTACTTGGAGCAGAAGCTAAAACTTCAAATGAACCCGCAGAAGAGTAAGGTCGTCAGCGTCGTGGCGCAGAAACACTTTAAATTCCTCGGCTATGCGCTGGGAAAGAACGGGAACGGTGTGTACATTCGCACCCATCCGCAATCTCTCGCTAAAGCAAAGAGGAAACTGAAAGAGCTCACGAATCGAAGACAAGGCAGGAGTGCAAGAGAGGTAATGGAGAACGTAAAAGTCTACATTCGCGGCTGGCTGGGTCACTTCTACGTAGCCGACATGAAGCGAATCCTGCAAAACTGGAATGAATGGCTGCGAAGGCGGATGCGCATGTACATCTGGAAGCAATGGAAGAAGCCAAGAACGAAGGTACAAAATCTGCGAAAGCTGGGGATACCGGAGTGGCAGGCTTACCAATGGGGAAATACAAGGCGGGGCTACTGGCGAATAGCCAGAAGCGCAGTATTGAATCGCTCTGTAACAAACGAAAGGCTCGTACAGGCAGGGTATTATGACTTCCCTGCCCAGTACGAGCGCTTGCGTCAATTGCACTCAAACGGTTGAACCGCCGTATACCGAACGGTACGTACGGTGGTGTGGAAGGTCGGCTACTCAATTAATGGGTAGCCTCCTATCCGATTATGAGGCGTTTATTGAGAGTAACAGGATACATCATCGGGGCTAAATTTCAGCATATCGTCCTGCCGGCTCCATCCCGTCCGAACAACCGCATAGAATTTCGGGAACAGCAGCCAAACATGCAGAAAACCGAGAGAGAAAGTAAAGGCATGTGGAGACCAGAAAACAAACAGCGCCGTAAAAGCAAGTCCAATCCAGAAATTATGCAGCTGGACCTGTCGGAATAGACGGCAGTTGATGTATTGATCCGGCATAAAGCCGATCCAGGGCAGGCGGAAGTTATGATGCCACCGTTTGTTAACCGGATAGCCTGCAATCAGAAGCACGGAACGGGAAACCACATAATGAATCCAGAGGATGACCGGAATCGCTATCAAGAAATACAACAGACTGACCGGAGAGATCAGCAGGGTAGCCAGTATAATAAATAGAAGAGGAAACACGGCGTAAACCCGGTTGGCATTGACTGAAATATTTACTTTTTTGAGCAGCTTATATTGGTAAAAGGTTGCCCCTTTAATTGTTTGTTCCATACGGGTCCTCCACATGATATCTTAACACCTACTCTTTCTATCGGCTATTTGCCCGAAAAAATTAATTGTTCCTTCTTTGGGGCAAGAAAGGATATGAAAAAGACTATGAAAGGGTTTAAAATGGTAGAAAGTGAAGCATACTGTTCTTAAAAGACCAAGGTGGGATGGCAATGGATCAGGAACAGGCGGTTCCCGAGGTGTGTATTATTTGCGGGCAGGAGAAGGCAGAGGGAATTCGCATTATATCGCAATTTATTTGTGAGGAATGCGAGGCGGAAATGGTGAGAACGGAAGCGGAGGATGCGAAATACCGTTTTTTTATCGGCCGTATGAAGAAAATCGGACTGCAGAAGAATGCGTAGTTTCTCCCGTACCATATCGATATAAGATGGGCTAAGACGGCTTCTCCTGATACAGGAGGGCCGTTTTGCCGCTTTGGGGACGCGGCTGCAGAATCAAAGAATAGGCGGGAAAGCGGTTATGGGGTAAAATAGAGATATGCCGGTGCGAAAAGGACTTACGAGAAATGAAGGAAGAAATGCGCAATAACACACCTCTATATGAAATGCTGGAACGCTATAAATCGGAAGGAAATGCTTCCTTCCACGTTCCGGGCCATAAAAATGGCCAAGCCTACCGGGAGGAGGGCGGCTCCGGCTTTTTAGATGAAGTGCTGCGAGCGGATATTACCGAGATTACGGGCAGCGACGATCTGCATCATCCGGAAGGTATCATCCTGGAAGCGCAGAAGCTTGCCGCGGAATGTTTTGGAGCTGACGAGAGTTTTTTTCTCGTGGGGGGCAGCACGGCGGGGAATCTGGCTTTGATTCTGACAGTATGTGCAGAACCGGGTTCGCTGCTGCTGGTGCAGCGCAATGTGCACAAATCAGTCATTCACGGGCTCATGCTGGCCGGAGCCCGGGCGCTGTTCCTGGAGCCGCAGGTGGATGAAGCCAGCGGCCTGGCTGTTGCTCCGGCGGAGTCAGCCGTGAGGAAGGCACTTGCCGCCCACCCGGAGGCGGTCGGCGTCCTGGTGACCATGCCGAATTATTACGGCATGGGAGGCGATCTGGCGCCGCTGGCTCGCGCCTGCCATGACAGCGGCGTGCCGCTGCTCGTGGATGAGGCGCACGGGGCGCATTTCGGGCAGCATGCGAAGCTGCCGCCCAGCGCTTTGAGCGCCGGTGCAGATGGCGTGGTACAGTCCACGCACAAGATGCTGGCGGCGATGACCATGGGCGCCATGCTGCACGTGCAGGGTCCCCGGCTCGACCGGGACCTGCTGAGGCAGCGGCTTGCCATGGTGCAGAGCTCAAGCCCATCGTACCCGGTGATGGCTTCGCTCGATCTGGCGCGCCGGATGGTGCATGTCCGGCGCGGGGAGGCCTTCTCGGCGGGGCTTGCCGCCGTGGAGGCCGTGAGGCGCGGCCTGGCGGAGCTGCCGCGCTTCGGGTGTCTGCGGCCGGAATCGCCGCAGAATGCAGACGGCAGCCTGCCAAGCACAGCTGCCGCCAGCGCAGACCCAAGCGCCGCCTACGGCTATCAAGACCCCTTCAAGGTCGTGATCTTCGATGCAAGCGGCGGCCTAAGCGGCTCCCGGCTGCAGGCGGAGCTGGAGCGGCGGGGATGCATACCGGAGATGAGCGATGACCGGTATGTGGTACTGTTGTTCAGCTTAGGCTCATCCGAAGCGGATGCCATGAGACTGCTGGATGCGCTCAAGGCGATTGATCAAGAAGCACCGCAGCCTGAACAACCGTTTTCTGAGAACAAGGCACATGTTTCCACGTGGAACATTTATCATGCGGATCGGCTATCCGAACCGGTATCCTTCTCGCTCAGACCGGTACGGGAAGAAGAGACGGAGCGCATCAGGCTTGAGGCATGCACCGGGCGGATAGCGGCGGAGATGGTCATCCCTTATCCTCCGGGCATTCCGCTGCTCTACCCGGGGGAGGTTATTACCGGGGAAATAAACTCCAGAATAATGAGCCTTGTAACAGCCGGAGCCAAATTTCAAGGCTCGATGGATCACACTTTGCAGACATTGAAAGTATATTTATAGTAGCTGGCATAGGTGTATGCCTACCAGTGTAGAACGGACGCCGTCTTCTAAGGCTGCCGGAACGTAAGCAGAAAGTGAAAGGCGGAGAACGGAATTGGGCCGGAAGGGATATTTCATAACGCTTGAGGGCGGAGAAGGATCGGGAAAGACAACAGTTATCGGCAGGCTGGCAGCATACATGCAGAACCGGTCGCTGCCTTATCTGATCACCAGGGAGCCGGGAGGGATCGATATCGCCGAGAAGATCCGCTCCATAATTTTGGACCCACTTCACACGGCGATGGACGCGAGGACAGAGGCGCTGCTGTATGCCGCTTCAAGAAGCCAGCATTTGGCCGAGCGGGTCGAACCGGCTCTGGAGCAGGGCCTGATTGTGATCTGCGATCGCTTCGTCGACAGCAGTCTCGTCTACCAGGGATATGCCAGAGGGCTCGGGATGGATCGGGTTAAGGCCATCAACGATTTTGCCACAGGCGGAAGAACACCGGATCTCACGTTTTACCTGGATATTGAGCCGGAAGCAGGATTAGCCCGAATTGCGGCCAATGGCGAACGCGAATTTAACCGGCTTGACCGGGAAAGCCTGGCTTTCCATCATAAAGTACGGGAGGGGTATCGCCTGATCGCAGAAGCCAATGCGCAGCGAATCGTTACCGTTGATGCCGGACGTCCCCTGCATGTGGTGGAGAAGGAACTAGTAGATACGTTGGAAAGAAAGCTGTTAAAGGATTTTTAAAGGTCTGTGTCAAATTGTTAGGGATACAATCTTCTTCAATAAGCCCGAAAATAACGCTAATAAAGGAGATGCATACGATGAAACTGATCGTCGCGATTATCCAAGACAAGGACAGCAACCGCTTGTCCGGCGAACTGGTCAAGGCCAATTTCCGCGCAACGAAGCTTGCGAGCACAGGGGGCTTCCTGCGTGCGGGAAATACGACCTTTATGATTGGGGTTGAGGACAGTCAGGTTGAAGCCGTACTCGGCGTCATCCGCAACAGCTGCAAAGTGCGTGAACAGTTGGTCACCCCTGTAACTCCAATGAGCGGAACCACAGACTCTTATTTGCCGCTGCCTGTTGAAGTGCAGGTTGGCGGAGCCACGGTATTCGTCCTGCCGGTTGACCGTTTTGAACATTATTGAGATTGTGGAAGAGACGGTCCCGCCTCCTTTTTTGGACAGTGCGAGACCGTCTTTCCGACAATGCGGGATGGTGAATAGGCGCCCGCTCAGGAAGGACGGTAAATACTCATGAAAATTAATCCCGGCTTCAGGCCGATAAAGAGCGATCTGCCCGTATCGGACAATACGAAGCAACCGATTCAGCGGAAGACATTCTCCGATGTGCTTCAGCAGAATGGGGAGCATGCGAGCCGCGACGAATTGCTGCGCAAGATCCAGGATATACAAGTCCAAGGAGAGCGGCTCTCCAAATCCATGACCGTTCGGGAGTTAACCATTTACCGGACGATGGTCAAACGGTTCCTTGAAGAGACGGCGCGCCGCGGCGTTAGCCTGAAGGATACCAAGGGCTGGGACCGGCGCGGTCGGGGCAAGCGCTACAAGCTGCTGGAGGAAATCGATTCGGCGCTCTTGTCGCTGGCTGATGAGCTGCTGGACAGTGAGCAGGGCCGAATTGAACTGCTGGGCAAGGTGGGAGAAATCCGGGGAATGCTGATTAATCTATCGTTTTAACGGATTCAGGAGGAAAACATGCCTTTTACAGATATAATGGGACAAGCTGCTGCCAAGCAGATCCTGCAAAATTCGCTGAGAAGCGGCACGCTGGGTCATGCCTATTTGTTTACCGGTCCTGCGGGAAGCGGGCAGATGAAGACAGCGCTGACGCTGGCCCAGGCGATATTTTGCACGGTTCTTCAGGACGATGCCTGCGGTGAGTGCCTGGAGTGCCGTAAGGTGGAGCATGGCAACCATCCGGATCTGACGATTCTGTCGCCGGACGGATCCAGTATCAAAATCGACCAGATCCGCGAACTGCAGCGGGTCTTTTCCTATCGGGCCAAGGGAAGCCATCCCAAGGTATATATTATTGATGAAGCGGATAAAATGACCGTTCAGGCAGCCAACAGCTTGCTGAAATTTCTGGAGGAGCCTCCGGTTCCCGCAGTGGCAATTCTGATTGCCTCGAACAGCCAGTCGCTGCTTCCGACTATCTTGTCGAGAACTCAGCGCATTCCTTTTGCACCTCTGTCCCCGGACCTAATGCTTCAAACATTGTCCGACGAAGGAGTGCCTGCTCCGCTGGCGCGCTGTGCCGTTTCTCTAAGCTCTGGAATCGAAGGCTGCCGCGAGCTTGCGGCGCAGAATTGGTTTGCAGAAATGAGAAATCTAGTGTTACAATTAGCGAAGGAGTCTTTGGGCAAAAAGGGCTCTGCGGTGGCGACCGCGGGTCAGAAACTGTTCAAGACCGAGCTTGGTGAGCATATGGACACCTTGTTCAGCATGTTCCACCTGTGGTTCAAAGATATGCTGTATTTCCTTCACCTGAAACACGAGAACATCGTTTTCATAGATCAGTTGGACTTTATTTCCAATTACGCTGGAAGCCGAAGCGTTTCCCGGTGGGTGTCGTACATGGAGTACGCGGCGGAGAGCAAGAAGAAGCTCCGTTTCAATGTGAATGCCCAGCTGTGTCTGGAGCAATTCTTAATACGGCTGGAAGAATAAGATACGGTTTGGCAGCGGTCTCTTCTTGGGTTGAGGGCAGGAATTACAAGCATGAAGGCATCATGGAGCGGACTTGCTGGGGTTCCTTCGCCGGCAGACAAGGAGGTTAATTTTGTTATACAGCGTAGTTGGTGTCCGCTTTAAAAAGGCGGGTAAAATATATTATTTTGATCCCTTGGAATTGCCGATTGAACGTGATCAGTGCGTGATCGTGGAGACGGCCCGGGGGGTTGAATACGGCAGAGTTGTTGTTGGAAAGAAAGAGGTTCAGGAAGCCGACGTGGTTCTGCCGCTTAAGAAAGTCATGCGTATTGCGGGGGATAATGACGCGCGCATGGTGGAAGAGAATAAGCAGGCGGCCAAGGACGCATTTACAACTTGTCTTAATAAGATCCGCGATCATGGGCTGAAAATGAAGCTCGTCGACGTGGAGTTTACGTTTGACCGCAATAAAATCATTTTTTATTTCACGGCGGAGGGCCGGGTTGATTTCCGGGAACTGGTCAAGGATTTGGCTAGCATCTTCCGTACACGTATTGAGCTGAGACAGATCGGCGTCCGCGATGAAGCGAAGATGCTTGGTGGTCTCGGTCCGTGCGGCCGTGTGCTATGCTGTTCCTCATGGCTCGGCGATTTTGAGCCGGTATCGATCAAGATGGCCAAGGATCAGAATTTGTCGCTTAATCCGACCAAGATTTCCGGGTTGTGCGGCAGACTCATGTGCTGCTTGAAATTTGAGCATGATAATTACGAAAGCATCAAAGAAGAACTGCCCGCGGTCGGTAAGCTGGTCATCACTTCGCTTGGCGAAGGCAAGGTGGTTGGCATCAACGCCGGAAGTCGCATGGTGCATGTACAGTTATTTGAAGTGGGCAAAGTAAAAGAGCTTCCAATGGATGATGTTGTCGTCAAGTAGACCATTAAGGTTACTTTCGGGGTGGAAACTTGGAAAAGAAAAATATTTTTGCACACATTCAGGAGATTGAAGCGCAGATGGAAACGATGCGCCTGAACCTGGAAGATTGGAAGCAGGCGGTTAAGGAATTGATGGAAGCCAACCAGCGATTGACGCTGGAGAACGAGCAGCTGCGAAGAATTTTGAAGCGGGAAGCTCCTCGGCAGAATGCGGCTCCGCAGCCGGTTAAAGCCGGCAAGCGGCAGACGGCCCCCGAGACTCCGGCAGAAGAAGTCGTCGGTGAGGGCTACGACAATCTGGCCCGGCTGTATCATGAAGGCTTTCATATCTGCAATGTCAACTTCGGGCATTTACGCACGGAGGGTGACTGTCTGTTCTGTCTGTCATTCCTAAATAAATGAGAACATCCAGCCGTAGGAGGACGCCGCCTACGGCTTTTTTGAAATTTGAAAGAGAACAAGAGATACTTGGGAAATAGGAGAGTTCAAATGAATAACCGATTACATGACATTCCCTTGCTGCCTTCCGAGCGAGTGGATGACCTCCTGACGCATAATCTGCATATTATTCAGAGCGATGAAGTGTTCAGCTTCTCGATGGATGCGGTGCTGCTGGCTCGGTTCGCATCCATTCCGCCGCGCGGCCGGGTGCTCGATTTATGTACCGGCAATGGGGTGATCCCGCTGCTGCTGACCACAAGGACTTCCGCCAAGCTTGAGGGCATCGAGATCCAGCCCCGGCTGGCCGATATGGCAAGGCGAAGTGTCGCCATGAATGATCTTCAGGAGAAGATCACGATTCATGAAGGCGATCTTCGGACGCTGCATGAAACGGCGGGATACGGCGTGTATGATGCGATTACGGTGAATCCGCCGTACATGCCCCTGAACGGCAGCGATCTGAAAATGAATACCCATCAGGCGATGGCCCGGCACGAAATCGGATGTACGCTGGAGGATGTGATCCAGGCCGCTGTCCGGCTCGTCCGTACCGGAGGCAAAGTCAGCATGGTTCACAAGCCGCAGCGGCTTGCCGACATCATCAGTCTGATGCGGAAATACCGGCTGGAGCCCAAGAATATCCGGTTCGTGCATCCCAGAGCGCATCTGGAAGCCAACATGGTCTTGATCGAGGCGGCGAGGGATGGCAAGCCCGAGGTTCGGGTGCAGCCTCCGCTCATCGTATATACAGATGACAATCAATATTGCCAGGAGATTATGGATATCTATTTCGGTTCAAAAGAGGGACAATCATGACCATACAATGCAAAAGCAGCTTTCAGCATAACGATTCCGGCAGCGGCGTTCTGTACCTGGTGGCGACCCCGATCGGCAATCTGGAGGATATGACCTTTCGCGCGGTCCGGACTCTGAAGGAGTGCGATATTATCGCGGCGGAGGACACCCGGCAGACGCGCAAGCTGCTGAGCCATTTCGACATTTCTCCCAAGCAGTTGTTCAGCTACCATGAGCATAACAAGACCGCCAGCGGACCCGAATTGATACGCTATATAATAGAAGGAAATAATCTGGCGCTGGTCAGTGATGCCGGTCTGCCGGCCATTTCCGACCCCGGAGCCGATTTGGTGACACTCGCTGTTCAGGCCGGAATTTCCGTGGTTCCCGTTCCCGGGGCCAATGCCGCTTTGTCGGCTTTGATTGCTTCCGGATTGCCGACGGGCAAATTCACGTTTGTCGGATTTTTGCCCCGGGAGCGCAAGGACATCCGCGCCGTGCTGACCCCGCTTCGCGCTTCTCAGGGAACACTGCTCTTCTACGAGTCCCCTCACCGGGTGGGCAAAACGCTCGCATACCTGCAGGAGGCCTTCGGGAACCGGAGAGTAACTTTGGCCCGCGAGCTGACGAAGCGGTACGAGGAGTTTCTGCGCGGGACAATTGAGGAATGCCTGGAGTGGCTGGAGGAGCATCCGCCGATGGGAGAGTATGTGATTGTCGTGGAGGGCGAAAGCCGCGAAGAGGCTCAGGAAGCCGATTCCGCCTGGTGGCGTCCGCTCAGCATCGCCGAGCATGTCGTTCATTACGAAGGCGAAGGCATCTCCCGCAAGGACGCGATGAAGAAAGCCGCCGCAGATCGCGGCGTGGCCAAGCGCGATATTTATAACGCGCTGCTGGAGGAGTAGCACAGGGACACACTACGTGCTGAGGTGAAGTGGCAAAGAAAAAGATATATTAATTCTGTTATACGAAAAAACGCTATATCTCAGCGCTCCAGTGTAAAGCGCATCCCGAAGGGACAGCGGGGGAGACGGGATGGCTGCCGAAACTCAGCGCTCCAGCGTAAAGCGCATCCCGAAGGGACAGCGAGGGAGACGGGACAGCAGCCGAAACTCAGCGCTCCAGCGTAAAGCGCATCCCGAAGGGACAGCGAGGGAGAGAGGGGACGGCTGCTGAAACTCAGCGCTCCAGCGTAAAGCGCATCCCGAAGGGACAGCGAGGGAGAGACGGGACGGCTGCTGAAACTCAGCGCTCCAGTGTAAAGCGCATCCCGAAGGGACAGCGGGGGAGACGGGACGGCTGCCGAAACTCAGCGCTCCAGTGTAAAGCGCATCCCGAAGGGACAGCGTGGGGAGAACGCCACCGTCTCTCCACGCACCGCTTTTGAGCGCCGGATGGAAGAGCCCCGAGTCCTCCTTTCCGTGAGGAAAGGAGACGAGAAGGGTCGCTCCTTCACCTTATGTAACTTTATCCAATTAAACTTGGCGCATCCTCCAATATTTGCGGGTGTCCAGAGGGTGCAACCCTTGGGGTCCTCCCCTTCGGGGAGGATTTAGGAGGGGAATCGCCCATATGGCGCAAAAAAAATACCCCCCGAAAATCGGGAGGCCAAGGAGATATAAAAAGGTTAGAATTAACAATTTAATTGGATTGACTCTATTATAACCGATTTATTTTAATTTGTCACAGGGGCAGGGATAGCAGAAATGCATTCGTGGCAAACAATTTTTCCTTTGAAGTAGGTAACGTTCTCGGCGTTGCCGCAGAAAATGCAGGCGGGCTCGTATTTTTTCAGCATGATCCGCTCACCGTCAACGTAGATTTCCAGTGCATCTTTTTCACCAATACCCAGTGTGCGGCGCAGTTCGATCGGAATGACAACCCGTCCCAGTTCGTCTACTTTTCTTACAATGCCAGTTGATTTCATCATAGCAATCGTTGCTCCTCTCAATAATCAAAAAATGTCATCATTCGACAATCTTCTCTGTTTTATGGTACTCATAATACCAACCATTCCCAAAACAGTCAACCTGTTTTTAGCAGATGAATTATAGTGAGTGAGCACATTTCTTATAATTAGCGCTGTATTCTAATCCGAAGTATAACATTTGCAGGTTAAAATATAAATGTCGAATTGGAAAATGAAAAAGCATATTTTTCGACAAAAAAAGAGGTTTTCTTCTTCAATTTTGTAATCAGAACCCGACGGGGTGAACGTAAAGGAGCTGAATCTATGCCGCAGCAGCCGCTTTCCGAAGAAAAAGTATTCAAAGATCCGGTTCATAATTATATTCATGTGCAGGATGCGATTATTTGGCGTCTGATCAACACCGAGGAATTTCAGCGGCTGCGCCGCATCAGGCAGCTTGGCACAACCTTTCTTACCTTTCATGGGGCCGAGCATAGCCGGTTCTCCCATTCCTTAGGAGTTTATGAGATCACCCGCCGAATTATTTCCCAGTTTGAGCGGAGCGGGTACAAGGATTGGCTTCCTGAAGAGGGGCTCCTTACCCTGTGCGCGGCGCTGCTCCACGATCTGGGGCATGGACCGTTCTCTCACTCGATCGAAGAGGCCTTTGAGATGAATCATGAGGATTGGACATGCCGGATTATTTTGGAGAACACAGGAATTACCGAGATTTTGAAGGAAGTGTCGGAAGATTTTCCCGAGAAGGTCTCCTCCGTGATCTCAAAAAAATATGAGCATGACATTGTCGTCAATCTCGTGTCCAGCCCGCTCGACGCGGACCGGATGGATTATCTGCTCCGCGATGCCTACTATACCGGCGTGAATTACGGCACAATTGACATCGACCGGATTCTGCGGGTGCTTCGTCCTTATAATGGGAGAGTTGTGGTCAAGGAGTCGGGCATGCATGCGATCGAAGACTACCTGATGTCGAGATATCAAATGTACTGGCAGGTTTATTTCCATCCGGTGACCCGGAGCTCGGAAATTATTTTGCGGCAGGTATTCCGCCGGGCCAAGCAGCTGTATCAGGAAGGGTATGCCTTCCGTTTCATGGTGGAGCCTCTGACCGATTTGTTTGAGGGAGACATCCAGGTGCAGCAGTATTTGAGGCTGGATGAGGCGATCGTTCAGGCGGCGTTTATGCAATGGACCGGGGAACAGGACGACCTGCTGAGCGACTTGTGCAGCCGTTTTATTCATCGTAAACTGTATAAATATGTAGAAATGGAGAGCCTTGACCTGGAGACCATCGACGAGATTCGCGGAAGCTTTGCCTCGGCCGGGCTTCATCCGGAATACGACTTGGAAATTGATTTTCCGACAGATCTTCCGTATGATGTCTTCCATCCCGGAGAGGGCTTTCACGGCAAGCAGATTCTGCTGCTCGACCGCCAGGAACGGCTTCGCGAAATCTCTGAGGTGTCCGATATTGTGCGCTCGATCAGCGGCATTCACCGGGGGCGTTATCATCTCTATTACCCACAGGATAAGCTGAATGAAGCACGTTCCCGGCTTCCGAAATCGATACGTGAAATTTTTGATTTGAATTAAGTTATTATGCACTGAAAGGGGATAATGGCTATGCAGCTTTTCGACACTCACACTCACCTGGATGCTCCCCAATTCGACGGCGACCGCGAAGAGACAATTGCCCGCGCCGTAGAGGCGGGAGTGACCCGGATGGTTAATATCGGGTTTAACCGGGAGACGATTCCCACCACCATGAAGCTGGCGGAATCGTACGATTTCATCTACGCGGCTGTCGGCTGGCATCCTACAGATGCGATTGACATGAAGGATGAGGATCTGGACTGGATCGCTTCCTTGTGCGCCCATGACAAAGTGGTGGCGATCGGAGAAATAGGACTGGATTATTACTGGGACACGTCACCCAAAGACGTACAGCATAAGGTGTTTAGACGGCAGATCGGACTGGCGCGCGAATTGAATATGCCGATTGTGATTCATAACCGGGATGCGCATGAGGATGTGGTTCGGATTCTGCGTGAGGAGAAAGCTTCGGAGGTCGGAGGGATTATGCATTCATTCTCGGGGAGCTGGGAGACAGCGAAAATGTGTCTCGATTTAGGCTTCCACCTGTCCTTCGGGGGACCGATTACATTCAAGAATGCAAGGGTGCCCAAAGAGGTGCTGGCACAGGTTCCGCTCGACCGTCTTTTGATCGAAACCGATTCCCCGTATTTGACTCCGCACCCATATCGTGGGAAGCGAAATGAGAGCGCTCATGTCAGATTAGTGGCAGAGGCTGCAGCGGAAATTAAAGGAATTCAATTGGAAAAATTGGCTGAAATTACGTATGCGAACGGGCTGGAACTATTTGGAATTAAGTGAAAACGGGAGAAAATCGGTTAAAAAAGTAAGCATGAGCGAAGGATTAAAGAATTTTAACGAAAAAACGAAGGATTATTACAATAAATTAACCAAATTTTTGCGCAAATCTGGTTGAAACAACCTTTACAACATGCATCGAAACAGGATATCATCGTTTCAGTGCAGTGAGCTGTTGGTAATACAGAGACAGCTGCTGATTCATAGATCGTCTCGCTGAGTCTCCGTATGGAGAACGGGGGAACCAATACCGCCCTGACGAATGATTCTGTACATGGCGTACACGTCGATGTCGCCGTCTAGGCCGTATTTGATTTCTTCACGTGGTCTTTGGGGTGAATGTGGAGGCAGCCGCCATGAGCGGTTGACCGAAGCTAGGGCGTCTCTCTTTCGTCCGAACCCGACAGCTAACCCCGTAAGCGCAAGTAAGAGAGGCAACCTCGTGCTTTGGCCGTTTATTCGGACATCCCAAGAAGCCACGAAAGAGTCCTCTGCCTTTAGGCTCTTTATCTAGGCTTCTTTTTGTTTGAAATAAACGGATTCCTGTCCGCAAACTGTTATATAACAGTTGGCCGACCGTGGAATTGGCAAAGCCGGGCAGGCGATTTATGAAGCAGGATGCGAAGCCTCGCCATGTATCGCGTCCTGTAACAATCTCTAGTAGCAAGGGTGAAGTCGCGTTAATCAAGTTACGCGTTCAGCCAGGCTATGTAAGGAGGATGTAGAAGATGGGCGTATTCCAACCAGAAGTATCCCATGATTCGCAATCATCCAGCAGGTTTAATGCATTACGGTTACGCTTGGAGCACTTCAATCTCCGCGTTTGGGCGCTTGCCGGTGTAATCGGAGTAGCAGTAGCGCTGCTTATTATGCTGTATGTACACTCTCAGAGCAGCAAGCAAATCACTTTAGTCATAGACGGTCAGGTTCGCTCGCTCGAAACCCGTGAAGATCTGCTCGGCGAAGCGCTTGCCGCAGAACTGATTTCGCTGAAGCCCTATGATCAATTATCGGCAGGATTGGGCGATGAGATTAGTGATGGTGATCAAATCATTATCAAACGGGCCAAAGAATTTACCCTGACCGAGAGCGGCACAACGCATACGCTCTATACGACCGAAGATACGGTCGGCCAGGCGATCAAGAACAGTGGAATTACCTTAGGGACCCACGACAAAATCTTTCCTTCGCTAGACTCCGCAATTACCGCCGACACGGAAGTCAAGGTGCTCCGCATCAACAAGCAAGTGGTGCAGCGGACGCAGAACCTGCCTTACCGGGTCATCAAGACGGCGGACCCTTCCCTGTATGTGGGAGATGTACGAGTAGCACAGGCAGGCAAACAAGGCGTCATGATCCAGCATATCGAGAAGACTTACCAGGACGGCAATCTGGTCTCGATGCGCATGATCGGCAAAGAAGTTCAAACGGTGACCAAGGATAAAATCATCGCCGTAGGAACGAAAGCCAAGCCTCAACCCGCAGTGGCGAAAGTGAGCTCCAGTCCATCAACTGCCATCAAACAGACCAGCGCGAAGATCAGTGCCAGCAGCAGCAATGTCGTAAGAAAAGCCGGCGTGGATTTTGAGTACAAGAAAATAATCAAGAACGTCTCGATGACCGCCTATTCGTCTGAGGAACCGGGCATTGGAACGCGGACTGCATCCGGAACTCGTGTAACGGAAGGACGGACCATTGCGGTCGATCCCGATGTCATTCCGATCGGCTGGTGGGTATATATCGAGGGGCTCGGATTCCGCCGTGCAGAAGATACGGGTGGTGCCATCAAAGGCAACAAGATCGACGTCTACTACGATTCCCTTAGCCATGCGCTTAACTTCGGGCGCAAAACACGGACCGTCTATGTCATCGGACCGGTTAAACCGGAGCTTGACTAGACCGCTGTAATCCCTTTTGCAAATTAGGCGGCAATACGCTATAGTGGTGTAAGCTCGCCCTGTATAACAAATTTAGCCAAAAAGAAGAGGAGCGAATCCTCTTCTTTTTCTTTTTTTGGGTAACGTTCGTCGTCCGAAAGCCTGGGCGTGCGTTTACCCTTGCATACAAGACTTTACAGGTTGTCGCATCGGCCAGGAGCAGGATGAGGCACCCGGGAGGAATACAGTACGAATGATCAAGGAATTAATAGTGGTTGAGGGTAAAAATGACACGGCCGCCGTCAAGCGCGCGGTTGATGCCGACACAATTGAAACAGGCGGCTCGGCCGTGGACCGCCGCGTTATCGCCAAGATTGCGCTGGCCGCCGAGCGGCGGGGGGTCATCATTCTGACAGATCCCGATCATGCGGGAGAGCGGATACGCAAAATCGTCTCGTCGAAGGTGCCGGGCTGCAAGCATGCGTTTATCCCGGAGCAGGATGCCACCGCGAAGGGTGATATCGGGGTGGAGAACGCGTCGCCCGAGGCGATCCGTCACGCGCTTGCACATGTGCATACCGAATTTGAAGGGGCGCCGGTATTGATCGGCATGGACGATTTGATTGCAGCAGGCCTGATCGGCCATCCGAGCGCCGCCGAACGCCGGATGGCGCTCGGCAACATTCTTGGCATTGGATACTGCAACGGCAAGCAGCTGTATAAGCGCCTCGCGATTTTCCGCATCACGCCGGAAGAGTTCGGGGATGCGCTGAGGCAAATGAACCAGGGAGGGCATACCCTATGAACGGCAGAGAAGAGATTTCGTCTCCCAGACGGACCAAGGAGATTATCGCCGCCCACGGCTTCTCCTTCAAGAAGAGTCTGGGCCAGAATTTTTTGATTGACCAAAATATTTTGAACAAAATCGTGGACGCCGCCGGCCTGAAAGAGAATACAGGAGTGCTCGAAATTGGTCCGGGGATCGGCGCTCTGACAGAGCGCCTCGCTGCGGAGGCCGGGGCCGTGACGGCGGTCGAGATCGACCAGCGGCTGATCCCGATTCTGTCGGATGTGCTCGCGCCTTATCCGCATGTCAAGATCCGGCATGGCGATGTGCTGAAGGTGGATCTCCGGCAGCTGTTCGCCGAGGATTTCTCCGGGGTCGAGCGGGTCAGTGTGGTCGCCAATCTGCCTTACTATGTGACCACGCCGATTCTGATGAAGCTGCTGGAGGAGAAGCTGCCGCTGGCGAACATCGTGGTCATGATCCAGAAAGAGGTGGCGGACCGTATGGCCGCATCACCGGGAGGCAAGGATTACGGGAGTCTGAGCATTGCGGTCCAATACTACAGCGAGCCGGAGCTGATCTGCACGGTTCCGCATACGGTGTTCATTCCCCAGCCGAATGTGGAGTCGGCGGTCATCCGGTTGAAGGTCAGGGAGCGTCCGCCGGTTGAGGTGAAGGACGAGAATCATTTCTTCGAGGTAGTGCGGGCCTCCTTCACGCAGCGGCGCAAGACGATCTCCAACAATCTGAAGGCCCGCTTCTTTCCCAAGGAGGGCCGGGAGCGGCTGGAGGAGCTGCTTGCGGCAGCGGGCATCGAGCCGTCCCGGCGCGGCGAGACGCTAAGCCTGGCCGAATACGCGCGCCTTAGCGATGTGCTGCTTGAAGCGGGCATTTCGTGAAGAAATGAGAACCAACCGGTCTCTTAGCCCATAGGATGGGAAAGAGGTGATGTTGGGATGAATATTGGAGATCTGGTCGTTCGGAGGTCTTACGGCGGCGACGTGACGTTCCGGGTGGAGCAGCTGACGAGAAATCAGGCGGTCATCAAAGGAACGGAATTCCGGCTGCTGGCGGATGCACCTCTTAGCGATCTGGTCCGGGTGCCTCCTGCCGCTACGAGCGAGCGGGGAGAGCGTGCACGGATTAAGGCGGCGGAGTCGCTGACCGAGCTGAGCAGGAACCGGCAGGAACGCAGCCGGCTGGGAATGAGCGGGACGGCCGATCTGTGGGATCAGCCGGCAAATGCCGGCTCCTACTTTGAGCTTCCCGGAAAGGTGCTTCACTTGGATGGCGACCCGGGTTATTTGGGCAAGAGCCTCAGCATGTACCAGCAGCTGCGCATTCCGGCCGAGGGCCATCATGTGCGCGAGCCGGAGATGGCTTCGGTGCTGTACCGGCTGCTGCCCAAGGTGCGTCCGAACATCGTGGTCGTCACCGGACATGACGGTGTGCTGAAGTCGCTGACGTCCTATGACCTGAACAGTCTGCACAGCTACAAGAATTCGCAGAATTTCGCGGCTGCCATTTCGGTGGCCCGGGATTACGAGCGCAGCTACGACGCACTGACCGTTGTAGCGGGCGCCTGTCAGTCGCACTTTGAGGCGCTGATCGGGGCGGGAGCCAATTTCGCGAGCTCGCCGGCCCGTGTGCTGATTCATGCGCTTGATCCCGTCTATATCGCGGCCAAGGCGGCTCTGACTTCAATCCGCGAGACCGTTGACCTGAACGATGTGCTGCATCATACGATCAGCGGAAGCCAGGGTGTTGGCGGTGTTGAGACCCGGGGCAGCTTCCGCATTGGCATGCCGGGATTGCATGACTTGTCCACGCTGAAGGTAACGCCTTCGGCGATCTGACCCGCCTCTTTTTCCGTGTCCATGACTCAAAAAATATCGTTGACAAACATAATTGGCATCCTCTATAATTATTTGTTTGATTTGACAACGACGTTAAAAGGAGTTATAATGGACAAGGAAAGAGGTGGTCGTTAGGCAATGGCTAATAACACGCTGTTGGAAATTAAACGCAGTCTCGAAGCTCATGTCGGTTCCAAGATTACTTTGCGGGCCAACGGTGGCCGCCGCAAGACGGTCGAACGCACCGGCGTCCTGGAAGAAACGTACCCTTCTGTATTTATCGTCAAGCTCGATGAGGAGCAGCAGTCCTTTAAGCGTGTTTCTTACAGCTATGCCGATATCCTGACCGAGACCGTTGAAATTACGGTCTGTGAAGATGATGTAGAACTGCCGCTTATGGTTGCAAAAGCGTAAATATTTTCCTCAACAAACAGCCTTCCTTCTCGCAAGAGGGGAGGCTGTTTTGCGTACTTAGGGGATTTATAACTTACCCGAAAATCACAGGCTTTATTTTTCCCACTCAGCGTCTGTCGACCCCAAAAGGCCGTCAGGGACTATCCTTGTGATGCCCTGCTTCTCGGCGGCCTGAAGTGGCTCGGGCGTATGCTAAGGCAGGAACACAACCATACTAAGTAGGCAATCCCTAATTTCATTAACCGAAGGAGGAATCCGTAGTGAGCCGCAGAAGACGGAGCATGATGTCCGAGGAGCTCAAGACCGAGCTGGCCAAGGATCTGGGATTCTATGAGACGGTGGAGCGCGAAGGTTGGGGAGGCATACGGGCAAAGGACGCCGGGAACATGGTGAAACGGGCGATCCAGCTTGCCGAACAGGCTGCGCGAAGATCCTGATCCTCCACAGACTGCATAAAAGGAAAAGGTCGTCCTTCGCGGGACGGCCTTTTTCATGAAAATATTCTGCAACTTTACGCAAATTATGTCCTGATCATGCTGCGCTGCGGGTGCAATGGACTTCATTCTCAGATTCCCCTATAATATGTTAAGCTGTTTGGTTAGGGAAAATGGAGAGTAGGGTGAACGCCTTGAAAGTATATGAAAAAGCGCCGGCCAAAATCAACCTGATGCTGGATGTGCTGCGCAAACGGCCGGATGGATTTCATGAGGTGGAAATGATCATGACCATGGTGGATCTCGCCGACAGGCTGGAGCTGTCCGAAATGAAGCGAGACACCATTATTATATCAAGCCAGGCCGGTTATATTCCGCTCGACGAGAAGAATCTGGCTTTTCAGGCGGCGAGGCTGCTCAAGGAACGTTACGGCATTAGCCGGGGCGTCCATATCCATCTGGATAAGCATATACCGGTCGCCGCCGGACTGGCCGGAGGAAGCAGCGACGCAGCAGCGACGCTTCGCGGCCTGAATCGGCTCTGGAGACTTGGCCTGTCGCATACGGAGCTTCAGGAGCTTGGCTCTGAGCTCGGCTCCGATATCCCTTTCTGTGTAACGGGCGGAACAGCCCTTGCCACCGGAAGAGGCGAGAAGCTGGAGCCGATCTTCAGCATGCCGCAATGCTGGGTTATCCTGGCCAAACCGCCGATCAATGTCTCCACGGCCGATGTGTACGGCAAGCTCCGGGCGGATCGGATTACGAACCATCCTTCCGCCGCATTGATGCGGGAGGCGGTGGAGGCCCGCGACTTCCAGGCGATCTGCGGAAGGCTCGGCAACGTGCTGGAGGAGGTTACCCTGAAGCTGCACCCCGAGGTGCTGCGGCTGAAGGAAGCGATGATCTCGCTGGGAGCGGACGGTGTGCTGATGTCCGGAAGCGGGCCGACCGTGTTCGGGCTCGTATCCAAGCAGTCGAAGGTGCCCCGGATTTACAACGGGCTGCGGGGATTTTGCAACGAGGTCTACGCGGTTCGTTCGCTGTGCTGAAGGATAACGAATTCGAAGCCGTATCCCTTGTGTAAAGCCGTACAAAAGTGATATATTTTCTCTATAATATTCGGTTTTGACGAGGGAGCCTTCAGTGAAGAAACTAAAAAGAAGTCAGCGTTTAGTGGATATGACCCAATTTTTGCTGGAAAAGCCGCATGAGCTGCTGCCGCTTTCCACTTTTGCCGAACGATACGGAGCGGCCAAGTCCTCCATCAGCGAGGACCTGGCGATTATCAAGGAAGTGTTCGAGGGCGAAGGCATCGGAGAGCTGCAGACGCTGGCCGGAGCGGCGGGCGGCGTGAAATACATTCCCGTTATGCCGGGAGAAATGGCCTTGTCCTTTGTCCAGGATCTGTGCAGACAGCTTGAACAGAGCGACCGGATTCTCCCGGGCGGTTATCTTTATATGTCCGACCTGCTGGGACAGCCATCCCTTATGGAGCAGGCAGGCAAGATCATTGCGACGGCTTTCTATGGCGTCCCGATCGATACTGTTATGACAGTGGAGACCAAAGGCATTCCGCTGGCTTATGCAACGGCGGCGCAGCTGGGGCTTCCGGTGGTGCTCGTACGGCGTGACCACAAAGTAACGGAGGGCTCGGCGGTCAGCATCAATTATGTATCGGGCTCCCATAAGAGCATACATACGATGTCCTTGTCGCGCAGAGCGCTTAAGGAGAAATCACGCGTGCTTATCGTCGACGACTTCATGAAGGCGGGCGGAACGGTCGGTGGCATGGTGGATCTGCTGAAGGAATTCAACGCGGAGGTCGCAGGCGTCGGCGTTCTCGTAGAATCGGACGCGGTGGAGTCGGAGGAGCGTCTTCTGCATGATTATGTGTCGCTCATTCGGCTGGGCGAGGTGGACCCCAAGGAACGGCGGGTCTCGGCGTATCCCGGTAATTTCTTCAATAATCCTCAGATATAAATATATGGCAATTTCGTGAATATGGTGTTGAAAGAGATAAAAGAACACTAAAAACACCGTTTTGTCAAATTTATTGGATTATGAAAGGGATTTTATACCACCAAAAAGAAGGAATTTGCCTGAGTGTGTGGAATTATACACCCAAGTCTCTTATGGAAAAAGGTGGTGAACACACACATGCAAATTACGGATGTCAGACTCCGCCGCGTTAACTCTGAGGGGAGAATGAAGGCAATCGCATCCATTACCATCGATAACGAGTTTGTCGTTCACGACATTCGCGTCATTGACGGCAACAATGGAATGTTCGTTGCCATGCCCAGCAAACGTACGCCGGACGGGGAATTCCGTGACATCGCGCATCCGATTTCTTCCGGAACGCGTGAGAAGATCCAGACAGCGGTGCTTGCCGAGTATGACCGCGCGGCAACGGAAGAAGAAGTAATCGAAGAAGGAGCGTAATCGCTCCGGGAAGTGCCCTTGCTTTTTGAACAGTGGTTTCGGCTATGCAATTCGAATTGGGGTTCGAAGAAAAGAGAACCATCCTTGGGATGGTTCTCTTTTCTTTTTGCCGAGAATGAAGTATATTCAGTAATGAGTTTAGAGTAGGAGGTTGGCATTCTTGAAAAGAATGGCTGTTGTTTTGGCCGCGGGTCAGGGGAAGCGCATGAAGTCGAAGCTGTACAAAGTGCTGCATCCCGTCTGCGGAAAGCCGATGGTAGGGCATGTGCTTGACACAGTCAAAGCAACCGGCTGCCAGCGCAATATTGTGGTGGTAGGACACGGCGCCGAGAGCGTACAAGCTTACTTGGGCGATTCGGTGGAATATGTTCTTCAGGAGACCCAGCTTGGAACCGGCCATGCCGTTATGCAGGCCAAGGATATCCTAGGCGGGGAAGAAGGCACCCTGATTGTTGCTTGCGGAGATACGCCGCTTGTGAAGCCGGAAACGCTGGCCGAGCTGATGGTGCTGCATGAGAAGCGGGGAGCAGCGGCGACAGTCTTGACCGCCGTAATGGACAATCCCGCAGGACTCGGACGCATTATCCGCACCGAGGATGGCGCGCTGCTGAAGATTGTGGAGCAGAAGGACTGCACGCCCGAAGAGGATGCCATACGCGAAATCAATACCGGGATCTACTGTTTCGACAACGCCAAGTTGTTCGCGGCGCTGCAGCAGGTGACGAACCAGAACGCGCAGGGCGAATATTACTTAACCGATGTTATCGGCATTTTGCGGGAACAAGGAGAGCTGGTGCTTGCCTTCCAGACGGAGGACGCAGCGGAGTCGATCGGCGTGAACGACCGCCTGGCGCTGTCCGAGGCTGAAAGCCAAATGCGCCTTCGCATCAACCGCCGCCATATGCTGAATGGAGTAACGATTATAGATCCTGCCTCAACCTATATAGAAGCCGATGTAACAATCGGCACGGACACGGTGATCTACCCGGGTTCGGTATTGAAAGGCAAGACCGCTATCGGAGAGGGCTGTACCATCGGACCCTCCAGCGAAATTGAAGACAGCGCCATTAGTGACGGAGCCAAGATCAAACATTCCGTCTTAAGCGGTGCCGAAGTCGGCGCACGGACTTCCGTTGGGCCTTTTGCCTATTTGCGTCCGGGCAGCGTCCTGGGTGAAGATGTGAAGATCGGCGACTTTGTGGAGATCAAAAAAGCCACCATCGGCGACGGCTCCAAAGTATCCCACCTGAGCTATGTCGGCGACGCCGTCGTCGGCAAGAACGTGAACGTGGGCTGCGGGGCCATCACGGTCAACTACGACGGATTTAACAAATCTCTGACGGAGATCGAGGATGAGGCCTTTATCGGCAGCAACGTCAACCTGATCGCTCCCGTCAAGGTCGGCAAAGGCGCTTATGTGGTAGCCGGATCTACGATCACTAGAACGGTCGCCGAAGGCGATCTCGCAATCGCGAGACAGCGTCAGGAGAACAAGCCGGGTTATGCGGACAAGATCCGTGCCCGGGCCAAAGCGAAAAAAAGCCAGCGCCATCCATCGTAAGCGCGCGGGCAGCCAAAATTCCATTGAACCGTCACGGAGGGTTTAACTTTTATGGCTTATCTGGATTCCAAATTAAAAATTTTCACCTGTAACTCCAACCCGAAGCTGGCTCATCAGATCGCCGATTATATCGGGATTCCGATGGGCGAGTCCCATACGACCAGTTTCAGCGACGGCGAAATTCAGGTCAAATTGTCGGAGAGCGTTCGCGGCTGCCATGTCTACATCGTGCAGTCGACATGCGGCCCGGTCAACGACAACCTGATGGAGATGCTGGTCATGATCGACGCGCTGAAGCGCGCCTCGGCCAAGAGCATCAATGTCGTCATTCCATATTACGGATATGCCCGCCAGGACCGCAAGGCTCGCTCGCGCGATCCGATCACCGCTAAGCTGGTAGCCGACCTGATTGAACGTGCTGGCGCGCACCGCGTCATTACGATGGACCTGCATGCCATGCAGATTCAGGGCTTCTTCAATATTCCAGTGGATCATATGCTGGGCGTGCCGATTCTGGCGCAGTATTTCCGGTCGAAGCAGATTCAGAATCCGGTCGTCGTCTCTCCCGACCATGGAGGCGTGGTCCGTGCCAGAAAGCTGGCTGACTTCCTGAATGCGCCGCTGGCGATTATCGACAAGCGCCGTCCGGAGCCGAATGTTAGTGAAGTTATGAACATCATCGGTAACATCGAAGGCAAGACGGCAATCCTCATCGACGACATCATTGATACGGCCGGTACGATTGTGCTGGGGGCCAACGCTCTGATGGAAGGCGGCGTGAAAGAAGTGTACGCCTGCTGTACGCACCCGGTACTGTCCGGACCTGCGCATGAGCGTCTCGAGAACTCGCCGATCAAAGAGGTTGTAGTCACCGACACGATTCCGATCCGCCATGAGAAGCCTACCTCCAAGCTGAGAGTGCTGTCTGTGGCTCCGCTGCTCGGTGAGGCGATTATCCGCGTTCACGAGGAGCTGTCCATCAGCAAGCTGTTCGAGATTGAATAAGAAGCGGGGACAAGGCTGAATGTCCGACAAGGGGTTACATCTCCTGCTTCAGGAGGTGTAACCCCTTGTCGGTTTGGCGAAGATTGCGCCTGAAGCGGCGGAGCTAGAAGCCCGGCCGGGAGATGAAGGTGAACATACTTCGGTTGTAGAGGGTGCCCTGAAGCTCGGCGAAGCTGCCATCCACAGCTGTGAGAATACCGATATCGACATGCTCGTCGCCACGGTACACCTCGACAGGAATGGCATACTGAAGATGGTATTGAAAATGGCGGTGAAGCGTCAGAGGCTCGCCCTGCTGAAGCATAGAAAGATCACCTGTCTTTTTGAAATGGATTCCGGGTCTGGAGCACCCTTATGCTTCTATTGTACCAAGAAAGGGAAGGTTTACAAATGAAATGGATCGTCGGTCTGGGCAACCCGGGGCCGCAGTACGCCAAGACCCGGCATAATGTCGGCTTTATGGCTCTGGATGAGCTGGCGCGGCGCCACGGCATCTCTTTTAACCAGAACAAGTGCAAGTCCGTCATCGGGGAAGGAAATATCGGCGGGACCAAGGTCGTGCTGATCAAGCCGATGACCTTCATGAATCTATCGGGCGAAGCGGTTCGCGCTTATATGGATTATTATAAGGTCGCCCTCGAGGATATGATTGTCGTCTACGACGATCTCGATACGGAAGTGGGCAAAATCCGGCTGCGCTATCAGGGCAGCGCCGGAGGGCATAACGGAATCAAGTCACTCATTCAGCATACCGGTACGCAGAGCTTCAACCGGATCCGCATGGGCATTTCGCGGCCGGAGCCGGGCTATGCCATTATTGATTATGTGCTGGGGACCTTCCCCAAGAAGGAAAGCGAGCGGCTAACCGATATGATCGGCAGTACCTGCGATGCGCTGGAATTCAGCCTGGATCATACCTTTGAACAGACGATGGCCAAGTTTAACGGCTGATTGCGGTGCGGGTCTTGGGCTAGCAGAGAAGCAAACGGGGCATACTGAAGGTATATTCTACCTTCAGGAGGCATATTGATGGCAATACACTATGTGTGCAGACACTGCCGGACCGTTCTCGGGAGCATTCCAAGAAGTGCGGTCAGTGAGATGAAGCTGGGCCTTCATTCCTTGACCCCCGCAGAACGCAGAGATATAATAGCGTATGATTCGGAAGGCGGGATTACCGTAAAGGTAACCTGCGACTACTGCAAGGAAGCCCTGGAGTATAATCCGGAGCTGAGCTTGCTGGCCAACCCGCTTCAATAGCTGGAGGCCGTTGCCGATTTCACGCAGAATCCGAAAGCCTTGGCTCTAAAGCTGAGGCTTATTTTGAAATGCAGCACGTATAAGCTGCTATTAATCATATGATCAGGGGATAAGCCGGACGGCGTATCCTTGTTCTTCTATTTCCGGGTTCTCCGGATCTTTAAAAAATTTATTATTCCATGCGCGTTGAAGCGGCGGAAGAACCCGTTTCGCTTGATGCGATTTTAGTAAGTGAGGTGCGCCTTTTGTTACAAGGTCTTATTGAGGCTTTTACCAAAGATTCCGATTTTCAGTCGGTAGCCAAAGGCGTCGCCGCCGGAATGAAAGAGCAGCTGATCTCGGGTCTTTCGGGATCGGCGAGGCAGATCATGCTCGCTGCTCTGCATGAAGAGACTTCCCGGCCGATGCTCATCGTGACGCATAACATGTTCTCGGCGCAAAAAATTGCCGATGACTTGCAGGAAGCGCTTTCTCCTGAACGGGTTCTGCTGTATCCGGCCAATGAGCTCGTCGCGGCCGAAGCGGCGGTCTCGAGCCCGGAGACAGTGGCCCAGCGTATCGAGGTGCTGAACAAATGCTCGCAGGGATTCCGGGGCATTGTGGTCGCGCCTTATTCGGGTGTGCGGCGTCTGCTGCCATCGCCGCAAGTCATGGCGAATGCGCAGGTTACTATTCAACAGGACGGAACGCTTGAGCTGGAGACGTTCCTGAACGCCATGATTGAAATGGGCTACGAACGGGTTGAACGGGTGGAGAACCGCGGAGAACTGAGCGTCCGGGGAGGCATCCTCGATTTCTATCCGATGAATACGCCGCTGGCGTACCGGGTCGAGCTCTTTGACGAAGATGTCGATTCCATCCGGACGTTCGATCCATCCGACCAGCGGTCCATCGACAAGGTCAGAAGCGTGACCATCACGCCTGCCAGGGAAATTGTCGCCGGAGCGAGACAGCTTGCCGCAGCGGCGGATAAGGCGTCCGGCTTGCTGGAACGCCAGCTGGAGAAGACGACCGACCGGCAGGCCAAGATCCGGCTGCGGGAAGAGATCGGACGCGAGCTTGAGCTTCTGCGCGAGGGCACGTATTTTCCGGAAATGTATAAATATATTGCCCTGCTCTATCCGGAACGCTGCCATCTCTATGACTACATGGAGGAGGACACCCTGCTTATACTGGACGAACCGGCGCGTCTGCTGGAGACGGCGAAGCAGCTTGAGCGCGACGAATCGGAATGGAACCTGCATTTGCTGCAGAACGGCAAGACGCTCCCGGATCTGGAGCTGTCGCTCGACAGCGATGCGGTGATCTACCATCGTCCGTTCCAAAGCCTCTTCATGTCGATTTTCCTGCGTCAGGTTCCGCATGTGCAGCCGCAGAATATTCTGGGCTTCATCAGCCGGGGCATGCAGGATTTCCACGGACAGATGAATGTGCTGAAATCGGAGATGGAGCGCTGGCACAAATCTGGCGTGAAGGTCATCATGCTTGCAGGCGGAGAGGACCGGATTGACCGGATCCGCCGCGTGCTGGACGATTACGGCATTGAGGAGCCGACCATTATGCTTGGAAGTCTGGGTTCCGGCTTCGAGCTTCCCTCGATTCACCTGGCGGTCATTACCGAGGGAGAGCTGTTCTCGCAGAAGCAGCGCAAGGCCCGCAAAAATTCGAAGCATATGGATAATGCGGAGCGGATCAAGAGCTATACCGAGCTCAAAATTGGCGATTATGTCGTGCACCAGAATCACGGCATCGGCAAATACATGGGCATCGGGACATTGGAGGTCAGCGGCATTCACCGGGATTACATGCACATCATGTACGCCGGTGGAGACAAGCTGTCCGTTCCGATCGAGCAGATCGATCTGATCCAGAAATACGTAGGCTCCGAGGACAAGGAGCCGAAGATTTACAAGCTCGGCGGCAATGAGTGGACACGCGTTACCAATAAAGTGCGTTCCTCCGTGCAGGATATTGCCGACGATCTGATCAAGCTGTACGCCGAACGCCAGAGCGCGCCGGGCTACGGGTTCGAGAGGGATACGCAGGAGCAGCATGAATTCGAGGGAATGTTCCCGTATGATGAGACCCGGGATCAGCTGCGGGCAATCGAGGAAATCAAGAAGGATATGGAGCAGAACCGTCCGATGGACCGTCTCCTCTGCGGCGATGTAGGCTACGGCAAGACCGAGGTGGCGATCCGCGCCGCCTTCAAGGCCGCGATCGAGGGCAAGCAGGTGGCGGTGCTCGTACCGACCACGATTTTGGCCCAGCAGCATTATGAGACGTTCCGCGAGCGCTTCGCTTCCTATCCGATAAATATTCAGGTGCTCAGCCGGTTTCGCAGCCGGAAGGAACAGAACGAGACGATCAAGGGCGTCCGGCAGGGAACGGTGGATATTGTAATCGGAACCCATCGCCTGCTCTCCCAGGATCTTGTATTCAAGGATCTGGGCCTGCTGATCGTCGACGAAGAGCAGCGGTTCGGCGTCACCCATAAGGAGAAGCTGAAGAAGCTCAAGACCAATGTCGATGTCCTGACGCTGACGGCAACTCCGATTCCCCGCACGCTGCATATGTCGATGCTCGGCGTTCGCGACTTGTCGGTTATCGAGACGCCGCCGGAGAATCGCTTCCCCGTGCAGACCTATGTCGTGGAATACAGCCAGACGCTGGTCCGCGAGGCGGTTGAACGGGAGCTTGGACGCGGAGGACAGGTGTATTACCTGTATAACCGTGTGCAGGGCATCCAGGAGATGGCCTCCCAGATCCAGATGCTCGTTCCGGAGGCCCGGGTTGGCATCGGTCACGGCCAAATGTCCGAGTCGGAGCTGGAGAAGACGATTCTCGACTTCCTGGACGGCGAGTACGACGTGCTGGTCAGCACAAGCATTATCGAGACCGGGGTCGATATTCCGAACGTTAATACGCTGATTGTCCATGATGCCGATAAAATGGGCCTGTCCCAGCTGTACCAGCTTCGGGGACGGGTCGGCCGGTCCAACCGGATCGCCTATGCCTATTTCACCTACCAGCGGGATAAGGTGCTGACCGAAGTCGCCGAGAAGCGTCTGCAGTCGATCAAGGAGTTCACCGAGCTTGGCTCCGGCTTCAAGATCGCCATGCGCGACCTGTCGATTCGCGGCGCCGGCAATCTGCTAGGCGCGGAGCAGCACGGCTTCATCGCCTCGGTCGGCTTCGACCTGTACTCCCAGATGCTGGCGGAAGAAATCCGCAAACGGAAGGTGACCGTCCTCGGCGAAGAGGATCAGTCGCTTAAGGAAGGCAATACCGTCATCGATTTGGCAATTGACGCCTACCTGCCTTCCGAGTATATTTACGACAGTGTGCAGAAGATCGAGATCTACAAGAAAGTTGCCGGCGTTGCGACCTTCGAAGACGAGGCGGAGCTGGAGGACGAGCTGCTTGACCGGTTCGGGGAGCTGCCTGAGTCGGTAGTGAATCTGTTGTCCGTCGCGCGGCTTAAGCTGTACGGCAAACTGTACGGCCTCGATTCCATGAACCGGCGCGGCGACGAGGTGCTGCTGAGCTTCCATGAGGACCGGATCGCGATGATCGATACGCCCAAGCTTGCCAAGATTGGCAATGGTTTTGAAAGACGTGTACAATTTGAAAAGGAAGCCAAAGCGGCCATCCGGATCAAAGCCAAAGGCCTTGACGACAAGGAGTTGCTCGAACTGCTCGAGCGCTTCCTCAAGGAAGTCAAGCCCGCTTTTAAATCGAAGGGAGAATTACACAATGCGGTCAAATAAACCCTGGAAGGTGCTGTTCGTCTCGCTGGCAGCGGCCCTTTCGTTATCCATGCTCTCGGCATGCAGCAGCGGCAAGAACAATGCCGAAGACAACAGCACGGTACTCGCTACTTATAAGGGGGGCGAAATTACGCAGAAGGAATTTGACACCGATGTGAAGGTGATGAAGCTCCTGTCCCCGGAGCAGGCGCAGTATCTGGAACTGGATGCCTTCAAGGAGACGATCCTGAAGCAGGAGGTCGCCTTCGAATATTTGGCGGGGCAAGCGGACGATAAAGCGAAGCAGGAAGCCGAGAAGCAGGCCGACTCGCAGATTGCGTCGTACAAGCAGGGGCTTGGCGACACCTATGAAAGCTCTTTGAAAGAGCAGGGCGTTACGGAAGACGAGATCAAGAATTATATGGTCCGCGTATTGAGCGTCTATCAGGATATGATTCAGAAGGTAACCGACGATGAAGTGAAGAAGGAATTCGAAGACACCAAAGGCGATTTCACCGTAGCTTCGGTACGCCATGTCCTGGTCGGCTTCACCGATTCGAACAATAAGGAGCGCAGCAAGGAAGACGCTTTGAAGCGCGCCAAGGAAGTGAAGGCGAAGCTGGACGGCGGAGCGGATTTCGCGGCGATCGCCAAGGAATACTCGGACGACACAGGCTCCAAGGATAACGGCGGTCTGTATGAGAACAAGGAGCTCGGCACCTATGTCGAGGAATTCAAGAAAGCAGCCCAGACGCTTCCGCTGAATACGATCAGTGATCCGGTCGAGACGACCTACGGCTACCACATCATGAAGGTGGAATCCCGTACCGAGAAGACATTTGACCAGCTGACCGATGAGCAGAAGGAAACGATCAAGAGCTCGGTCGCGTCGAACAAGCTGCAGGAATTCATGGAGAAGAATCTGGACAGCATCATTGTAAAAATCAACCTGCCGAAGAGCAGCGCCTCCCCAGCCGCTTCTGCGGGTGCTTCCGCAGCCCCTGCCGGTTCTCCGGCGGCTTCTGCCGCTCCGGCCGCCTCGCCAAGCGCGAGCGCAGGCGCCAAGTAAGCATGGATTTTCGCTAATTCCAAGCAACATCATTCAGGCTCTTTACAGCGGCACCGCCATCTTTGGCGGTGCCGCTTTGTACTATGCATAAGGAACTGGGAACAGATGAATACTATGGTCAGACAACAAGGAACCAACGCCGGGATCGTGGGGTCCCTCACCAAAGGCAGTAGTTGACACAATACTTCTTAAGAAAGCGGGGCAACAGGTGAATGAAAGCTACTGGCATTGTAAGACGCATCGACGACTTGGGACGGGTCGTTATTCCTAAAGAAATCAGACGGACGCTTCGAATCCGCGAAGGAGATCCGCTTGAAATTTTTGTGGACCGCGACGGGGAGGTCATCCTGAAGAAATACTCCCCCATCGGCGAGCTGGGCGATTTCGCGAAGGAGTATGCCGAATCGCTGTATGAAAGCACCGGACATATTACCCTTATATCCGACCGTGATACCTTTATCGCTCTCTCCGGCGGCTCCAAGAAGGATTATCTGGAGAAGCCGGTCGGACAACTGCTCGAAAAATGCATGGACAGCCGAAAGACGGTGCTGGAGACTAACGGCGGCACCTATGAAATCACGAAGGATTATCAGGATACCCTGTCTTCCTATGTGGCGGCTCCCATCATCTCGGGAGGCGATCCCATCGGAGCCGTAGTGATGATGAACAAGGACGAGGCGGTCAAAATGTCGCAGATGGAAGTCAAGATGGCCGAAACGGCCGCAGGTTTTTTGGGCAAACAGATGGAGCAGTAAAGGTCTTTCCCCATCCCGCTTTTCGATCCCGGCGTACGGACCGGAACGATGAAGGCGGGATTTTGTCGTTCCAGGGGAGGTTGCGGTATAATATAGAAATTCATTCGAATCCAGTTCAGACGAAGTAGGGCTGATATGAGAAAAGAAGCGACGGGCTCGAAGCTGCTGCGGGGAGCGTTTATATTGAGCGCCGCCGCACTGCTGTCGAAGCTGATTGGAACGCTGCAAAAAATTCCGCTGCAGAACCTGGGCGGGGATGCCGTCTTCGGCATCTACAACACGGTATACCCGATTTACACACTGCTCGTCACCTTGGCGATGCTGGGACTGCCGGCGGCGGTCTCGAAGTACGTCGCCGAGGACGAGGCCGGCGGCGGTACCCCCCAGAGCCGGCAGGTGCTGCGGCGCGCCTCGCTGACGACCACGGCGGCCGGGCTGCTGCTCGCCGCCGGCACGTATGCAGGCGCCCCGCTGCTCGCCCGCTTCATCGGCAGCGGGCATATTGTGGCGGCGCTGCGGACCGCCGCGTTCGGCCTGGCGGTCGTGCCGCTGCTCGCCGCCCTGCGGGGCTATTTCCAGGGCCTCCAGAACATGCTGCCGACAGCGGTGTCGCAGATCGTCGAGCAGTCGGCCCGGGTGGCCGTCATGATCACGCTGCTGCTCCTGCTGACGCAGAGCGGTGCGGGCGCCGGCGAGATTGCCTCCGGCGCTATGCTGGGGTCGGCCGGCGGCGGTCTGGCGGGGCTTGCCGTCATGCTGCTGTTCTGGCGCCGGCATCGCCGGGTGAGCCGTAAGCCAGCGGCGGCCGCGACGGAGGCGGCAGTCTCCATAACTGCGGCCCCCACAGCCGCAGCCACAATGGACGCGCCGGAAACCTCCGCGTCGATAACCGCAGCGGCGAGCGTTGATGCGTTCGCCGAGACAGCCGCCGCAGCCTCGACAGCGGCTCACAGCCGCTCCGGCAGCGTCCGGAGCCTGCTGACCTACGGCGTACCGGTCATGCTGGGCGGCCTTGCCGCGCCGCTGATCAGCCTCGTGGACGTGTTCACTATGCCGAGGCTGCTGTCTTACGCCGTCGGGGAGAGCCGGGCGATGGCCGACTTCGGCATCTACAACCGGGGGCTGCCGATCGTCCAGCTCGTGACGATGCTGGCTACTTCGCTCACGGTCCTGTTCATCCCGGCGCTGGCGGAGTCGAAATTTCGCGGCGACACCAGGGAGATCGAGAGTCGTTGCCGCCTGTCGCTGCGCTGGTTCTGGCTGCTCGGCCTGGCCGCCTCGGCGGGGCTCGCCATACTCGCGGTGCCGATCAACATCGCCCTGTACGGCGATGCCGCCGGCAGCGGCACGATCCGCTGGCTGGCCTTCACCGCCGCGGGCGGAACGGTCAGCCTCATCTCCGCCGCGCTGCTCCAGGGCCTGGGCCATGTGCGCGCCCCGGCCGTGCACTTCCTGGCCGCCGCCGCGTTGAAGGCGGCGCTGAACCTGCTGCTCGTTCCGCAGCAGGGCATCATGGGCGCGGCCATAGCAGGCGTGGCCGCGCAGGCACTGGCAGCCGGGCTGAATCTCCGGCTGCTGCGCAAGGCGGCGGGGCTTACGCTGCGCCCCGCGGAATGGCTCGGCAAGCCCGCGGCGCTGATCGCGGGTCTTGCCGCGGCTGCGGCCGCCGCCGGCTGGGCGGGCGGCGCGCTGCTGGGCGCGGCCGGGGTGCACGGCCGCATCCAGGCGCTCGGGGAGAGCCTGCTCGGTGTAACCGCAGGCTGCCTCGTGTTCGCCGCGCTGGCCGTGCGGCTGCGGCTGCTGAACGAAGGGGAGCTGATGCAGCTCCCGGGATTCGGTCCGAAGCTGGCCCGGAAGATTAAGAAATGGGGCCTGTTTCCTTGACGATCATGGATGGCGGGGAGACAGGCCAGGGAATTATAGACCGCCTGCCGGGTTGGCAGGCGCGATAAGGAGAGAATCGGCATGAGCGCAAAATTAACGGTAGTCGGACTTGGCTCCGGCAATCCGGACCGGCTGACGCTGGGCATCGTGAACAAGCTGAAGGCGGCTTCCCGGGTGCATGTGCGGACCGGCGAGCACCCGGCGGTCAAGGTTCTGGAGGAACTGGAGATTCCATACGAGTCTTTTGACAACCTGTATGAGTCCTTTTCTTCCTTTCCCGAAGTGTACGAAGCGATTACTCTGAAGCTGCTGGAGGAAGCGCGCTCGGGGAATCAGGGCGACGAGATCGTCTATGCCGTTCCCGGCCATCCGATGGTTGCCGAATCGGCCGTGTCCAAGCTGCGGGCGCGCTGCGCGGAGGAATCCATCGAACTGACCGTGCTGGGCGGCGAGAGCTTTCTTGATGAAGCGTTTCTGCGCCTCGGCTTCGATCCGATCGAGGGCTTCCAGCTGCTGGACGCCACTGGCATTACCCGCTCACAGCTTCAGCCGGAGCTGCATACGCTGATCGGCCAGGTGTACGATACCTACACGGCTTCCGAGGCGAAGCTGTGCCTGATGGAAATGTATCCGCCCGAATATGAGGTGGTCGTGGGACATGCCCTTGGCGTGGAAGGCGAAGAACAGATTCTGCGCGTGCCGCTCTATGAGCTGGACCGCCAGGAAGGCTACGGCAATCTGTCGCTGATCTACATTCCGGCGGACCGCTCCGATCGGCTGCGGCAGCGAACATTTGCCCGGCTGCACGAAATCGTCGGCATCCTGCGCAGTCCGGGCGGCTGCCCTTGGGACCGGGAGCAGACGCATGACTCGCTTCGCAAGAACTTGATCGAGGAGACGTACGAGGTGCTGGAGACAATCGACGAGGATGATCCCGAGCATATGAAAGAGGAGCTCGGCGATCTTATGCTGCAGATTATGCTTCATTCGCAGATGGAGGAAGAATTGGGCGCGTTCGACGTATTCGACGTAATCGAGGCGCTGAACGGCAAGCTGATCTTCCGTCATCCGCATGTGTTCGGCGACAAGGATGCGGCCGACGCGGAGGCGGCGCTGCAGAACTGGGAAGGGATGAAGGCCGAGGAGAAGCGGCGGAAGGGCATCGAGCCAGGGGAACTGTCGGCGCTGGATGGCGTCCCCCGCGATTTGCCGGCGCTGATGAAGGCCTACAAGCTTCAGAAGAAAGCGTCCAAAGTCGGCTTCGATTGGGGCAATGTCGAGGATGTGCTCGCCAAGGTTCAGGAGGAGCTTGATGAGCTGAAAGAAGCGATTGCCTCCGGCTCTTCTCAGGAGGAGCAGATGCTGGAGCTTGGAGACCTGCTGTTCGCGGCAACGAACGCTGCCCGGTTCATAGACGCCGATCCGGAGGAGGCGCTGACGCGCACCAACCGCAAATTTGTCGAACGGTTCCGGTATATCGAGCGCAAATTGCGGGAGCGGGGCATATCGCCCAAGGACAGCACACTGGATGAAATGGAGGCGCTCTGGCAGGAGGCCAAGGGGGCAGAGCGGGCCTGAAGCCCGGCATGAAGCTGCTCCGGGTAAGCGCCTGAATCATTTGGCCCTGCCAAATTCTGTCCAAAAACCGCTGGCTTCGGCAGGAATTTGACAAGGCATCCAGAATACCTTTAAGATGGAACGGCGGTCTTCGCCATAGCAGGGCACAAGATCGATCGTTTCCTTATTTTTTTCATTTCCGGGAGGAACGCTAAGTTATGAACAAAACAGATCTGATCAACAACATTTCCGAGAAAAACGGCTTGTCCAAAAAAGACGTGGAGCTGGTGCTCAACGGCTTTCTTGGTGAAATTACGGAAGCCCTCTCCAAGGGCGATAAAGTCCAGCTGATCGGGTTCGGCACCTTCGAAACCCGCAAGCGCTCCGGCCGGACAGGCCGCAACCCGCAGACGGGTACGGTCATTGATATTCCGGAATCCAACGTCCCGGCGTTCAAGGCCGGCGGCAAGCTTAAAGAAGCCGTCAACTAATGCGCCTCGACAAATTTCTTAAGGTATCCCGTCTTATCAAGCGCCGCACAGTGGCGAAGGATGTGTCCGAGCAAGGCCGGGTGCTGATCAACGGCAAAGAATCGAAGCCGAGCGCGAGTGTGAAGATCGGCGACGAAATCACGGTCCAGTTCGGGCAGAAGCTCGTGACGGTACGCGTCGAGAAGCTGGTCGAAACGACCCGCAAGGACGAAGCTGCCGGCATGTACACTGTGCTCCGCGAAGAGCCGATCCAGAAGAGCAACGGCCTGGATTGGTAGACGGTCCCTTTTTTCTCGGAAGAAGCGTTCCCGCTGTATGCGGGAGCGCTTTTTTTAGATATAAGACTTTATTTATAATAGATCTTCTATTTCTCGGTAAACGCTTGGCGCCTAAAGGACGCTGTCAGGCGTACATCCTTGTATAACAGGCCGCTTCTAGCCTGCAAATGCTGCGCGAAAAGGACGCTGCGGGCCTGTTCTAAACCGATCCGGACAGCCATATGCTAGGACTAGAAGGAGGGGTACAGGCCATGATCGAACCTGGAAAAAACGTCAAGCAGCACGACCTTCATATGCGCAGCCGTAAGGCGGTGGATCTGACGGGTGTGCAGAATGTGGAGAGCTTCGACAGCGGGGAGTTTCTGCTTCAGACAGAGCTTGGGACCTTAAGCATCCGCGGCAGCCATTTACATATCAAGAACCTCAGTCTGGAGAATGGGCTGCTGTCGCTGGAAGGGAATATCCAATCGGTGGTTTATGTGGAACCGGGAGCGAAGGACAAGAATAAAGGGCTGCTCGGCAAGCTGTTCAAATGAATCCGGCTGTGCAGTGGATGACACTGCTATACCTGGCGGGGGCCGGCGCAATGATGGGGTTTGCTTTTGACGCGTACCGGGTGCTGTCCCAGCGGCTGCGATTTCCGGGATGGCTGACGGCCGTTCTCGATCTGCTCTATTGGCTGGCCTCGGCTCTGCTTGTCTTCCGCCTTCTGTACGAGGGCAATCAGGGCCAGCTTCGTTTTTACGCCTTTCTGGGATTGTTCCTGGGTGTGTGGGTATATTTTTTAATCTTCAGTGTTACGGTCCAGAAATTTGTGGTAATGTTAATTCAGGTGGTTCAGCGGGTATGGAAACTGCTGGTGAAGCTGCTGGGCATTGTGATTGGCATGCCGCTAATTGGAATATGGCGACTGACACGCTGGACGCTGCGGCTGCTTGCAGCCGTGCTCCGGAGACTGCTGAAGCTTGCGCTTTGGCTGACCCGTCCGCTGTGGCATTTTCCCGTTAAATGGCTAACCCCTCTCTATGACCGGCTGCTGGGCAGCGCGCCGCTGACTAAATTGAAGGCTTGGATTGCCGCCAAAAAACAACGCTGACCTTTAATGGGAGGACCGCTCTTATGAACAGATTTTCTCCGGAAGAGAAGCAGGCTGGGGGGAGCACCGCGGCGGGAGCTAAGAGAAGAAGATTTCTCTGGATGGCCGTGATGGCGGTGTTCTTCGGATGGGCCGGCTACATATTCTTCGCCCAGAGCGCTTTGATTGCGGACAAGAGTCAGGACCTGGCCAAGAAGCAGGCTGCCGGCGAACAGGTGAACGCTTCACTGAACCAGCTGAAGTATGAGGTGTCGCGTCTTAATGACGACGAGTATGTCGGCCAACTGGCGCGCAAATGGTTTAACATCTACCCTAAAGGGGAGATTCCGATCCGTACCGAACAATCTGGCGAATGAGCCGTCAAGCCTTTCTCCTTATAGAAAAAAGAGGCTCTTCGCTCTGTTGCCTTGCAATGCGCTTTCCTGTATAATCAAATCACCGCAGACTGGATTTTTCTAATCTTAAGTCTGTATATTTTTAAGGGAGGATCATTTTATTCTATGGCAATTGAAGTGGGCACCAAGTTAGAGGGCAAGGTGACAGGCATCACGCATTTCGGAGCGTTTGTAGATCTGTCAGGAGGTGTCACAGGTCTCGTTCACATCTCGGAAATCGCCGATAATTACGTCAAGGATGTCAACGATCATCTGAAGATTAATGACGTGGTAACGGTTAAGGTGATCAATGTCGACAAGGACGGCAAGATCGGTCTTTCCATCAAGCAGGCAGTCGACAAGCCGGCTTCGGAGACTAGACCGCCCAGAGCACCAAGACCGGATCGTCCAAGCGGCGGTGACCGTTTCGGCGGTGGCGGTGGTGGTGGCGGCTACAATCGTGAACGGGGAGGGCGTCCATTCAAGCCAGCAGCCGGTAAACCTTCATTCGAGGATAAAATGTCACGCTTCCTTAAAGACAGTGAAGAACGGATGTCTTCTCTCAAGAAGAACACGGAAGGCAAACGCGGCGGCCGTGGAGCCAAACGCGTCTAATCAAATCAGCCTAACATGCAACAACCGCAGGGGCCGGCAGGCCTGCTGCGGTTTTTTTCTGTTTTCGTCGCCCCCCTTCCTCTGTAGTCCGCGGGAGAACCATGAATGGACCAGCAAGGCGTCAAAAGGCCCGGTTTTATTCCGGGCTCCGGTTGAATTTGTCGGCTCGAAGGAAATTTGCGACAGCATCCAAGGCCATTCCGCGAAAGCCCGCCCCATTCGCTGACGAATCGGGGATGCCGCTTGTCGGGAGCTTCTGCTAGCTTCTGCTCCTGAGGCCGCCTGGACAAGCGCCGGGCAAGGGAATGAGAGCGCTGACAAGTGTTCGTCATTCCGAACTTTTTTGTCGGAAATTTCTTAGGTGTGGTCCTCTTGTTCTGACAAACTTTCCATACTCATCCAGATATAATGGGTCCACCAAAAGGAAATCCAAGACAACCCTCCGGCAAGGGCTGTGGATTTTACTCTTAAACGGGTGGTGCTTAAATCGATGGAGAAGAGCAATGTGGTGAAATTCCCGGAATGGACAAGAGCTGAGAGCGTCAGAGAGGAAGAGAAGTCGACCTGGTGGGAAAGCGTAAAGGCGTGGGGCAGCCGCCGGCGGGCTCTTCGCGGGCTGGAATCCAAAAAGTGGATGTTCCTCTTGAGCTGCATGGGATTTCTGCTGGGCAGAGCGATGATTCTGAACGAGCTGTCCCCGTTTGCCGCGGCTTTTTTCGCCATAGTGGTCTTTATGCGCAGAGATAGCATTGCACCTGTCTTCGCTGCGATTATCGGCGGAGCATTGTTCACACCGTTTCCCGGCGTGCTGGTTATCGCTGCGGAGCTCATTCTCTTCGTTCTGCTGTATAAAGGATTGAAAGCCTTTCAGCGGATCGACCTCGCCTATGCGCCGGTCATGGTCTTCGTTTCCTCGTTTATGGTCGGGCTCTTCCAGAGCGTGATCGGCCCTTCCCTCTCCTGGTATGCCTTAATGATGACGACGCTGAATGCGCTGCTGTCCTTCGTGCTGACGCTCGTCTTCATTCAGGCCCTCCCTGTTCTGCTCTACAAAGCAAAGAGCCGGGCGCTGCGAAATGAGGAAATTCTCTGCCTGATTATTATGCTTGCTTCCATTATGACCGGACTGGTCGGCTGGAAGGTGGACGGGCTGTCCCTTGAGCATGTTCTGTCGCGTTATTTAATTCTGCTGTTCGCGATGGCGGGAGGGGCTCCCCTTGGAGCCGCTGTCGGCGTTGTGACGGGCTTGATCCTTAGTCTTGCTGATATTCACGCGATCTATCAGATGAGTCTGCTCGCCTTCTCGGGCATGCTGGCAGGCATGCTGCAGGGCGGGCGCAAAGGCGCCGTGGCGCTCGGCATGCTGCTCGGGTCAAGCATTCTGTCCGTCTATTTCAGCGGGCCGGGCGATATGCTTCTATCCACTTGGGAGACCTGCGCAGCGGTGCTCTTGTTCATTGCGACCCCGCGCAGTACGATCGCTTCGATCGCCAAATATGTACCGGGGACAATCGATCACAGCCGCTCCCAGCATGAATATGCGCGGCGCGTCCGCGATATTACCGCCGAGCGTGTAACCCAGTTCTCCCAGGTCTTTCGTCAGCTGTCCACCAGCTTCGGCCAGGTTTCATCTGCCGGCCAAGTGGAGGCAGCGAACCGGGAGATGGAGCATTTCATGAATGCGGTGACCGAGGAGGCCTGCGCCAAATGCGTCCGTCGCACCCATTGCTGGGATGCGAAATTCTATCAGACCTATAAATATATGACCGATATGATGACCGCCGTCGAGGACAATCCCGAGCTTTCGGCGGACAAGCTGCCCGCCGAATGGTCGCGGATCTGCGGCAAGACGGAGGAGGTTCTTGAGGTCATGCGCAGCGAATACAACCTCTACCAGCATGATATGCGGTGGAAGAGACAAATATACGACAGCCGCAAATTTGTGGCCGAGCAGCTGTCCGGCGTCTCGCAGGTCATGGAGGATCTGGCCCGGGAGATCAAGCGGGAGAGTCAGGCGATGTACCGCCAGGAGGCGCAGATCCGCGAAGCGCTGGAGGCTATGGGCCTGTCCATTCAAGGCATTGATATCATCAGTCTGGACCCCGGCCGTGTGGAAATTGAAATTGTCCATGCCTACACCCGCGGATTCGATGAATGCCGTAAAATGATTGCTCCCCTTCTGTCCGATATATTAGAGGAGAATATATCGGTGGTCAGCGAAACAGCTCCTTACAGCCGGGAGGGACTGGCGACGGTGATCTTCGGCTCCGCGAAAGCCTACGAGATCAGCACCGGCATGGCAGAAGCCGCCAAAGGAGGGGATATGCTCTCCGGCGACAGCTTCAGCATTTCCGAGCTGGGCAACGGAACATTTGCGGTGTCGGTGAGCGACGGCATGGGCAACGGGGAACGGGCGCAGATGGAGAGCAGCGCGGCGCTCGGCATGCTGGAGAAGCTGCTGCAATCCGGCATGGATGAGCGGCTTGCGGTAAAGTCCGTCAATTCGATTCTGCTCCTGCGCTCGCCGGAGGAATTCTATGCGACGGTGGATATGGCGCTGATCGACCAGTACTCCGCCCAGACGACCTTCATGAAGATTGCCTCGGCGCCCAGCTTCATCAAACGGGGAAGCGAGGTCATTCCGATCACGGCCAGCAATCTGCCGATCGGCATCATTCAGGATATCGAGGTCGAGTTCGTCACCATGCAGCTGCAGGCGGGCGACATCCTTATTATGATGACCGACGGCATTTACGACGCGCCCGGGTATGCGGTCAACAAGGAAATCTGGATGAAGCGGATGATCCAGGAACTGGATACGGGCGATCCCCAGGAGATCGCCGACAGCCTGCTGGAGAAGGTCATTCGCTATCAGGGCAATGAGATCCATGATGATATGACGGTAGTTGTCAGCCGGATCGACCATTACCGGCCCGAATGGTCGACACTGCATGTTCCGGGACTCTCGCGCATGGAGCGGCCCCGGACCGTAAGCTGAAGACTCCGTCACTCTGATTTTGCCTTTCTTATCCCGTTTGGAATCTCTCTTCCTGGGACATACTAGAGAAGAGAGAGTTCATATAACGGGAGGCTAAGAGGATGAAGCAGATTCTGTTGATTACGGATGGATGTTCCAATGTGGGCGACAGCCCGGTGATGGCGGCGGCACACGCATTTCAGGAAGGGATTAGTGTCAATGTGATCGGAGTGGTGGACTATGGAACGATCGGCGAGCTAGGAGGGAGGGAGATCGAGGATATTGCGAAGGCCGGTGGAGGTCTCAGCCGGATCGTCGGCTCGCCGCAGCTGGCGCAGACGATGCAGATGATGACGCGCAAGACCGTGGTTCAGACCATTCAGGTGGCGGTTAATAAGGAAGTGCAGAAAATTCTGGGTGAAGGCTCGATCGAGGATCTTCCGCCCGCGAAGCGCTCCCAGGTGGTGACTGTGGTGGACGATCTCAGCGAGAAGGCGCCGCTGCGGCTGGCGCTGCTGATTGACGCAAGCGCCAGCATGAAGCCGAAGCTTGCAGCTGTCGAGGAGGCTATCCGCGATCTGGCGCTCAGTCTCGAGGCCCGGGAAGGGGTCAGCGAAATTGCCGTGTTTCATTTTCCCGGAACAGGGGAGGAGCCGGCCGTGATGGATATGGACTGGAGCCGCAACGTAACCGGCATCCGGTCGCTGTTCGGGAAGATCCGGATGAAGGGGACGACGCCTACGGGACCTGCCATTTTCCGGGTGCTGGATCATTTCCGGTATGATACACTAGATGAACATCAAGGCCGCCTGGCGGCTTACGCTGAAGAAGGAGAAGGGATGCCCGGTGGATACGTCGTCTAGGCCCGTACGTTCTCCCGGGGAAGTTATCGCCGGCAAGTGGCGAGGGAACCGGTATGTGGTGGACAGGCTGCTCGGAAAAGGTGCTAACGGAACCGTATATTTGGTAACCCGGGAGAGCAGACGGGAGAAGTATGCGCTGAAGATCGGCTACGACGCGCTCGATCTTCAGTCGGAGATCAATGTGCTGACTTCGCTTCAATCCTGCCAGGCCAGGCAGGGGAAGCGGCCCGGGAAGCCCGATCCGATGTCCTTCTACTTTCTGGAATCGGACGACGCCTCGGACGGCGATTTTCCTTTCTACGTGATGAGGTATGTCCAGGGTATGCCCCTTCACCGCTTTCTGGCCAAGAAGGGGCCGGCCTGGCTGGAATTGATCGGACTGAAGCTGCTGGACCGGCTGTGCGCCCTGCATGGATGCGGCTTTATCTTCGGCGACCTGAAGCCGGAGAATGTTATTGTCTCGGAGTATGGCGAAGCCGAATTGATTGACTTCGGCGGGGCGGGCCCGATCGGGCGAAGCGTGAAGCAGTTCACCGAGTGGCATGACCGCGGCTTCTGGAGCGCGGGAAGCCGGGTTGGTGACGAGGCTTACGATCTGTTCGCCTTCGCCGTGCTATGTCTCCGTCTTCTGGACGAGCAGGGGCTGAAGAACGCTGCTGCGCAGCTTCCCCAGATGCGAAGCGGAGAGGAACTGCTCAAGCTGGCGAACCGTCTCCCTGATCGGAAACTGGCATCCTGGCTGAAGACCGCTCTAAAGGGCGGTTTTGCCTCGTCCGCTGAAGCGAGAGAGGCCTGGAAGACCCACATTTTCCGGGGAGGGCGGAGCAAGCCTGAGCCGGTGGCGACCCCCGGCTGGCTTAAGGGGGCCTTTGCACTGTCCCTTTGCCTGCTTGTCTTTACCGTGTACTGGATTTATCATTTTTAATATTCTATGATTATACATAAGGACAGGCACGCCGATTGCCGTGCCGGCAGCCGCCCAGTCGCGGCCAATAGCGGCTACAGGGCAGGAAGGAAGCCTGATATTAATGAAGTGGAATGAACTGGTGGATTCGGTTATGGATGCCGCAGCCGAATATAAGCTGTGGAGCGCCGGAGACGCCATCGTAGTCGCAGTGTCCGGCGGGCCGGATTCTGTGGCTCTTTTGCATGTTCTGAATGAAATCTCCCGCACAAGGATGCCGTTGTCCCTCATCTGCGCGCATGTGAATCACGGCTTTCGGGCAGAATCGAAAATGGAGGCGGAACTGGTCCGGGACCTCGCAGAGAGGTTGGAGGTTCCCTTCGAACTCGCCGAGTTCGATATCCCCGCTTATATGAAGGAAAGCGGTCTGGGCCCGCAGGAAGCCGCCCGCAATAAGCGGTACCGGTTCCTGATCGATACCGCACACCGTCACGGAGCGGCGGCCGTAGCTCTGGCCCATCATGCCGACGACCAGGCCGAGACTGTGCTGATGCATTTGCTTCGGGGAAGCGGCCTTTCGGGACTTGCCGGCATGCGCTGGAAAAGAACCGAAAGAAAGATGGAACTTGTGCGTCCCCTTCTTCGTATGAACAAGGCATCGCTCGTTGAAGCCTGCCGGGAGCGCGGCTTCCGCTATGCAGAGGATGCGAGCAATGCGCAGGTTAAGTACAAGCGCAACGCCGTGCGCCTGGAGGTTCTGCCCTTTCTGGCGGAGTTCAATCCCTCGCTGTCCCGTTCTCTGACGCAACTGGCTGAAATCGCCGGCGCCGAGGACGATTACATGGAGGAAGCTGCCGCGCGCAGCTTCGCGGATATTGTGCGGAAGGAACGGGGGAAATGTACGCTTGAATCAGCCGGTTTTGCCGCCCTGCCGTCCGCTTTACAACGGCGTTTGATTAAACTAATATTAAATTATCTGTCGGCGGATACACCGGAAATCGATTTTCCGAAGGTTGAAGCTGTAAGGCGGGGAATTTTGCAGGAAAGAACGGCGTCCTGGCGTTTGGATTTGGGGGGCGGACTGACCTGCATTCGGCAATATCATACGGTTTGTTTCCTTTCGTCTCCTCCGGATGGTCAGGCCAGCTATTCCTATATGCTGTCTTCACCGGCATCCCGGCTAGAGCTTCGGGAGATTAACAAGGTTCTTACCATGACAGCCCTTGAGCGCGCGAAGGGACTGGATTACAGCGGTTCCGGCGGCCGGGCAAAAGCCTGGTTCGACTTGGATCAACTGGTCTTCCCGCTGACGATTCGCTCGCGGCTGCCTGGAGATACCATCAGGATCATGGGATTAAACGGAAGCAAAAAGGTAAAAGATATTTACATTGACGACAAGATACCTTCCGCCGGACGTTCACGTATTCCCATCGTGTGCGACGGTCATGGCGAGATTATATGGATTCCCGGCATCCGCCGCTCATTCCATGCCGCCGTTGGCCAAGACACGGTTTCGGTTCTGCTGCTGTCGCTTGAAGACCTGGCCCCGGAATGATTCGTAATGGCCGCAGACAGTTTTTCATAGTATATCTTAGGAGGTTCACAGGTTGCAGAACGATATTCAGGAAGTTTTGATCAGCGAAGAGCAAATCCAGGAAAGAGTCAAGGAGCTCGGTGCCAAGCTGAGCGATGTATATGAGGGTCGCACTCCTTTAGTCATCTGCGTGCTGAAAGGCGCGTTTATTTTTATGGCTGATTTGGTTAAAGTTATAACCGTACCTGTTGAAATGGACTTCATGGCTGTATCCAGCTATGGAGCCGCAACCAGATCTTCGGGTGTCGTTAAAATTATCAAGGATCTGGACGTTCCGGTCGATGGCCGAGACGTGCTGATCGTGGAAGACATTATCGACAGCGGTCTTACGCTGAGTTACCTGATTGAACTCCTTCGCAATCGCAACGCCGCTTCGGTTTCGGTCGTCACCCTGTTCGACAAGCCGGCAGGCCGTACGGTAGAGCTGGAGGCTGACTATACCGGTTTTGTCATTCCTGACGAATTCATCGTCGGGTATGGACTGGACTTTGCCGAGCAATATCGGAATCTTCCTTATATTGGGATTCTGAAACCGGAGATCTACACCAAATAACTTTGTTCCAAGCCTTGCTTCCCCGTTTGCATTTCGGCTGGAAGTCCCTCTATTTGAGGTGTTCCGATAGGCTATGTTACAATAACTTAAGTGTTGCGAGAGGAGGTAGGGGATGAATCGGTTCATCCGGAATTCTGGTTTTTATTTGATTTTATTTCTTGTCGTGGTGGGCATCGTCCAATTCGTCAGCAATGGAAATGAAGCCGCCGATTTCCCTAGATACGACCAGTTACGGCAGGAGCTTAAGAATAATAATGTGAAGAATTTGACGGTTCAGTTCGAAGGCAACGCCTTTCTCGTAACCGGCGCTTACAAAGAGAAGCCGGACGGGGCTAAATCGGATAGCTTCTCCACATATATTCCTCCTACGGATGCGGCTATCAGTGAACTGACGGATGCCAGTGAAAGCAACGGTATCCCGTTCACCCAGAAGAAAATGGAGGGCGACAGCATCTGGCTGACCTTCCTGTCTTCCATTATACCGCTTGTGATTATGTTCATCCTGTTCTTCTTCCTGTTCAATCAGGCGCAAGGCGGGGGCGGCAAGGTCATGAACTTCGGTAAGAGCAAGGCCCGCCTCTACAACGAAGAGAAGAAGAGAGTCACCTTCGAGGATGTGGCGGGAGCCGACGAAGAGAAGCAGGAGCTTGTCGAAGTCGTCGAATTCCTGAAGGACCCGCGGAAATTCGCCGCTGTCGGCGCGCGTATTCCGAAAGGCGTACTGCTTGTAGGCCCTCCGGGTACCGGTAAAACCCTTCTTGCCCGCGCTGTTGCGGGTGAAGCGGGCGTTCCGTTCTTCAGCATCTCCGGTTCGGATTTCGTGGAAATGTTCGTCGGTGTCGGCGCATCCCGTGTCCGCGACCTGTTCGAGAACGCGAAGAAGAACGCACCCTGCATTATCTTCATTGACGAAATCGATGCTGTCGGACGCCAGCGCGGCGCCGGACTCGGCGGCGGCCATGACGAACGCGAGCAGACGCTCAACCAGCTGCTCGTCGAAATGGACGGCTTCGGCGGCAACGAAGGCATTATCATCGTCGCGGCAACGAACCGCGCCGACATTCTCGACCCCGCGCTGCTTCGTCCGGGACGCTTTGACCGTCAGATTACGGTTGACCGTCCAGACGTGAAAGGACGCGAGGCAGTTCTGAAGGTACACTCCCGCAATAAGCCGCTGACGAAGGACGTGAAGCTTGACGTAATCGCCAAGCGCACGACCGGCTTCACCGGCGCGGATCTGGAGAACCTGCTGAACGAAGCGGCTCTGCTGGCCGCTCGCCGCAATCGCAAGGATATCTCTATGCGGGAAGTTGATGAGGCGATCGACCGCGTTATCGTCGGTACTGAGAAGCGCAGCCGCGTCATCAGCGAACGCGAGAAACGGATTGTCGCTTACCATGAAGCCGGCCACACCATCGCCGGATACTTCCTGGAGCATGCCGATATGGTCCACAAGGTTACGATTATCCCGCGCGGACGCGCCGGCGGATATGTCATCATGCTTCCGAAGGAAGACCGCATGCTCGTTACGAAGCAGGAACTGCTCGATAAGGTTACCGGACTCCTCGGAGGCCGGGTCGCCGAAGAAATGTTCATCGGTGAAATCGGCACGGGCGCTTACAGCGACTTCCAGCAGGCAACTCGGATCGTGCGCAGCATGATCATGGAATACGGCATGAGCGAGAAGCTCGGTCCGATGCAGTTCGGTACGAGTCAGGGCCAGGTGTTCCTCGGCCGTGATATCGGACATGAGCAGAACTACAGTGATTCGATCGCTTATGAGATCGACCAGGAAATGCAGCGCTTTACCAACGAATGCTACGAACGATGCAGAGCGCTTCTGCAGGAGCATTCCAAGGAAATGCACCTCATTGCGAACACGCTGCTTGAGAAAGAGACGCTTGAGCTTGAACAGATTAAAGAGCTGATCGAGCAGGGCTATCTGACCGAGGACGGCAAGCCGGAAGGCGGCGAGGGAACGACTAATGACGGTGCAGAGCCAGTCATCGATTCCATCGGTGACGTCAAAGTCCGCATCCAGGGTAAATCCGAGGAGCAGAGCGCTACGCTTGGCGATGCGCCGAAGGATATTACGAACAATCCTCCGCAAGACGGCGGAGATAAAGGCAATACCGATGGCAACGGCGGCGGAAGCAGCCTGAGTTAATGAATGAAACAGAAGAAAGCCCGGAGAACGCGACGTTCTCCGGGCTTTTTTTCTCGTATGCAGCATGTATGAGATTTGACGAGTTCTGCCGCCCTTCATCCCTACAGACTAATGCCAAAGCGCTTCAACTCGATAAAAATTCCCTCCAGCTGCCGGCCCTTATCCGTCAAGCTGTACTCGACGCGGGGAGGAACCTCCGGATACACCTTTCGATTCACGATGCCGTGATCCTCCAGTTCCTTGAGCCGCAGAGAGAGCGTCTTGGGACTGATCCCCTCCAGTGATTTCAGCAGGTCGCTGAATCGGAGCGTCCCTTCGATCAGCAGATCGCGGATAATGAGAAAGGTCCACTTCGTTCCGATAATGTCCAGCGTTCTGGCGATTGGGCAGGGCTCGCCCGGCGTTCCCTTCGTCAGTTCAATCGTATCCGGAACCGGAATATCCATATCGAAGACCTCCTGAACTAATTATTCTGATAAATGTAATCATACCACAAAACTTCCCTTGCGGAAACTATATGAATTAAATATCACTACTTCCCAAAATGAATTATTGCATTTTATAATATCGACGAATGGCCATTCAAAATCACATTTGCTGTTTGAGAGGGAGTGAAGGGGTTGAAGAATTTCCTCGTAATCAACGGGCATCAGCAATATGCCGGTGCGGAGGGAAGACTGAATCAGACGCTTGCCGATACGATAGCCGCCGAGTTAAGCGAACGGGGCGAGGTGCGGACCACAACGGTTCAGCATGGCTACGACATTGAAGAAGAACGGAAGAAGTTCCTGTGGGCGGATCTCGTCATTTTTCAGACCCCGATTTATTGGTTCAGCGTTCCGGGGCTGATGAAGACTTATATGGATGAAGTCTACGCTCCGGGAACGTTCTTCGAAGGAGCCGGAACATATGGCCGGGGCGGTCTGCTGACCGGAACCAAGTATATGTTCTCCACAACCTGGAACGCTCCGGCACAAGCCTTTGGCGATCCCGGCCAGTTCTTCAAGGGAGACGGTTTGGAAGAAGCGATCCGCCATCTGCACCGGGTTCAGGAGTATGTCGGAATGAAGCCGCTCCGAAGCTACGCCTGCTATGATGTGATCAAAAATCCGCGTATCGAGGATTATGTTGCAGGTCTTCGGCGCCACCTGAAAGAGGTATTGACCGGCGCTTAACTTAACGATTTAACCACTCACAATGGGATGGACAAAAAGGAGGGGAATTAAATGCCAAATGTAACGAATCAGAAGATCGTCATTATCGGAGGCAGCTCGGGAATCGGACTGGAAACAGCCAGACAGCTGCTGGCGCTTGGAAATCAGGTTGTGATCGCCAGCCGTTCCGCAGAGAAGCTGGAACAGGCGGTGGCAAGCCTGGGGCCGGGAGCGGAATTCCGCCAGGTTGATATGATGAAGGAAGAGCAGGTGCAGCAGCTCTTTGACAGTATCGGCGCGTTCGATCATCTGGTGGTCAGCGCGGCCGAGACGTCAGGCGGTCCGTTTCTCCAGACGGACACGGCGGCGGCGCGCCGGCTGTTCGACAATAAATTTTGGGGGCAGTACCTGGCGGTGAAATACGGCGTTCCCCATCTGTCCGCGGGCGGATCGGTCACGCTGTTCTCGGGAGTCGTCGCCTATAAGGCGATGGTGGGTTCTTCCGTGCTGGGCGCCGTGAATTCCGCGGTATCGTCCCTCGGGCAGACACTTGCGCTCGAACTGGCGCCGATCCGCGTCAATGTCGTATCGCCGGGCATTATTGATACGCCTTCGCGCAGCGGCATGCAGGAGGAGGCGCGGAACCAATTTTATGAATCGGTTGCCGCCAAGCTTCCGGTGAAGCGGGTCGGCACCGCCGAGGATGTCGCCAAAGGCGTCTTGTACCTGATCGGCAACGGCTTCGTGACCGGGACGGTGCTGCATGTGGAAGGCGGACATATATTGGCTTAATGAAGGCCGCGGAAACGCAGGATTCGATATCCGGCGCTTCCGCGGCTTTTTTTATTTTAGGGAAGAATGCGATTGTTCCGGCCTTTGGCGCGGCTGCCGCCGGGTGTTTCATCTGATTGACACGAAGTAGACAGTTGTGTACATTAGTGATAAATATTACGAAGTCTATTCTTTTTCATAAACCTGCTTCAGATTTAATAACCAGTTTACCGACAGATGGGCTGTGCCGCAGGCATGGCGTCAAGACATAAGGGGGAACGTGAACAGTGGAAGCTCTGGCGCTGGAGCGTAGGCAGGAACAGAACCGTGAACTGCGTGAACGCTTGGAACAGCTCAAGAAGGAACGGAATGCCATTATTCTGGCTCACTATTATCAGCGCGATGAAGTTCAGGAGGTTGCCGATTTCCGGGGAGACTCCTTTTTGTTGGCTCAGAAGGCGGCGGCTACCGACGCGGAAGTGATCGTGTTCTGCGGTGTGCATTTCATGGGAGAAAGCGCCAAAATTCTGGCCCCGAACAAGACGGTGCTCATTCCGGACGAACGCGCGGGCTGTCCGATGGCTGATATGGTGAACGTAGACGGTCTTCGCAAGCTGAAGGCCAAGCATCCGAACGCGAAGGTCGTCACTTACATTAATTCTTCCGCCGAGATCAAGGCCGAGACGGATATCTGTTGTACCTCCGCCAACGCGGTGCGGGTGATTGAATCTGTGGATGCCGAGGAGATCATCTGGGTTCCCGACAAAAATCTGGGCCATTACGTACAGGAGAAGACCGGCAAGAAGCTCATCATTTGGGAGGGCTACTGCAACACTCATGATATGCTGACCGTTAAGGATGTTGTGGAAATGAAGGCCAAGTACCCGAACGCCGAGTTTGTCGTTCACCCTGAATGCCGTCCTGAAGTTGTGGCTATGGGCGATTTTGTCGGCAGCACGACCGCCATTATCGATTACTGCAAGAAGTCGGAGACCCGCGAATTTATCGTCGGAACCGAAGATGGAACCGGCTATCAGCTGCGGAAAGACAGCCCGGACAAAGCGTTTCATTTTGCTTCCAAATTCCTCGTGTGTCCGAATATGAAGGTCAACAATCTCAAAAAACTGGTGAAATGCCTGGAGACGATGAAGCCGCAGATTTATGTGCCGGAAGTTGTCGCAGATAAAGCCAGATTGTCCTTAGAGCGCATGCTACAAGTCAAGTAGCATGCGCTACTCTTTCGATTAGGAACAGGTGAAGAGCGGTCATGATTCCACAATATTTGGTTGATTTCGATCTCCGGGAGCTGCAGGTCGTCGAGACGGATTGCATCGTCATCGGCTCGGGCATAGCCGGATTATTCACGGCAATCAAGGCGAGCGAGGATCGCCGTGTCGTTATGCTCACGAAGAAGTCGGTGATGGAGAGCAACACGCGCTATGCCCAGGGAGGCATAGCTGCCGTTATCGCCGAAGATGATTCTCCCGTCTATCATCGTCAGGATACGCTGATGGCCGGGGCGGGCCTATGCTCCTCGTCCTCCGTCGATGTGCTGGTGAACGAAGGGCCTGAAGGGGTGCGCGAGCTGATCCGGCTCGGCACGCTGTTCGACAAGGAGGACGGTGTCCTTGCGCTGACCCAGGAGGGCGCTCACAGCCACCGGCGCATCCTGCATGCGAACGGAGACGCGACCGGCTATGAGATCGTGCGGGCGCTGTCCGAGCAGCTTACCCGGCATCCCAATATCGAGGTGTGGGATGATCATTATGTTATCGACCTTATTACCGAGGACGGGGAATGCGTCGGCGCGCTCGTCCAGAGACCAAGCGGAGAGCGCCTGTTCCTGAAGGGCGACGCGACCATTCTCTGCTCGGGCGGCGCGGGCCAGTTATACCGCTACACAACGAACCCTGATGTGGCGACCGGCGACGGTGTGGCGATCGCTTACCGGGCGGGCGCGCATATCCGTGACATGGAGTTTCTGCAGTTCCATCCCACGGCGCTGAGTTATCCGGGTGCTCCCCGCTTTCTGATCTCGGAGGCGGTGCGTGGCGAGGGAGCAGTGCTGCGGAACATTAACGGCGAGCGGTTCATGGAGCGTTATCATGAGCTTCTGGAACTGGCTCCCCGCGATATCGTGGCGCGGGCGATTCTCAGCGAGATGGACGAGACGAAGTCGACCTTTGTCTATTTGGATATCACCCATGAATCTCCGGATATGGTGAAACACCGTTTCCCTACGATTTATGAGACCTGCATCAGCTATGGTCTGGATATTACGAGCGACTGGATTCCGGTGGCTCCTGCTGCGCATTATATGATGGGAGGCATCAAGACCGACCTGAACGGCGAGAGCAGCATTTCGCGGCTCTTTGCCTGCGGTGAAGTGTCGTCCACCGGTGTTCATGGCGCGAACCGCCTGGCGAGCAATTCCCTGTCCGAAGCGATCGTCTTCGGCGGGCGCATTATCGAGCGTGTGCGCAGCTTGCCGAAGCTCAAGAAGGGCCCGGTATCGGCGGGCTGCGACCTGGGCCGGCATGAGCATTCTACCCAGGCGATTGTGGAGCGGCGGCTGAAGCTTCAGAAGATTATGGTCCGCTACGCCGGTCTGCGCCGAAATGAAGAGATGCTGAACAAGGGGCTGGACGAATTGAAGCGGCAGCTTCCGATATTCAGCGGGGCGCTGACCAAGCGTGAAGAATATGAATTTGCCAATATGCTGACCTGCAGCCTGCTGATCACAGAATCGGCGCTGGCGCGTCAGGAGAGCAGAGGGGCCCATTACCGCGAGGATTTTCCGCAGCGGGATGATGAGCATTGGCGCAAGCATTTGCTTCAGATCCGGGGCGTTGGCATTGTAGAGGAGAAAAGCGATGATGTTTAATGGATATAATGAACAACTGATAGAGTCCATCAAGGCATGGCTCCGGGAGGATGTCGGCTCCGGCGACGTGACCACCCAGACGACGATACCCTCCGGACACCAGTCCAAGGGAATCATTCATGCCAAAGAGGGCGGAGTCGTCTGCGGCCTTCCGGTCGCGGAGCTCGTATTCGAGGTGGTGGACCCTTCCCTGAGCTTCCTTCCGCGCGTTAAGGAGGGAGAGGTGATCGCCAAGGGAACCGTCCTGGCCGAAGTGGAGGGCAGCACGCATTCTATTCTGACCGGAGAGCGTCTTGCGCTGAACCTCATGCAGCGGTTGTCCGGAATCGCGACACGGACGGCTTCGTTCGTGGCAGCGCTGGAAGGGCTGCCGACCAGGCTGGTCGACACCCGGAAGACGACGCCGGGACACCGGATGCTGGAGAAGTATGCTGTACGTATCGGCGGCGGCGCGAATCACCGGTTCGGATTGTACGACGCCGTGATGATCAAGGACAATCATATCAAGGGCGCAGGCGGCATCTCGCAGGCGGTCAGCCGGGCGCGGGCGCATATCCCGCATACGATGACGATTGAGGTCGAAACCGAGAGCCTGGATCAGGTGGAGGAGGCGCTTGCCGCAGGAGCGGATATTATCATGCTGGACAATATGTCCCATGAGATGATGGCGGAGGCGGTGCGCCGGATCAAGGCCAAGGCCCCGCATGTCAAGACCGAGGCGTCGGGCAATGTCTCGCTTGAGACCGTTCGCTCCATCGCTGAAACAGGGGTTAATGTAATTTCGGTCGGACGGCTGACTTACTCCTTCGCAAGCCTGGATATCAGTCTGGATTTGAATGCGAAGAAGGAGGGCGGCTTGTCATGATGCTGGCCGTGGATATCGGCAATACCAATATCGTGCTTGGCGTATACCGCGGGAAGGAGCTGCTGCACCATTTCCGGCTCAGTACGGCAAGGCAGGCGACCGCGGATGAATACGGAATTATGATTCATAATTTGTTTGATATGTCGGGACTCTCGGTTAAGAATGTGGAGGGGGTTATTATCTCCTCCGTCGTTCCGCCGCTCGTGCATGTCATTGTAGAGATGTGCCGCAAATATGTCGGCAAAGACCCTTTGCTGGTAGGGCCCGGGATCAAGACCGGGCTTAATCTGCGTTATGAGAATCCCCGCGAGGTAGGGGCGGACCGGATCGTCAACGCCGTTGCGGCGATTGAACGCTACCAGTGCCCGCTGGTCGTGGTGGATTTCGGAACGGCGACGACGTTCGACTGTATCGACGGCAGCGCCAATTATTTGGGGGGCTGCATCGTGCCGGGCATCGGAATTTCAACCGAGGCTCTGTATCAGCGGGCGTCCAAGCTGCCCCGCATCGAGCTGGAGAAGCCCAAGAAGGTTATCGGCCGCAACACGGTGCACGCGATGCAGGCCGGGATTATTTTTGGCTATGCGGGACAGGTTGAGGGCATTGTAAGACGGATCAAGGCGGAGATGAACGCGCCTGAACTGAAAGTAATCGCGACAGGCGGTCTGGCTTCCATGATTGCAGGAGAGACGGAATGCATTGACGAGGTTAATCCGATGCTAACGCTGGAAGGACTGCGGATTATCTACGACCGAAACCAGTAACAAGCGCTATACTTTTAATTAGAAACGGGAGGGCCCATAACCCATGCAGAATAAAAAAGACCGGTTGGTGAGAGGGACGGCGCTTGGCGGGAGAGTGCGGGCGTTCGCGGTTCGTACGACCGAGCTGGCCGCCGAGCTGCAGCGCAGACACGACACCTATCCGACTGCAACCGCCGCGCTCGGGCGCACGGTTACCGCAGCCGCCATGATGGGCGCCATGCTCAAAGGCAGAGAAATGATCAACATCCAGGTTAAGGGCAACGGTCCTTTGGGTCAAATTGTGGCGGAAGCCAACGCCGAAGGCGAAGTCCGCGGTTACGTCCAGAATCCTCACGTTCATCTCCCGAGCAACAGTCTCGGCAAGCTGGACGTGGCAGGTGCGGTCGGCACCGAGGGCTTCATCCATGTCATCAAGGATTTGGGCCTGAAAGAGCCTTACCGCGGCAGCGTTCCGATTATTTCGGGGGAGCTGGGCGACGATTTCACCTATTATTTTGCCATATCGGAGCAGACCAACTCCGCAGTGGGACTCGGCGTTCTGGTAGAGGCCGACAACAGCGTCAAGGTAGCGGGCGGCTTTATCATTCAGCTGCTGCCGGGCCTAAGCGATGAGGAAATTACGGAAATCGAGAACAATCTGGGCGCGACTCCATCGGTTACGGCACTGCTGGACCAAGGGCTTGAGCCGGAGGATATGCTGCGCCGGATTTTGCCGGATACCGAAGTGCTGGATGAAATGGACATCCGTTTTCAGTGCCATTGCTCCAGAGAGCGGGTAGAGCAGACGCTGGTCAGCTTGGGCAAATATGAGCTTGAGCAGATGATCGAGGAAGACGGACAGGCGGAAGTCGTCTGTCATTTCTGCAACGAGGCCTACACCTTCAACAAGGAAGAGCTTCAGGAAATTTTGAATCAAGCGAGGTAGGAATGAAGCGGCAATGACGAGACAGGAGAGCGCATTGCGCAAAGCCGTTCTTATTCTGGCCGGCCTCGCGCTGGTTCTCGCGGCGCTGCTTGTATGGCAATGGCGCAAGGCTGAGAGGGCGGACGACAACGGGAATGGCAGTAAGACGGTCGCGAAAGTAGCGGGCCAGGGGATTACCGAAGACCAGTGGCAGGACGAGCTTCGCCGTAAGCACGGAGACGAGGTGCTGCTTGGGATGGTGGACCGGATTGCCGCAGAGAAGGAAGCGGAAGTCCTGGGTATCTCCGTATCGGAGCAGGATGTGGACCGTGAAGTGGAGGAAGCGGCTTCCGGGTACGACTCGGAGGAGCAGTATTACGCGCAGATGGAGTCGGAGCTGGGCTTGTCCAAGGCAGAAGTGCGCAAGGAAGCGAAGTACCGGGTTATGCTGGAGAGCATCGCAATCGCCGGAATCAAGATTGGTGAGGATCGGATAGATGAGTATCTTCGCGAGAATCCAAGCAAGCTCCATCCGCCGAAGAAAATAGAGCTGTCCATCATCGAGCTGGCCTCCTACGGGGAAGCGGAGCGTACGCTGGACCGGCTGGAGAACGGCGAGGATTTCGCCGCGCTGGCGGAGGAACTATCGACCGATGAGGATACCCGGCATCAGGGAGGGCGGGTTGGGGTCGTCGAAGAGGACGATCCCTTCTGGCCCCAGGAACTGTTGTCGGCGGCGGCAGGGCTTGAGGCTGGCGATATCGCCGGCCCGTTCCAGCTCGACGCGAATTTTGCGGTGATTCGCACGGACAAGATCATCATTCCGCAGGCCCCGGACGAGCAGGAGGCACGGAAGCAGGTGCGCCGTGAATTGGCCTTGGAGCAGGCCCCTTCGCTGGAGCGGGTCAAGGATGACCTTCGGACTAAATACGAGGCTTCAATAAGTGTTGACAAGGGACTTCAAGATTGATAATATTGGATTAACAGTAATACCTACTGAATTAGTCGGAATATCGGCGGCTCCCAGAGACGCCGAAGAAGCGCCCGACTTGGGGCGCGGCGCCAGCTGCCAACTTCGGAGCGGTCCGGCATGACCGATCGGATACATAATCGGACATTCCTGATGAGCCGGGGAGCAGAATGCTGAAGACTACAGTCACAAGCCCTGTTTTCATTATTCTCGTTTATTATTCCAAGGAGGTTTCTGCTCATGGCCAAAGTCGTTAATAATGTAACTGAACTTATCGGGGGAACACCGCTTGTTCGTCTGAACCGGATCGTACCGGAAGGCGCAGCGGAAGTTTATGTGAAGCTGGAGTATCAAAATCCGGGTTCGAGCGTTAAAGACCGTATCGCGGTCAGCATCGTGGAAGAAGCGGAGAAGGACGGCCGTCTGAAGCCGGGAGATACAATTCTGGAAGCGACAAGCGGCAACACCGGTATCGGTCTCGCAATGGTAGCGGCAGCGAAGGGCTACAAAGCGATCATTGTTATGCCGGAAACGATGAGCTTGGAGCGCCGCAACCTGCTGCGCGCTTACGGCGCGGAGCTGGTACTGACACCGGGATCGGAAGGCATGAACGGCGCGGTCAAGAAAGCTGAAGCCATTCTGGCTGAGAACCCTAGCTACTTTGTAGCCGAGCAGTTCAAGAACCCGGCGAACGTGAAGATTCACCGCGAAACGACCGGACCGGAAATCGTGGAAGCGATCGACTCCATCGGCGGTTCCCTGGATGCCTTCATCGCTGGTATCGGAACAGGCGGAACGATTACAGGCGCTGGTGAAGTGCTGAAAGAGAAATATCCGGACATCAAGGTGTACGCGGTAGAACCTGCGGCTTCGCCAATTCTGGCTGGCGGCAAGCCGGGCCCTCATAAAATCCAGGGTATCGGAGCAAACTTTATTCCTGAAATTCTGAATCAGAACGTTTACGACGAAATCATCCATGTGGAGAATGATGAAGCTTTCGAAACGGCACGCCGTGTAGCCAAAGAAGAAGGCATTTTGTCCGGCATCTCTTCCGGCGCAGCAATCTTTGCAGCCATCAAAGTGGCCAAAGAACTGGGCGCAGGCAAGCGTGTTGTCGCAATCGTGCCAAGTAACGGCGAACGCTACCTCAGCACACCGCTGTACAATTTCGAAGCTTAATTTGTCGGACTTTCTTCCGAATTGAAGTCATATCTATGATTGGGTAGGGCCTCTGTCCTTGCGATTGATCGCAAAGGGCGGAGGCCTTTTTCATTGGTATCGCATTAGCTGCTGCGCATATTATGACCTTTTTCTATCTCCCACTAAGGGTTCGTCGGCGGAAGGATCAGCTGTTTATCCTAATACGGATGGAGCATCGGCCTAAAGCTCATATTTATGCGGTTAATGAGGCGAATGACGGGGAAGGCTTTTCAAACAAGGGGACATACAGTATACTGACAGGCAAACAGTCAGGACAGAGACATAGGAGGATGAACTTGGAGATCGTCACGGAGTGGAAGGAATGGGAGCGCTGGTCTGGACAAGGCTGGAACGTCCTTCCCTTGGTTATTAAATCGGGAGCGGGGATGAGCGGTCTGCCGTCTTCCTGGAAAAAGGCCTGGGCGGCATCATCCCCCTATTCCGTGCTGCTGGAGAGCGGCAAGAGCGGCCGCTATTCATATCTCGGCCTTCAGCCCTCATCGGTGCTAACCGGGAAGGGACAAGCGGCAACAGCAGTTCAACTGGAGAAAGTCGCCGGTTCACCGGGAATGCAAGAGGCGGCCGGAACCGCAGAGGCCGCCGCCTTTGAAGGTTCGCCAATCCAGGTGCTCCGGCAGTGGATGAAGCCCTTTGCCGGACCGCGTGTAGAAGTTCCTGGATTGCCTCCGTTTATCGGCGGCTGTGCAGGCTTCCTCGCTTATGATGTTGTCCGGTCCCTGGAGCGTCTGCCCGAGACGGCCGAGGATGACCCCGGCTTCCCTGATTATCTCTGGATGATGCTGCCCGAGGTGTGGATCTACGACCATGAGCTGGACGAGCTGTATTGCGCCGTTCATTGTAATGTGCCGGAGGCGAGCAGCATGTCACCGGGCAGCATTACCTCGGTCAGCACTACCCCGGACAGCAACGCTTCAGTCGGCGCCGCCCCGGACGGTAATGCCTCGGGCAGTATTGCTCCGGTCAGCACCGTCTCGGACAGTGCCGCTCTGGACAGCAACGCCCCAGACGGCGCTTCCTTGGACGGCAGAATCTTCGGCTCTTCAGCCGGTAATGCCGATGCCGATGCTGCGGCCGATGCTGCGCTTCCGCCCCGGCCCTCAGCTGAGCTCGAGCGGCTATATCAATCGGCCTTGGCCAGGGCCGAAGAGATGCTCGGGCTATGGCGGGAGCTGAGCGCCGCTGATGATGGGGACGGGGACATCGCATTCGCGGATGTCCCGCCCCTGTCCGGCGGCGACTCCGGAGAGTGGCCGGGTTCCTCCTCGGCGTTCTCGCAGGAGAAGTTTCAGCAGGCGGTTCAGGCCATCCAGGACTATATCCGCCAAGGCGATGTCTTCCAGGTGAACCTGTCCCTGCGGCAGGAAGCGCCGCTGTCCTCTTCGCCGGAAGAGGTCTACGAATGGCTGCGCCGCCTGAACCCGTCCCCATACATGGGGCTGCTGCGCTCGCCCGGCTTCGCGCTCTCCAGCGCTTCGCCGGAGCTGCTGGTCAAGCTGCATGGGGACGAAGTCAGCGCGCGGCCGATCGCCGGCACCCGGCGAAGGGGCCACACTCCCGCGGAGGACGACGCCATGGAGGCGGAGCTGCGCGGGAGCGAGAAAGAGTGCGCCGAGCATATTATGCTCGTCGATCTGGAGCGCAACGACATCGGCCGTGTCGCCGCGTATGGGACGGTCCATGTGCCGGAGCTCATGACCGTGGAGCGCTACTCGCATGTCATGCATCTCGTATCCCAGGTGAACGGGCGGCTCGCAGAAGGGAAGGATGCCTATGATGTCATCGCCGCCCTGTTCCCCGGAGGAACGATCACCGGCGCTCCGAAGGTGCGGACGATGGAAATCATTGAAGAACTGGAGCCGGTGCGGCGCGGGCCGTATACCGGATCGATGGGCTGGATTGACTACAGCGGGAATATGGAATTAAATATTATTATACGAACGTTGGTTGTACAGGACGGCATCGGCTATATCCAGACGGGAGCGGGCGTTGTGATCGACTCCGACCCGTACCGCGAATACAGGGAATGTCATAATAAGGCCAAGGCCATTGTGAAGGCGGTGCTCTGCAGCGAAGCAGCGCACGGTCAGCCTGGCGGCGGCGCGGAAGGGGCGAGTCATTCATGATTTTAGTTATCGACAACTACGACTCTTTTACCTATAACCTGGTGCAGTATTTGGGAGAGCTTGGCGAGAAGGTGGAGGTCCGCCGCAACGATGAGATTAGTCTGGAGGACATCGAAAAGATGGCGCCCGATCATATTCTCATTTCGCCGGGGCCCTGCACGCCGAATGAAGCGGGCATCAGCCTGGCGCTGATCGACCGGTTCAAAGGGCAAATTCCGATCTTCGGCGTATGTCTGGGGCATCAGGCAATTGGACAGGCTTTTGGCGGGAATGTCATTCGGGCCGAGCGCCTGATGCATGGCAAGACATCGCCGATCCACCACAAGGGCGGCTCCGTATTCGAGGGCCTGGAATCGCCGTTCACGGCGACCCGGTATCACTCGCTGCTGGTGGAACGTGAGAGCCTGCCGGACTGCCTGGAAATTACGGCCGAGACGGAAGAAGGCGAGATTATGGGACTCCGCCATAAAGAATATCCGATAGAGGGCGTGCAGTTCCATCCCGAATCGATCATTACCGATCATGGTCATACCATGCTCCGCAATTTCCTGAAGCGCAAAGCCGGAACGACGGCATGACCTTTATAGGAATGAACGGCGCCGTTCTCGGCGCGGAAGAGGCCGTGGTTTCCGTCAGGGATCACGGTCTTTTATATGGAGTCGGTTTGTTCGAGACGTTCCGCACCTACGGAGGCACGCCCTTTTTGCTGGATCGCCACTTAAGACGCATGGAGGAAGGCTGCCGTGATCTGGGAATCCCTTTTCAGCCGGATGCAGATGGTTTAAGAGAGTGGATCGCAAGGCTGATGGAGCGAAACGGGCTTCAGGAGGCCTATATCCGTTATACGGTGACGGCCGGAGAGGATATTCTCGGCCTCCCGGCAGGCGATTACAAGAATCCGAACCATGTGCTGTTCGCGAAAGCTCTTCCTGCCCGGCCGAAGGAGCTGGATACGAAGGGCAGGGAGGTGCAGCTTCTGAAGCTGCGGCGCAATACGCCCGAGGGGCGGGTTCGGTTTAAATCTCTCCATTATATGAACAATATATTGGCCAAGCGCGAGCTGTCGGGATATCCCAGCGCCTCAAGCGGCGCGGAAGGTCTGATGCTGACGGAACGGGGATATGTGTCCGAGGGCATTGTAAGCAATATCTTTTTCGTCAAAAACGGACAGCTTCTTACACCGGATGAGACTACCGGCATTCTTCCGGGAATTACCCGGGAAATGGTCATGGATCTGGCGGAGGAACTGGGCATACCGGCGGAGTCCGGGTTATATGACTGGCAGACGCTTGAGGGCGCGGACGAAATCTTTTTGACCAATTCGATTCAGGAGATCGTCCCGGTTACAGCACTATGGGAAGAACAGACGCGGAGGGTGATCGGAGCTGGCACGGCCGGACCGCTTACTTCTAAGCTGCTGCTGAAATACCGGGAACAAACGGGGGTTAGCGGACAATGAAACCGAAGCTGTACCAAAGAACCTACGCATGCGGACCCGCCCAGTTCAAGCTTGGGGACCGCACGCTCATTATGGGCATTCTGAATGTGACGCCCGATTCGTTCTCCGACGGGGGGCTGTGGGACAAGCCGGAAGAGGCGGTTCGGCACGCTCTGCAGATGGCGGAGGAAGGGGCGGACATTATTGATATCGGGGGCGAATCGACACGCCCGGGACATGTGCAGATCAGCGCTGAGGAAGAGCTGTCCCGGATTCTGCCTGTCATTGAGGCGATTCACGACGTTGCGCCCCATATTCCGCTGTCCGTGGATACGTACAAGGCGGAGGTAGCCCGTCAGGCATTGGCCGCCGGCGCCCATATTATCAACGATATTTGGGGCTTCAAGGCCGATCCCGATATGGCACAGATCGCCGCCGACGCCGGATGTCCCGTCATTCTGATGCATAACCGGCATGACCGGAATTACCGGGAGCTTGGAGACGACATGGTTGCCGATCTTGAGGAGAGCATCAATCTTGCGGTCTCTGCGGGTGTGAGCCCCGAGAATATCATTCTCGATCCCGGCATCGGCTTTGCCAAGGATTATGAAGAGAACCTTCGGGCGATGATGCTGCTGGACCGGCTGACGGAAATGGGCTATCCGGTGCTGCTGGCGACTTCCCGCAAACGTTTCATCCGCACCGTGCTGGATCTGCCCGCAGACGATGTGGTGGAAGGAACCGCCGCGACGGTCGCGTTCGGCATTGCCCAGGGCTGCCAGATTGTGCGTGTTCATGATGTGCGGTTGATCAAGCGGACCGTTGCGATGTGCGACGCCATGCTGTACTCGAACCGGTAAGACTACTAGATAAGGAAGGACGACTGTTGTCATGGATAAAATGAAGCTGCACCGCATGGAATATTACGGCTATCACGGCGTATTTGAGGAAGAACGGAAGCTGGGACAGCGCTATTATGTAGATCTGGAATTTGAGATGGATTTAAGCGCGGCCGGGCGGAGCGACGATCTGGAACTGACGGTTAACTATGCCGAAGCGCATGCTCTGGTTAAAAAAATTGTCGAACACGAGTCCTTCAAGCTGATCGAAGCTTTGGCCGAACGTATTGCATCTGCGGTACTAGACACTTATACTATTATCAATGCCGTTACTGTCAAGGTAACGAAGCCTCATCCGCCATTCGATGTTCATTTTCAGGGAGTAACAGTGGAGCTGCGGAGAACAAGAAAGAGAGACGTTTGATGAACAACCATTCCACCTCTGAGTATTCAGAGGCTTATATTGCTTTAGGGGCTAATTTGGGTGACCGGGAGCGCAGCTTAAGAGAAGCGTTGGCGCTGCTTGATTCCCGTGAAGGAATTGAAGTGACGCGCTGTTCCAGAGTCTATGAGACCGACCCGGTCGGATATCTGGATCAGCCGAAGTTCTTGAATATGGCAGCGGCTCTACGAACCTCATTGGAGCCGGAGTGTCTGCTGTCGATCATGCTGGAAACCGAGAACCACCTGGGCAGAGTCCGTCATATTCCGAATGGCCCGCGGACCGTGGATTTGGATCTGCTCTGGATGGAAGGGAGAAGACTGGATAGCGCGCATTTGACGCTGCCTCATCCCCGGATGATGGAGCGGGCATTCGTTCTGTTTCCTTTAAATGACATCGTTCCGCAGGATGAGACATCGGGACTGCGGCAGCTTGTCGACGATGCGCTGAAGAAGTTAGACGGAGAGGATGGAATTACATTGTGGACAGCAGACGTCTTGGGCGGCGGATCCGGGCTTTCCGCAAACTGAAGGGCTACACACAGCAGGAGCTTGCGGACCGCGCAGGGATTTCACTTGCTGTGCTCGGTGCGGTGGAGCGGGGAAACCGGCGCTTGGAAGATCAAATTTTAGATAAAATTGCAATGGTCCTGGGGGTCGGCGTGGATGAATTGACCGACTCACCTTCTATATAAGGAAGTGAATATCATGCTTAAAATCGGCAACATCGAAATGAAGAATCAGGTCGTGCTGGCTCCAATGGCCGGCGTGTGCAATCCGGCTTTCCGGCTGATCGCCAAGGAGTTCGGAACGGGCCTTGTATGCGCTGAAATGGTGAGCGACAAGGCGATTGTTCACGGCAACAAGCGAACGCGCGAAATGCTGTTTGTCGACGAGCGCGAGAAGCCGCTCAGCCTGCAGATTTTTGGCGGGGACCGCGAGTCGCTGGTGGCGGCCGCGAAGGTCGTCGACAAGGAGACGAACGCCGATATTATCGATATCAATATGGGCTGCCCGGTGCCGAAGGTCACCAAGTGCGACGCCGGAGCCCGCTGGCTGCTTGAGCCAAGCAAAATCTATGAAATGGTCTCCGCGGTGGTCGACGCCGTTGAGAAGCCAGTAACCGTCAAAATGCGGATCGGCTGGGACAGCGAGCATATCTTCGTCGTGGAGAATGCACAGGCTGTCGAACGGGCCGGCGGTCAAGCCATCAGCGTTCACGGCCGCACGCGCGAGCAGCTGTACACGGGACATGCGGACTGGAGCTATATCCGCCAGGCTAAAGAAGCCGTATCGATTCCGGTTATCGGCAACGGCGATGTGCTGACGCCGCAGGATGCCAGAGCTATGCTGGATCAGACCGGCTGCGACGGCGTGATGATCGGACGCGGCGCGCTCGGCAATCCATGGATGCTGTATCGCACTGTTCAATACCTCAACACCGGCGAGCTTATGCCCGATCCATCTCCGCAGGAGAAGATCGAGGTCGCCATTTTGCATATGGACCGTCTGGTTGCTCTGAAGGGCGAAGCGGTGGCCGTTCGTGAAATGCGGAAGCATCTGGCCTGGTATCTGAAGGGCCTTAAAGGCGCAGCTCGCGTCAAAGACGTTATTATGGAAGAAACGAAGCGGGATGAAATGGTACGGATTTTGAATGATTTTGTCGACCGGTTGTCGGAGGAGCAGGATGGAGAAGAAGAGATGTTAGGGACCTCCGCATCGGCGATTTAATGCCTGTCTGACCGTTATAATAAGCACATTCTGCGGGCCGAAGGCCGTCATTGACATTTTGTAACGGTTCCCATATAATTTCACAGTATAAATTCGCCGTTACAAAAAGCATTGCAGGGAAAGGGTTCTGATCCTTTCGGTTACGCATATAGTATGGTGTTTTCTATAATGTAAATGACAGGAGAATCGGTTGAGATGAGTGATAAAGAAGTTATTCTTACCCCGGACGGACTGAAGCGTCTGGAAGAGGAATTGGAGAACCTCAAATCCGTCAAGCGCCGCGAAGTAGCCGAGCGGATTAAAGTGGCGATCGGATACGGGGATATAAGCGAGAACTCGGAGTATGAAGATGCCAAGAACGAACAGGCTTTCATTGAAGGCCGCATCATTACTCTGGAGAAAATGCTTCGTAACGCCCGCATCATCAACAGCGACGAGATTGATACCGAGACGGTTAGCGTCGGCGTCACCGTAACTGTGGAAGATATGGAATTTGGAGATATTATGGAGTACACGATCGTCGGCACCGCCGAATCCGATCCGCTCAACAACAAGATTTCCAACGAGAGTCCGGTGGGCAAGGCCATCATTGGCAAGAAGAAGGGTGCTGTCGTTGACGTCAACGTACCCGCAGGCGTTATCCAATATAAAATCATCGACATCAAAATGAAATAATCTCGGCCGAAAGCGTCTACGCGGGATTGGGACATGCCAGGCAATCTGACCGATCGGCGCATGCTGCCGGTGTCCGTATGGAGAAAGCTTCCTTAGGGAGGCTTTTTTCCAAGATGGAGAGGATTGTCCAATGGTCCCGCCCCGGCCTTATTTGTTGACAAGAAACGCACGGCCGTCCGGGAGGCGCCGATTGGCGTTTCTTCTTGTGTCTGCGAGAGATTTAAATTTGGAATTGAAGGAGACTAGAGCATGAGTGAAGAAATCGGCAATTCAACCGGTACCGAGAGCGAGCTTAGCGAGCTGTTGAAGGTGCGTCGTGCCAAGCTGGACGAGCTTCGGAGCCTTGGAATCGACCCGTTCGGCAAAAAGTATGAGCGCACCCACAGCGCAGCAAGCATTCTGGCCAAATATGACGGAATGACTCATGACGAGCTGGACGAGCTGGCGGTAGAGGTCAGCGTGGCAGGACGTATTATGGCTAAGCGCAAAATGGGCAAGGCCAGCTTCTCCCACATCCAGGATCTGTCGGGCAAAATCCAGATCTATGTGCGCCAGGACAGCGTTCCTGAAGTGCAGTACGCGGCATTTGATGTGCTTGATCTCGGCGATATTATCGGGGTGAAGGGAACTGTCTTCAAGACGAAGACCGGGGAAACGACGATTAAAGTCAGCGGGATTGAAGTGCTGTCGAAGTCGCTCCTTCCGCTGCCGGACAAGTATAACGGTCTCAAGGATGTAGAGCTGCGCTACCGCCAGCGCTATGTCGACCTCATCATCAACCCTGAGGTTCAGCAGACATTTATTACCCGTTCCCGGATTATTCAGTCGATGCGCCGTTATCTGGACTCGCTCGGTTATCTCGAAGTTGAAACGCCGACCCTTCACTCCATTGCTGGCGGTGCAGCGGCACGTCCGTTCATCACCTACCATAATACGCTTGAAATGGAGCTGTATATGCGGATCGCGATCGAGCTGCATCTGAAGCGGCTCATTGTCGGCGGTCTGGAGAAGGTGTATGAAATCGGCCGCGTCTACCGTAATGAAGGTGTATCTACCCGCCATAACCCGGAATTCACCATGATTGAGCTGTACGAAGCTTATGCGGACTACAAGGATATCATGAAACTGACCGAGAATTTGATCTCGCATATCGCCCAGGAAGTGCTTGGTACGCAGAAGATCAACTATCAGGGCCACGAAGTTGACTTGACGCCGGAATGGCGCCGTGTATCGATGGTTGATGCCGTCAAGGAAGTAACGGGTGTGGACTTCGGCGTTCACATGACGGATGAGGAAGCTCATCGTCTGGCGAAGGAGCATCGGGTGCCGGTTGAGAAGCATATGACCTTTGGGCATATCCTCAATGCGTTCTTTGAGCATTTTGTCGAAGAGACGCTGATTCAGCCGACTTTTGTTACCGGACATCCTGTCGAGATTTCGCCGCTGGCCAAGAAGAACGATCATGATCCCCGGTTCACGGACCGCTTTGAGTTGTTCATTGTGGCGCGCGAGCACGCCAATGCGTTCAGCGAGTTGAATGATCCGATCGATCAGCGTCAGCGTTTTGAAGCGCAGCTTCTGGAGAAGGAGCAGGGCAATGATGAAGCGCATGAGATGGATGAAGACTTTATCCGGGCGCTTGAATATGGCATGCCGCCGACCGGTGGTCTGGGCATTGGCGTCGACCGTCTGATCATGCTGCTGACTGACTCTCCTTCGATCCGTGATGTGCTGCTGTTCCCGCATATGCGGAACCAGTAGAGCTCACCAGTTACTCAACAATTGAAGTTTGCTATATGAAAAAAAGGGAGAAGGCGCGTGGGCGCTTCTCCCTTTTATATTTTATGCTGATGGCGATGAGGCTCTGGGGTTAATCTGTTACTCCCTGCTCGTTGCTCTCGTTACATAAAGACTCTACGTAGAGCTTAAGCAGCTCGCTCAACCGTGATTGCGGCATCTGATCCGGATACAGCAGGCCGTGCAGGGCAAGGCCGTCGATGTATACGAGCATGGGCTCGCTTTCTGCGTCTGCACGGAGTCCCGGACGTGCCTCTCCACTCTCGATCAGCGACAAGATGGCCTGCTCCATCACGGCCTTCATCTCGGCGCGAACGCGCATGGCAAGCTCTTGCAGCGAGGGGTCAGTCAGCGACTTGACCTTGAACGCAAGCCAAACCTCCATCTCCGCTTGTCTCTCTTCATCAAGAGGCAAAAACACACCGAGTATCCAAAGTATATTGGCCAGCGGTGTACCGCTAAACGGGTAGCTCTCGATTCGCTGCCGCACTCTCTCCGCGACAAGATTCATGGCATAGGCCAGCAGCTCGGTCTGGCTGGAGAAGTAATGGCGCATTAAGCCTGGAGAGAAGCCGGCTTCCTGGGCGATTTGGCGTACGGTGGCGTTTTCCATCCCTGCTTTGCGGATAACTCTCCATGTTGCTTCCGCCACTTTTATTTTTTGCTGTTCATGATCTACAATTTTCGGCATGCGCTTATTATACCATATCCGATCAGGAATCGACTTTGCAGTACAGTTGTGCTATTATTTTTATAATACAGTTGTATTGTAAAAAAGGAGGCGCAACATGATTGGTTGGCTGATTGTTACGTGTGAAATTGGTTTTTGGGTGATGATCCTGAGCGGCTTGATTGTACGTTACTTCTTTAAGAAGCGCCGTGCCGGGATCTTGCTGCTGCTGTTGACACCGCTGATTGATTTAACCCTCCTCGTGGCGACGGTATGGGATATCCGGTCGGGAACGGCTGCAAGCTATCTGCATGGATTGGCGGCCATTTATATCGGCGGAACGGTCGCTTACGGCCACAGAATGATTAACTGGGCGGACTCGCACTTTGCGTATCGCTTTGCTGGCGGAGCACGACCGGCTAAGCCGCCGAAGACGGGTGCTGCTCATGCCGCAGTAGAGCGAGCCGGCTGGTACAGGCATCTCCTGGCATGGGTTATTGGAAGCGCGCTGCTCGCAGTGATGATTCTGATGATCGGTCAACCTGAGCGAACCCGTATATTTGAAAGAATAATTGGGGGCTGGGCTTGCATCCTGGTGATCGACTTCGTTATCAGCTTCAGTTATACGCTATGGCCAAGAAGGCCGACAAATAAATAATATTCTAAAAAAGATCTTGCTTTCTCAATTCATACATGGTATATTCTAATTCCGGCCAAGAAATACGAGCTGCTGATTCAAAAAAGAAATAAAAAAAGCTTGCATGAATCACTTGGTTGTGATAAGATATAAAAGTTGCTGATGCGAAAGATAAGCGACGATGAAAGTCTTATGAAGCTTGATCTTTGAAAACTGAACAACGAGTGAGTATTAAGAGAATTTAATTCTCGTCAGATTCAAAATGAGCAAATCAGCTTTTCATTAATGGAGAGTTTGATCCTGGCTCAGGACGAACGCTGGCGGCGTGCCTAATACATGCAAGTCGAGCGGAGTTATGAAGGAGCTTGCTCCGGATTAACTTAGCGGCGGACGGGTGAGTAACACGTAGGCAACCTGCCCTTCAGACTGGGATAACTACCGGAAACGGTAGCTAATACCGGATAATTCCTTTCTTCGCCTGAAGAAGGGATGAAAGACGGAGCAATCTGTTACTGAGGGATGGGCCTGCGGCGCATTAGCTAGTTGGTGGGGTAACGGCTCACCAAGGCGACGATGCGTAGCCGACCTGAGAGGGTGAACGGCCACACTGGGACTGAGACACGGCCCAGACTCCTACGGGAGGCAGCAGTAGGGAATCTTCCGCAATGGGCGAAAGCCTGACGGAGCAACGCCGCGTGAGTGATGAAGGTTTTCGGATCGTAAAGCTCTGTTGCCAGGGAAGAACGTTCTCTAGAGTAACTGCTAGAGAAGTGACGGTACCTGAGAAGAAAGCCCCGGCTAACTACGTGCCAGCAGCCGCGGTAATACGTAGGGGGCAAGCGTTGTCCGGAATTATTGGGCGTAAAGCGCGCGCAGGCGGCGATTTAAGTCTGGTGTTTAAACCATGGGCTCAACCTGTGGTCGCATCGGAAACTGGATGGCTTGAGTGCAGAAGAGGAAAGTGGAATTCCACGTGTAGCGGTGAAATGCGTAGAGATGTGGAGGAACACCAGTGGCGAAGGCGACTTTCTGGGCTGTAACTGACGCTGAGGCGCGAAAGCGTGGGGAGCAAACAGGATTAGATACCCTGGTAGTCCACGCCGTAAACGATGAGTGCTAGGTGTTAGGGGTTTCGATACCCTTGGTGCCGAAGTTAACACAGTAAGCACTCCGCCTGGGGAGTACGGTCGCAAGACTGAAACTCAAAGGAATTGACGGGGACCCGCACAAGCAGTGGAGTATGTGGTTTAATTCGAAGCAACGCGAAGAACCTTACCAGGTCTTGACATCCCCCTGAATACGTTAGAGATAGCGTAGGCCTTCGGGACAGGGGAGACAGGTGGTGCATGGTTGTCGTCAGCTCGTGTCGTGAGATGTTGGGTTAAGTCCCGCAACGAGCGCAACCCTTGACTTTAGTTGCCAGCAGGTCAGGCTGGGCACTCTAGAGTGACTGCCGGTGACAAACCGGAGGAAGGTGGGGATGACGTCAAATCATCATGCCCCTTATGACCTGGGCTACACACGTACTACAATGGCCGGTACAACGGGAAGCGAAACCGCGAGGTGGAGCCAATCTTATAAAGCCGGTCTCAGTTCGGATTGCAGGCTGCAACTCGCCTGCATGAAGTCGGAATTGCTAGTAATCGCGGATCAGCATGCCGCGGTGAATACGTTCCCGGGTCTTGTACACACCGCCCGTCACACCACGAGAGTTTACAACACCCGAAGTCGGTGGGGTAACCCGTAAGGGAGCCAGCCGCCGAAGGTGGGGTAGATGATTGGGGTGAAGTCGTAACAAGGTAGCCGTATCGGAAGGTGCGGCTGGATCACC
>NZ_CP009286.1:4777500-4990000 GCF_000758685.1 Paenibacillus stellifer
GGAGCCATTTGCAGCAGTCCACCATTTTGGACATTAGAGAGAACTCACAGGCCAGTTGCACCAGCTCAATCCGCTGTTCAACGGTCTCGCCGCTGATCGCGAGCTCCTCGTACAGCTTGTAGACGGAATTGTTAAGACTCTTAACCTGTTCCCACACCGCAGGTGTCGGATATTGCCCCGCTTCGCAAACCTCCATCTTAGCCCAGTGATACAGCGACATCAGAATACAGTTGTAGGAATCCATGAAGCAGCAGGCCTGCAAATAGCGTTTGGATTTCACGTACATATGAAGAAAACGGGCGAACTCAATAAAGATCATCCTGTCTCGCAATGGCTCGCCGAAGAGCTTGATTTCCTCCCGAAGCCGGCTGATAATACCTTGAGGGTCCCACAAAATGTCGCCTTCGAGCAGACAGACCACCCGCTCATTGTTGTCTCCAGTCAGCAGAGAACGTTCCAGCTGTGAAAGCTCCACATGCATGGTCTGTGTCCGTGATTCGCCATGTATAAGATGGTTGCCATACCGCTGCCGTTCATTCGGGTCGGGATGAATAACCATGATAATTTTATCGAAGTCATGAAGCAGAGCACTTTGAAAGGGCGCGTTCCCTAAAGAGCTCAATGCCACAGCTCCCAGAGCATTGGCATCAAAGATATCTCCATTTAATAATGTCAGATTGGATAATTCCATATCGTCCTCCATCAAATTTGGCGATTTTGCGTCCATTCAGTTATATCTACTAATTCTACATCCCCATATCAGTTCCTTCTGGACGACCGAACTATATTTAAGCTGGGAGAAATGACTCATGATCCTCATGTTAGCCAATATCAACGTTTTTCACACATGGGATCTGCTGCCGGATATCTTGAGACAGGGCTCTTGTTCCCTCCCAAAACGGCATGTATCACCTTATATCATCTTGCGGAACAGACTGTCTAATCCGCCAGCAAAAGAACCTCCGGCCCGCCGGATCGGACAGAAGGTTCTTTCCTCATTTGTGGATCGTATTCAGCGTCTCCCAGGCTCCCTCTCCGGCAAAGCTGCGGTTCCAGGACGCAATCCCGGCAAGCTTAAGCGATTTGGCGAGCTTGACTCTCGACTGAAGAGATACCTTATCCTCGATCCAAATCTTGTTGAGGACTCCGTTCTCCCGATATTCCACATAGTTCTGGCCTGTCTCCTTGGAGAGCACCGGCTTCAGCTTCTTCGTGCCGATAATCGTGGCTACGCGGTTCATACCCACCGATTTGGAGCTGACTTTGGTCTTCCCGTCCACGGATTGTTCGCTCCAGATTCGGGTATACAGCGGAACCCCCAGTATGAGCTTGTCCGCAGGAACATCATCCTCGTCCAGAATTCGTTCCATTGCCGTCTGCGACCAGGACAAGGATGCCACCGAGCCTGCTACCGGACTGGACGCCCAATGCTCGTCATACGCCATAACAATCATGAAATCAACCAGTTCGCCCAGCGCGCGGCGGTCAAAAAAGAGGGACCACATTTCGCTGTTCGACTTGGGGGTGACGTCAATGGAAAGAATCAGATTTTTCGCCTGGGCCATCGGCCGGAGCTCCCGCACAAACTGGGTGACATTGTCGCCGTCATCGGTATACACATTTTCAAAATCAATGTTAATACCATCCAGGCCGTAGAGATCGGCGTACTCCATCATCTGCTCAATCGTCCGCATCCGGTTCTCATAAGTAGAGAGCGCCTTGGTAGTCAGGTCGGCGTCGAAGCTGTTGCTTAAGAGGCCCCAGACTTCCTTGTCCTTGGCATGCGCCCAGGTCACATAGGCCGGGTCCCCCTGGCTCCGAACATTGCCCTGGCCGTCCACGATATTGAACCAGGTCGGGCTTACAACATTGACTCCCTTCAGAGTGCCCAACGAAGAGGTGTCCGGATTACTGGTATATACAGCCTCCCAGGTAAGGTTCACGGCTTTACCCTTCCAGCTGCTCTCGGCCCGGGTTGGAGGGCTCTTCGGTTTCTCTACCGTCTTCGTCCCATTGTCCTGAACCGCCGAAGCCTTCACATAGCCCGCATAGCCGTTATCCATTTGTACATATAGCCAATCGTCCTGCTTCTTCCAGATTCTCAGCTTCGTCCCCTTGCCCATCTTGCTTAAAATCGGGGCATGAATAGTCGCTTCACTGCGCATAGAGGTTTTATTCTCTTTGACGACACCAAGCGGGACCGACTCCCCGGCCGTCATCAGCAGCACAGCTCCCGTATCCTTGTTCTCCTGGACATCGAGACCGTATAAGTTCTTTAACGATTCGGCAGGCAAAAGGGTAACTCCGCCCTTCTCCACCGGGGCCAGACGAAGCTGGACCGGCTGATTGTTAAGCGCCGCCGCCTTCTTATCCGCTTGCATGAGCAGCAGCTTGCGGTCCGTTGTCAAAATAACCGATTTGGTTCCTGCTTCATATCGAATGGCCGGGTCGACGGCTTTTTGCAGCAGCGGAAGCGGCAGAAGGAGTTGTTCCCCTTCCCCTGATGCGGAGTAACCGGTGAACTCGCCTTTGATAAAGATAGGTTTATCCTTACCCTTCCACTCCGGATCGGTATGAAACGGGTTCGGCAGTACAAATAAAACGAGGGCGCAGGCTCCAGCGGCTATAATCAGGAGACCCGCCAGCTTTCGGAGAAAGCCGCCCCGTCTTGCAGGTCTGTTACGTCTCGATTTCAATCTTCTGCTCAAAGCAAATCCTCCATAATGGCTGTATTGAGTAGTACGGAAAAAGCGCCAACAAAAAAAGAAACGTGCATCATCCGCTTATCCTCGGAATCCCCACGTTGTTCTGACACCGGGCAAAAGGCAGCCGCTCGATGAGCGGCTGAGCCAGCGCCTGTTCTTATTCAATCCCAACACCGGTCTAATGCTTCTTGCCTGCACAGCAGCCGCAAATCCCGTAAAGCTCCATCCGGAGGCCATGAACCTTGAACCCGGTTTCCTCTTCGGCTTTGCGCTCAACCTCATGCAGGGAAGGATAGCTGAAATCCTCAATTTTGCCGCATTCCTGGCAAATAATATGATAATGATCGGTTACGTTGGCATCGAAGCGGCTGGAATTATCGCCGTAAGTCAGTTCCCGGACCATACCAGCTTCCATGAACATTTTGAGATTGTTGTACACGGTCGCCACACTCATGCTTGGAAACTTGGGCTCAAGCGCACGATAAATCTCGTCAGCGGTCGGGTGATTCATAGATTCCATCAAATACGTCAAGATCGCGTGGCGTTGTGGCGTAATGCGGACTCCCGTCGTCTTCAATTGTTCCAGTGCGTGTTGTACGCCGCTTCCCATCCCTGTCACCGCCTTTACATATCAATCCATGATTTTATAAACGCTATTGTATTTATTGTAAAACCGTTCTTTTAGGATTGTCAACGCGATGACTTAATTATATTGATTATTATTTAATAAAAATTTGTTTATTCATTGTTTTCTCACATTTAAATTGCTGTTACCCTCGACATCGATCTTGTATTCGCCTGTTCCGGCTGTGCCGGTAATCGTTTTTTTGTCGATGGTGAGCTCCGGCAGGTCACTTTCGATATTGCCATAGCCGCTTGAGCCTTTCAGCGAATAGTTCGCAATCTCCGGCAGGTACAGGTTGATATCGCCGACAGCGCTGTAAATATTCCAGTCCCCCTGAACGGAAGAGGAACGCGCTTCGATCACCCCGTTCAGTGATTGCAGATTAAGCGATGAGGGCGCCTCTTTGACATTCACATTGCCGTTCTTGGTCGACAGATCAAGTTCCGCCCCGCTCCCCTCCGCAACAATATTGCCGACCGCCGTGGAGAGTTTCAGCGAGGATGACACATTCCAGGCCATCATATCGCCCCCGTTGGTTGTCAAATCCGCTGTGCCTTGTATGTTGCGGATGCGAACCTCACCGTTCAGAGTCTTGCCCTTGATGTTGCCGAATACCTGATGCAGAATGATCGGACCGTTGCCGGTCTCGATGCCGATATCCTGAATCGCTTCCACATTCTGCAGCGTAATGCCACCGCTCATCGTCGTAATCTGCAGATCGAAGCGTCTGGTGTCGGGAACGGCGATATCCAGATCAATACGCGGCTGGCGTTTGCCGGAGTCTCCGTAGGCTTTTCCCTTGGTTGTCAGCTTAATGGTTGGGCCTTCCGTCACTTCGATAAACGATTGGTCGGACACAGCCTGAGCCCGTACACCTGAAAGCTGGTCCACCCAGACGGTTGCCGTTACCTCGATATCATCGATCGGGCTGCGGTGTACCAGAATGTCGCCGTTAATCGCGTCCACAGTCAGCTTTGCCGAGTTCAGTTCAACCGGAATCGCAACCGACGGTTTGACGAATCGGCTGCCTTTGGCTTCGCCGTAATCTACAGCCGCCGCTGTCAGATTCAGGCTAACTTTATTCCAGAGCTGCAGGTAATGCTCCTGCTCGGACACGATAAAGACACAGGCTCCCAGCAAAATCGCAGGTACAAGGCTTCGCAAATCCTGCTGAACCCGCCGCCGGCTTCCGCTGCTGCGCGGTCTTCTCGCAGCCGTATACAGGATAAGATACTCCAGCCCCCACAGAATAGGGATGACCGGCCACCATTTCAGCAGCAGAAGCATATCGTCCGTTCCCAGCAGCCAATCCCGGAACAGAAGCGCTCCTACGCCAATCAGCACGATCGAAGACGTATAGCGCCCAATCCGAAGCTTCGGTGAAACAGCGGCGCCGCGCCGTCTGCTCAAGGTGATCTCCCGAAGCATAAAGAGCAGGCCGGCTGCGATCAGAACACCTCCCGCCGCCGCTCCCGCATGATGCTCGATAAAGAACTGCAGCCATGCGGGCTTTTGCCTGAATAGAAACAGCAGCACGCCTCCTCCCAACAGGAACAGCCCGAAGGAAATGCCTGGCTCGCTGATGAGCCGGGTGCGCTGCGGCTTCTCCTCCGCGAGTTCATATTCCGCAGCGTTCATCTTCATAAACCGGATGATCCGGTCCGCGGACTGGAGGGCGTCATATACATTGAAGAAATACAGGCACGGAATCAACAGCGCCAGCAGGATGAGCAGCGGAACGTTAATCTGCATGCCGATCGATGAAAAATATAGCAGCGCCGCAATATCCAGGATGATGGCGAACAAAAAAGATATCCCTTTGCGGAGAAGGCCCAGATACAAGTGGCCCACGCCCGGGATAATCGCCGCCATCAGACCTGCAATAAATTTGCGCTTAACGGGGCGCCGCTTGGTCCGTGGCGGAATCACCGGCGCATCGGCGGTTCCTTCATCGGACTGCGGATCTTCGTATTCTTTTTCCGTTTCAGTCTGATGATCTTTCTCTTCGGGCGTCAGCGCCGGATGACTCGGATTCTTCATATCGGGCCCTCCTCCTTTCTCGCCATCCGTCAATGGGTACGTCCCCCGGCACGGTGAAACTCGACCAGCTCTACACCCGGAGCCACTTCCGCAGCTGATACGGGCGTAAAGCCGTGCTTGAGATACAGGGAGACGGCGGGATCATTCTTCCTGCCCGTTGATACGATGAACCGGTTCTTAGACGGATACAGTCCGAATACATGCTCAAGCAGCCGGCCCGCGATTCCCTGCCGAAAATGATCGGGACTGACCATCATGCGGGTAATCGTCAGACTGTCCACATCCTCTTCCTCGGTAGCAACCGCTCCCATCAAATCGCCGTCTTCGTCCAGGCAGCCGTAAAAATTCTCTTCGCAGTTCCGGAGCATGTCCCGGGTCTCCAGCAGCGGAGGAATCGCATCAAAACCAATCCGTTCCGCCTCAAGGCGATATGCCTTATGCTGAAGGCTCCACAGACTGTCCAGCGTATCTTCGTCCTGCAGATTCAGCTTCGCAATTGTGTTCATGCCGGGACTCTCCTTCATAATTGCCGAAGGCCTGCCGCAGACGGCAAGCCTTCACTATTTAATCAGCCTCTATAATACGGCAATCAGCCGTTCAGCACTTCTGCCAGCAATTTGTTCACGAGGCCGGGATTGGCCTTGCCTTTGCTCTCTTTCATGACCTGGCCGACAAGGAAGCCGATCGCTTTCTGCTTGCCTGCCTTGTAATCTTCAACCGACTGCGGATTGGCCGCAACGACCGCTTCCACAATTCCTTTGATGGCTCCCTCGTCGCTGATCTGCACAAGCCCCTTCTCTTCCACGATCTGGGCCGGCAGCTTGCCGGATTCGAGCATTTCCTTAAAGACGGTCTTGGCGATCTTGCTGCTGATGGTCCCTTTGTCGATCAAGCCGATCATCTCGCCAAGGCCCTGCGGGGTAATCTTGACCTCGGACAGCTCCAGATTGTTGCTGTTGAGATAAGCCAGCAGGTCGCCCATGATCCAGTTGGAGACCGATTTGGCGTCGTCAGTGAACTTCAGGCTTCCCTCAAAGAAATCGGCCAGCGCTTTGGAGGAGGTAATGACACCCGCATCGTAGGCGGGCAGGCCGTATTCCTCGGCGTAGCGCGCTCTGCGAGCGTCCGGAAGCTCCGGAATGGAAGCACGGATCGATTCCTTCCAGGCCTCGTCGATATGCAGCACGATCAGGTCGGGATCGGGGAAGTACCGGTAATCATGGGCTTCTTCCTTGCCGCGCATGGCGAAGGTCTTCTCCTTGGCGTCATCCCAACGCCGCGTCTCCTGCACAACTTCGCCGCCCTCGTCCAGAATTTCGGCCTGGCGGAACTCCTCATACTCCAGTCCCCGCAGCACGCCGCGGAAGGAGTTCATGTTCTTAAGCTCCGCGCGCGTTCCGAATTCTTGCTGGCCGATAGGCCGCAGGCTGATGTTCGCGTCGCAGCGCATCGAGCCCTCTTCCATCTTGACGTCAGAGACGTCGCAGTACTGCATGATCGCGCGGATCTTCTCCAGGTATGCTCTCGCCTCTTCGGGAGAACGGAGATCCGGCTCCGAGACGATTTCGAGCAGCGGCGTGCCGACACGGTTGAAATCGACAAGCGAAGCGTAGCCGCCGTCCACATGGGTCAGCTTGCCTGCATCCTCTTCGAGATGAAGGCGGGTAATGCCGATTCGCTTCGTCTCACCGTCCACTTCAATGTCGAGCCACCCGTTCAGGCCGATCGGCTGATCAAACTGGGAGATCTGGTAAGCCTTCGGCGAATCGGGATAAAAATAGTTCTTGCGGTCGAACTTGCTAACGTTGCCGATTGTGCAGTTCAGCGCCATGGCTGCTTTCATGGCATAATCCACCGCCTGGCGGTTCAAGACCGGCAGGACGCCTGGATGGCCCAGGCAGACCGGGCAGGTATGGGTATTGGGAGGCGCTCCGAATTCCGTGGAGCAACCGCAGAAAATCTTCGATTGGGTATGAAGCTCGACGTGAACTTCAAGACCGATGACGGTTTCGTACTTGGATGATGGCATGTTGATCTCGTTCCCTCCTTATGGACCGGTTACAGCTGCGGACGCTGCTTGTGATGATCCGTATGCTGCTCATAGGCATGCGCTACGCGCAGCACCGTCCTCTCGTCGAATTCCTTGCCGATGATCTGCAGGCCCACAGGCAGTCCTTCGGCGAAGCCGCAAGGGATGCTGACGGCGGGAATGCCGGCCAGATTGACCGGAATGGTCAAAATATCGTTCAAATACATGGTCAGCGGGTCCTCGGTCTGGGAGCCGAGCTTGAACGCCGTTGTCGGAGCAGTCGGTCCGATAACCACGTCGTATTTCTTAAACACTTCGTCAAAATCCTGCTTGATAAGCGTACGCACCTTCTGCGCCTTCAAGTAATAGGCGTCATAATAGCCGGAGCTCAACGCATATGTTCCGAGCATGATCCGGCGCTTGACTTCGGGGCCAAAGCCCTGGCTGCGGGAATTGTGGTACAGGTCCAGCAGGCCGCTGCCATCGTCCACCCGCACGCCGAAGCGAACGCCGTCGAAGCGAGCCAGGTTGGAGGAGGCTTCCGAAGAGGCCAGCAAATAGTAGGTGGCTACCGCATATTCGGTATGCGGCAGAGAGACTTCCTCCCAGACGGCGCCCAGATCCTCGAGCACCTTCAGGGCGGCCAGAACCGTGTCACGGACGGAGGCGTCAACGCCCTCGCCGACGTATTCCTTCGGCACGGCGATGCGCAGTCCTTTGACATCTCCGGTCAAGGCGCCTAGGTAGTCGGGGATATCCACTTTCGCCGATGTGGAGTCCTGCGGATCATAGCCGGCGATTGCCTGCAGCACATAGGCGGAATCCTCGACGGTCCGGGTCAGCGGACCGATCTGGTCCAGCGAGGAGGCGAAGGCAACCAGGCCGTAGCGGGACACCAGGCCGTAAGTCGGCTTCAGGCCGACAACGCCGCAGTACGAAGCCGGCTGGCGGATGGAGCCGCCGGTATCCGAGCCCAGGGCGAAGAAGACCTCGCCCGCGGCAACCGCTGCAGCGGAGCCGCCGCTTGAGCCGCCCGGCACCCGTTCGAGGTCCCATGGATTGCGGACCGCGCCATAGGCGGAGTTCTCGTTCGATCCGCCCATGGCGAACTCGTCCATATTCAGCTTGCCGATCGTCACGGCATCCGCCTGCCGCAGCTTGGCCGCGACCGTAGCGTCGTAAATCGGCTGGTAGTTGTCCAGAAAACGGCTGGCACAGGTTGTCCGCAGTCCCTTGGTTACGATATTGTCCTTGACTCCGGCCGGGATCCCGAAGAGAAGCCCTCTCGGCGCTCCCGAAGCCAGCTTGTCATCAAGCTGACGGGCAGCAGACTTGGCGCCTTCTTCATTCAGCGTCAGGAACGCATGAATGTCGCCGTCCAGACGGGCAACCGCCGACAGCGATTCCTCAGTCAGTTCGCTGACCGAAATCTTCGAGTCATGCAGCAAGTTATGTAATTCAGAAAGACGATATTGAAACAGACTCAAAATGTCATCTCCTTTAGCCATGTAATTAATCCAGAACCGCCGGTACCTTAAACTGTCCGTCCTCTTCGTCCGGCGCATTCAGCAAGGCCTCTTCCACGGTGATGCTCTCCTTCACAACGTCCTCACGCATCACATTGCTGACATGCAGCACATGGGTTGTCGGCGGCACATCGTCCGTATTCAGGCTGCCCAGCTTCTCCGCATATTGTAAAATGGCGTTCATCTGCTCTGTAAACAAAGCCTCTTCTTCCGGGCTTAAATGCAGTCGGGCCAGCTTGGCCACATGCTGCACGTCCTTGACGGTAATGCTCATCTTGCGTATCCCTCCTGTTTAAAGGGCTAAAGCGCCCGGATAACGTTACTAATTATATTGTAGATACGTATACAATTCAATGCGGTTATACTTCCCTTCAGGATAACCAAACCCGCGCAGGGGGCGGCACTCCGGCAGCGGCCAGAGTTCGCAGAGGGAAAGAATGGAGCAACGAATCTATCCTTTCCGGGTTCGCCGGCGGCCGATTTATTGAAGTCTGCGCAAACTCCCCCAAATAAGTAACGCCTATAAAAAAGGCGCCTATCCAAGGCGCCCGTTCACCATACCCAGCCAGCCCTCCGCCGCCGGTTATCCGCTTTCCACTATAAATTGCGCTATGCATCAATCCCCTGAGCCAGCCTGACATGCGGGGTATCCAAATTCAGGGCATGTCCGGGCACATTCGAAAACACTAATCTGAATCTTTTTATGGAAAAAGTTGCCGAACTCTTCGTTAGCTGTAGTTCTTCTTGCAGTATCGGGAGGGGCCGGCTGTTGAAGATAATACGTTCTGAGCATATAAAAAAGCCGGCTTGCCGCCGGCCTTATCTTAAATCCAAGCTCGAAGATTCACCTGTTTAATGAATTCCGCCTGTGTCATGCTTTCCTTAGGAGTACTCTCTATCTCTTCCGCCTGACCCGCCTCACCGTTCATCAAATGGTAAAACAGCTTCTCGTTGTGCGTGGACAAAGCATAATCAATCAAAGCCTCATGTGTGGCTCTTTCCGCTTCCTCGGTCAGCAGGTCCGCTTCCGTCTCAACGTCTTCCGCCGTTACATAGAAATTGCGGTTGGCCTGCGGGATGCGAATGACATAATCAAACGCGTTATCCGGATTGCGGTCATATGCAATAACGTACCCGTAATCCCCGATAGGAAGATTCTGCTCGAAAGCGTCCGCGACAATGACTATTTTCTCTCCTAAACGCAGCATCGCCCTACCTCCTGAGCTTTAACTCTAATCGAGTTGTTTCGTGTTGTGCTTTTCAACAGTCTACTAAAAAATGATAGGACTGTCTACAGGAAGAAAGGGAGCAACCATGAAAATTGTCGCATTTTCTTGAAATAGAAAAAAAGTTGTTACATTTATATAATCAATCAGGCGACTGGAGACTAATTAGCGACAGCTGATCCGCCTACGAGCAGGGGCATGCCCTGAAATCTGATGCGGTCAAGCTACTAAACTAGTATAGTCGGGTATAAATACCGATCAGGTACGAGGAAGTTTATTCCGCTTGAACAGTTGGGCGGCTCCCCCTATACAGCAGGCAATGAACACGATCCCCGACAACACTGGCAGATACCATCTCAGTTCATCTGCCGAGTCCAATAGTCCCGCCGACAGCTGCGTCAACGCCGCCGGCGACCACTGCAGCCTTCCCGGCAGCAGCTGATGCAGCAGCGACAGAACGGCGGTCGCACCAAGCCCCAGGAAAGCTGCGGCTGGTGCGCGAAGAAACGAGCTGAAGAGCAGGGTCAGCGAAACGCCGCACATCAGCCAGAGTCCATATATGGCGGAAGCGGCAAACACCGGTCCAAACTGCAGATCCCCTATAAGCCGGATCGTGTAGTAAGCAGCAAAAGCCGAACCGAGCCCCAGAGAAAGAACCAGCAGTGTCAGGTGGGCCAGCCATTTCGCAGACGCAGCGGTGGAAGTGGAAAGCGGCCGGGACAGGAGCAGCTCCGCAATGCCTCCTTCACGCTCTCCGGCGAAACTGTTCATTGCCGAAAGGACAAGCACCAGCAGGCCGATCATGCCATACTGTCCAAGCGATTTGGCCATAACCTCGCCTGCGCCCGGGATCTGGTAGGAATCCAGAAGGCCCTTCGGCACATCGCCCGACATCTTCAGAATTTCCGGCATATAGTAGGCTGAAATCGGCTGCATCATGCCAAGCAGGATGAACACGACGGGAATCCATAGCAGCCTGTAGCTGCGCTGCATCTCGAGCATTTCCTTGCGGTAGCAAATCCAAAGGATTCTCATTGTCCGACCGCCTTCATAAAGACATCCTCCAGCGACAATGAATCTCTCTCGAACCGCAGCACGGGAACGCTCTGCTGCCCAGCCTCCCGAAGGATGGTGGACCTTGCAGACTCCATATCCTCGACCTCCAGTCTTAACGAGCCTTCTTCCTCCATCCAGGCTTCGCGGACAAAGGGACGGGACGATAGCGTCTCCAGCCACTCCAGTGCCTCCTTGCGCTTCTCGACGCGAAGGCTGAGGACCGGCCGGGTATATTTGGCCTTAAGAGCGGACAGCTCTCCGCGCTCGGCAATCGTCCCTTTGTTCATGAGAATAATATCGTCGCACAGCGCTTCGGCATCATGCAGCACATGGGTAGAGAACAGAATGGCGGCATCCTTCCGGATTTCCCGGAGGATATCCATCACCTCGCGGCGGCCGAACGGATCAAGCGCCGATACCGGCTCATCGAGCAGAAGCAGACGGGGAGAGTGCACGAGCGCCTGCGCCAGTCCGAGACGCTGTTTCATGCCTCCGGAATAGCCCCCGATTCTGCGCCGGGCCGCTTCTTGAAGACCCAAACGTTCAAGAGCATCGGCAGAAAGCCGGACGGCTTCTTTGGCGCCGATCCCGCTTAGGCGCGCGGCAAAATGCATGTACTCTTCTCCGGTCATCCAGGTATAAAAAGCGGGAGACTGGGGCAAATAGCCGATTTCCCGGCGGCCGCTCTCTCCTAGAGGCTCTCCCTTATACCGGATGCTGCCGCGTGTCGGAGGGAGCATCCCGGCGAGCATGCGCAGTGTTGTCGTCTTGCCGGCTCCGTTCGGACCGAGAAGAGCCACGCATCGCTTATGCTCAACGTCGAAGCTGATCCCGTTCACATAAGGGCGTCCCTTAAACTCCCTGTACAGATCCGATACTTCAAGCAGCGGCATTAGTCCTTCCTCCCGATAGTAAAATAGGCGATGCTGCCCAGCAGATTTCCGAGAAGGATAATCGGGACCCATAACCATTTCGGGCCGCGGACGCTCCGGGCCCGGGCCAGAGATATCAATCCGATAACAGCAAGCAGGCCTTGCAAGGCAATAACTGGCCATAAAAGCGACCAATCCGGTGTCTTCACTTCAATCCCCTCCATTCCTGATGAACCTGGCGAGGTCTCGTCTCAGTCCGTTCTATCCGTTCCCTCTTGCTCCGCGCGCCTCCGTCTTCGGTCGGGATACACGACGAACAGGAGATACAGCACCGTCGGCAGCGGGACTGTGGTCATTCCCCAAATTCCCCAAAACCACGGAGAGCTTCCCCTCTCCCGGGCATCCCGGAACAGCAGAGTGCCCTGGCTGAACAGCAGCACTGCAAGCAGAGTCCATGCCCACCAAGGAAGATCGCTCGGGTGCTTCATTTCCATTCCGTCCGTCTCCTCCTTCCCGCTCTCCAAATCGCCGCGAGAAGCGCTACAACCGGAACGAGTCCCTGCAAGCTCCAGTACAGAACCGGCGAAGTTACGGCGGCAAGTATTGAGAGGGCGATAACGGCCAGCGAAATGACTCCGAACAGCCGCCGCTCCTTCCTCTTCTTCAATCTGGATTGCTCGGCAGCCGCCTTAAGCTCTCGGGCAAGAACGTCCAGTGGAGGGGAAGCTGACTCTTCCGCATATACCGTATCCAGCCGGTCCAATCCTGCCATCAGTTCAAACAGCAAGTCATCCGGAAGCTCATCGGACGAAGTTACCCTTGGATCATCTGTACGGGACACAGCTTCTTCCGTTATATCGCCCCGCTCTGTGTGATCTTTCGGATTCGGCTTACCCTTCTCTTCAGTCATTGCGGCTCATCTCCTCTCTCAACTGCCGCAGTCCATATGACGCTCTCGATTTGGCTGTACCTTCGGGAATGCCCAGGATGCCGCCTATCTCCTTATAGCTGTAGCCATAGTAGTGTTTGAGCAGCAGTGCAATCCGCTGATCTGCGGAAATACGGGGCAGGGCTTCCAGCACCCCGTTCCACTCCTCGCCACTGGTTTCAAACTTCCAGCGAATGGAACGCAGAGCCTGCTCTTTCAACAAGTCCGCTTCTTTTCTGCTGCGGCGGAGCTTATCAATATAGATGCGCGTTGCTATGGTTATCAGCCAGGAGGAGAAGGAGGACGTGCCATTGTACAAAGCAAGCTTCTCCATGCATCTCACCATGGTGTCCTGAGCAATGTCCTCCGCAAGCAGAGGATCCATCGTAGCCTTGAGCAAATACTTGAACAGAAACGGATAGTGCTGCTTAAGCAGCTCCGCAAGTGCAAGAGAATCCCCCTCCCGTGCTCTGCGGATCATTTGGGACTCATCGTCGCCCATCGGTTCCTCCACCAATACACTGATTTCCTTTGACAGCTTTCTGCATAATTCGAACAGAGACACTAGCTGGTGCAATATAGACAGATAAAATCCTTCTGATCTCTATATTGTTGGTTTGAAATCGCTCTGTGATTTATACAAAATGCATATGTAATACGATTGAGAGAAGCAAAACGTTCAAGCGCTGCCCGAAAAAAATTAGGATTGGCTGCTCCGGTGCTCCCACAGCCTTGTTCTCCACGGCTGCTTGGCTCCCCGGCCCGCCGGAAAGCTCCAAAACAAAGGTGACGGCACGGCAGAAACATCCTTGCTGCCCATTCCCGAATATGCCAAATGAGCCGGTCTATATGATGTATCGTTAACCGACTTGATGGAAATATCCGCACTACCAGTCCCTGGCGCCTTATCTCCGGCGCTTACGTCTTCTTTCCGGGTAATGGCGGCCGTCTCCGTGTCCGGCACTTCAATCAAGAAGTCAGCTTCAATTATCTCATCAGGCCGCCGGATATCAATCAGATCGCGTATATCAAGCTCCACTTCAGCATCCTCCACTTGCCACTCCCCCTAAAAAACACAAAAAAAGAACGCAAACCGGGATCAGGCCTCAGTCTGCGTGCTTCGCAAGGTAAATGTTACATTAAATTAACGTAATTGTAGCAAGTTTGTATCCTATTGTCCAGCCCTTTTTCAACATTTGTCGAATGAAGGAGAATGATCTGCGGTCAGGATACGTATGGATTATTGGTCCGCTCAAAGCCGATTCTCGTACGAGGTCCATGTCCCGGATAGACGGTCACGTCGTCCGGCATCTTGTACAGCTTGCCCTTGATTGAATCGAACAGATCTCTCTCCCGGCCGCCCGGAAGATCCGTTCGTCCTACACCGAGGCGGAACAGCACATCGCCCGAGAAGAGATCGTTCCCGCAAAGGAAGCTAACACTTCCCGGTGAATGACCCGGTGTATGATAGACCCGGAAGGAATGTCCGATCAGTTCAAGCGTCTGCCCCTCATCCAGGTCATACTCTGCAGGCGCTGTCGAAATCGGAGGCGATACGTTCGGCCACATGAGCGAGCCGTTCAGCTTCGGACTATCCAGCCAGTCGCCCTCCAGGGCATGAAGATAAACCGGACAGTTCTTGAGCTTCCGGATTTCATCCACCCCGCCGATATGATCGAAATGAGCATGGGTCAGCAGGATCGCCTCGATCTCCATATCCTGTATAGCCCGAATCAGAGCGCCGGGATTCATGCCCGGATCAATAATGATGCCTTTGGAAGCATCCTCTCCGGTCAGAAGATAAGCGTTCGTCTGAAGCGGCCCCAATGAAAAACTGCGAATATTCAGCATTCCGCACCCCTTACAAGCCGGAGATCAGTTCGCGCAGCTCTTTGGCAATTACGGATTGATATTCCGTGCCTTCGCCATAAGCTTGGCCCATGGCCGTGCGGACCCCGGCAATCTTGGTTTCATATTCCGGCGCTTCGCGGTCCGGATTCTCACGTTTGAACTCTTCCATAAGCTTCTGCACACGGCGCGGCCGAGGGCCCCAAGACCCTAACGGATAACCGCCGGTATCAACAATGATGACGATCGGAACGGCGCGGCCGCCCATGGTCAGGTAATCGTCCATCACATCCTGATTCTCTTCCAGAATCAGCACTTCCGTCCGGATGCCTGCGGTCTCCAAAATCCGGAATACAGCTGGAACATTGCGGACTACATCACCGCACCAGTCGGCCGCCAGAATCAGGCAGCGCAGGTCGTCCCGGTGGTTCAGGCTTTCAAAATACGCCTTGTCATCTTCATCCTGCCAGGAGAAGGCTTCGTACCAGGATTCAAAGGCTTGCTGGTTCTTGGTCATGTTCTCGACGAATTGACGGGGGGACAGCCCTTTCCCGAGCTTGGCAGCGAGGTTCTGTTTCATTCCGCGTTCCCTCTCTTCTTTTTGGATTGAAGCCATTTGAACAGAAAATACACAACAATCAGGGCGAGAGCGCCGATGATGATTTCATGCGTATACGCAGACGCCTTCTCGTCTATATTCTTCCAATTTTCTCCCAGAGTCATTCCCAGATATACAAAAAGGGCGCTCCACGGAATGACAGCCAGTGTGGTGAGCATAATGAACCGCCAGATTGGCATACGGGAAATTCCCGCCGGGACCGAAATGGCATGACGAACTACCGGAATAAACCGTGCGGTAAATATGACTCCGGTTCCATATTTCTTAAACCAGTCCTCCGCATGATCGATATGGTGCTTCTTGATCAAAATGTACTTGCCGTACCGCTCAAGCACCGGCCTTCCTCCATAGCGCCCGATCCAGTACACGAAAATTTGCGCCACTACTCCCCCGATCGTTCCGAACAGAACTGCTCCGAAGAAATTGATGTCGCCCAGATGGACCAGGTAGCCGCCATATGCTAGAACGATCTCACTCGGGATGACTTCAACCATAAGTCCGATCATAATTCCGAAATACCCCAGACTCTGAATCCAGTCGAACAGCTGTGACACAAAATCCGAAAGTGCCTGCACGCTCCATCCTCCTTCCATTTGATTCGAATGCAGACGGGCCTGCCTGGGATGCGGAGAATCCGCGCCGGGCCGATCGCGCACTCTTCTATGTAGCCAGCTTCTATTAGCCTATTCTAGCATAGGCGCGCTTAAGACTTCTACTTTGGCGAAACGGGCGGGAATCCGGATTGACAATAGCGAGCTAACCGTGTAATTTTATATTTAGTTAATTATCTAAATATCGAAAGGTTAGAGTCCAATGAACAATTCGTTCAAGGCGCTGGCCGACCCGACCAGGCGTCAGATCATCCGGCTTCTCCGGGACAAGGACATGACAGCGGGCGAGATCGCCGAATGCTTCGAGATGTCCAAACCAAGCATATCCCATCACCTGAACGCGCTGAAAGCGGCGGGGCTTGTCCAGGATGAGAGGCAGGGCCAGTTCATCCGATATACGCTTAACACCACTGTGCTTCAGGAGGTTCTGAGCTGGATGCTGGAGCTGACAGAAGGACTTCAGGACAAGAAAGGCAAGTGAGATGAGAATCAGGCATATTTTGAAAGAACGCCGGAGAAGCGAAGCGGGGCTTTCCGCAAGCGGCCGGCCAGGGAGGAGATTTCACATGAAGCATTTCAAATGGACATGGCAGGATACGGTAGCGGTCGGTGCCGGTCTGCTGACCGTCATATTCGCGCTCGTCAATTATGACCGGCTGCCGGCGCAGCTGCCGTCCCACATCGGTATATCGGGAGAGTTCGACAACTTCTGGGGCAAGAACTCGGTGATCGGCCTGTTCGGGGCACTCGGCATCTTCATGCCTGCGCTGATTCAGCTTACGCGGGCGATTGACCCGAAGAGAGAGCGCTACTTCAAATTTGAGAATGCCCATGCGATGATTCGCCTGGCTATATCCCTCATTTTTGACAGTGCGCTGATGGTATCGGTCCTGTATGGTCTCGGCGTCTCCCTTCCGGCTAACCGCATCGCCATGGCCATCATGGGCCTCGCTTTCATGGTTATGGGCAATTATATGCCGCAGATCAAGGACAACTACTTTCTCGGCGTCAAGACGCCCTGGACACTTGCAAGCCCCGAGGTCTGGCGCCGGACGCATCGGCTGACGGGAACGCTCTGGACCATTAGCGGCGTTATCATCTTCCTGGGCGCATTCGTGCCGGTCAAGGGGTATGGCTATATTCTGCCTGTTGTAGTCCTGCTCTCCTGTCTGATTCCGTACGTGTATTCGTGGTTTGATTACCGCCGCTTGAAAGCCTGACAGATTCTGTAAACCCATTCTCAAGCCCTGAGGCCGCGCGCTCCAGGGCTTTCAACTGTTCATCCAGCCCGGAGGCTTCGGCGGTATAACGAAAACGGCGGTCATTTCTTCTGTTGAGCAGCGCCGCTTCCTGCTCTTCCGCAAGCAGACGGTACTGCCTTAACAGCTCGCGGCCGGTTCTTGCAAACCTCATGGTCTCTATCCGGTCGCCCTTCGCCAAATATGCCTCCCCCAGCTTCAGCATTCCTTCTGCGGCTTCCGTCCACTTCAAGCGATTGAACCGGTCCGCCCGCTCCGCAAGGCGGATTTGGCGCAGCGCCTCACCCGGATTGCCCGACTTCAGGGCCTCTTCAGCCACCGCCCAGCTCAGAGCAGGGTCCTGCGGCGAATAACGCAACCCCATCTCCGCTGCTTCACGCTTCTCTCCCGGATCGGGCAGCAGCCAAGATAAGACGACGGTGCTCTTCGGGGAGAGCGGATTCCAGTCAAGCGACCGCTCCGCCAATTGTACCGCCCGGGAATTCGAAGAAGCGGACACCGCCTGCCGGAACAAGGTCTCTCCCCGCCAGTTCCGGAAGGACAGCGTGGAGAGCCCGATTAGCAGCACGCAGACTCCGGCTATTCCAAGGCGGCGGCCAATGGAGTGGAAGGGTTGGCGGTGCTTGCAGCGCTCAGGCCTCTTCTGTCCGGTACTTATCCAGGCCAAACGGGAAACAGGCGAAGAACCGACTGGGGTACAGAAGCCGGAAACACCGGGGGTGTAGGGATCTAAACGAGCGCTGCCGAAGGCCAAACCGTCACTGCCGAGGGCCGAATCTTTGAGCAAGCCGTCTCTTAGTTCTCCCGCATCGCTGGAAGCCGAATCGCTGAAAAAGGGGGTGGAGAGAGTTCCTCTTCTCCCCCTATTAAGCACCCGCCCCGGCGCTACCTCAGCCTCCTGGCCTCGGTCGATGCCGTTCCCTTCAGCCAAGGCCAGCGCCGGAAGCCATAGCAGCAGCAGTCGAAAGAGCGTATAGCTCATGTCGAAATCGACTGACGCATGCAGGAGCAGTGCCAGGAACGGAGCCAGCAGACGGGGCGACCGGATAGCGATCTGCACGCCCGCCGCTGCGAGACTTACCGCAGCGACAGTCAATCCGGCAGCCCCGAGATCCAGCAGCAGATCGAGGACGCCGCTGTGCACCTGGCTCCCGGCATACGGGGAGGACTGGATCGCGAGATACGCGCTATGCCAGGTCTCCCCTCCCCTGCCCAGCCAGGGGGCCTCGGCCGCGAACCGCAGCGCGTCGCGGTATATGATCAAGCGCGCGCCCACTGTCGAGGACGGCCCGATTCCCCGCGCGCGCACGAGCAGCAGGACGGCGGCGCAGCCCGCCGTCCAGGCCAGCGCCGCCAGCAGCGCGGCGCTCTTCCTCCCGCCGGGGCGCTCCGCCCGACGGCTCAAGCGAAGGCCGGCCGCAAGCGCGCCGGCCCAGAGCCATAGCCCGGCCGCCGCTCCCAGGCCGGGCGGGGCTTCCGCGGGCAGCAGCGCCAGCCCGCGGAGCAGCAGGGCCGCCGCCGCGAACGGGGCGGCCCCGGCTGCGAGCAGCGGCAGGGCGAGCCGCCGCTGCAGCGCTAGTAGGGCGGCGGCTGCGCAGGCCGCCGCGAGCCAGGCGCCGCGCGACTCGCTGAGCAGCAGCGCGGCGGCGTAGGGGAACAGCGGCGCGTGGCGGAGCGCCGCTGAGACGGCAGACCGGCGGAGGTCGCGCCGGTCCTCCCGCAGCCCCTGCCCCTCCGCTCCGTCCCCGCACCCCCACCAGTCCCGATCCTCCGCCCCTACCACTCGGGCAGCATTCTCCCGCAGCCCCTGCCCCTCCGCTCCGTCCCCGCACCCCCACCAATCCCGATCCTCCGCATCAGCCATTCGGGAACCGCCCTCCCGCAGCTTTTGCCCCTCTGCCCCGCCCTGCCTGGCACCCACTCCCCTGCGCATATCAGCTGTTCCCGCAGCCCTCGAAGCAGCAGCGAACAGGCGCTCCAGCAGGAATACCGCCATCGCCGCTCCGAAGGCATTGGGGTACTGCAGCAGCCCGCCGAGCCGTGCCCCCGAAGCGCTGACCTGCGGTGAAGCTCCGGTCAGCACGGCATAGGGGATCGGCAGCAGGCGGAAATAGGCAAGCAGGCCGCTTGCGCAGAGCAGACCGCCGGCAAGATGCCAGCCGGCGCGCAGCAGCCGCCCCGACTGCCGCCGTGAAGCGGCCCGCCAGGCGAGCACGGCGAAGCAGCCGCAAGCGCTCCAGCTCAGCAGCTCATTCACGGTGCCTTGGGCCGATACGGGATGACGCAGCAGCGAAATGCCATAAAGCCCGGCCAGAAGAAACGGTCCCGCAAGCACCCCGATTTCACCCGGAGCCATCCGACTGAGCAGCTTATCAGCACTCCGCAGACGCAGCCCATCCTTCTTCACGGCTGCATCTGCAATTATGCACCGGTCGGAATCCCCGGCTGGCATTTCCCCGGCAGTCCACCGCAGCATGGGGATCATAAGCAGTGCTCCGCACAACAGAAAGAAGACGGCCAGGAGCAAATAGCCGTCTTCCGCAAAATAAAGCCCGCGCCGGAGAACCGCCGCAATCCCGACAACCGCAATAATGGCGGCGCTTATCCCTTCCGGGTGTAGGAAACCGAACATGCAGCGCATGCATTTTTTCAATAATTCCCGCATTCTCATTGTATCACCGTCATCCCCCGAAGCGGCCATTCTCGTCTCCTTAGTGTCTCCAAGCCGCAGCCTTGCCAAACCCTGTCATAGTCATACGAAGACGATCGCCGGAGACAGACGATGTACCTTCGGCGACAAACCAATTTGCCTTTGGCGACAAACCAATTTGCCTTTGGCAAAAGAACGGCTTCATGTAACAAATATGGGCAAATCGTTGATCCTGAAAACCGCCTGACGATCATGATGCGTCGTCCGCTTCGGAAACAGAACACGGGATTCTCATCGCTATTGAAGCAAAAAGAGGCCTGCCGGCATCCGGCAAGCCCCTTCATTCAAGCGGCCCTGACCCAAGGCCCTGTATTTATTTCTCCGTCGGCAGCAGATCTCTGCAAGCCCGCTCCAGATAAGGATCGGCTCCCAGAAAGTCACGGAATGCCGTATATTCGCGCCAGAGCGCCTCTCTGTCCACTCCGCTGCCGCGAACGGCGCGGATCAGAATGTTCTTCGGCGTATGCTCCATATCGATAAACTCCAGAAGCTGCGTGCGGTAGCCGAGAATATCCAGCAGCTTCGCCCGGATGCCATCGGTAGCCAGCGCCGCAAAGCGCTCCTTCAGAATGCCGTGCGACAGCATTGGCTCCATGACCGTGTTCTGTATCTGGGCGAACAGCTCATGCTGGCAACAGGGAACCGAGAGAATGACCGAAGCGCCCCAGCGAACGGCTTTCTCAAGCGCGGCATCCGTTGCTGTGTCGCAGGCATGCAGCGTGACAACCATATCGACCTGGTCAAGCCCCGTGTAGTCCGCGATATCCCCGACGAGGAATTGGAGCTTGTTATAACCCAGTCTCTCCGCAAGCGCCGAGCAGTGCGCGATGACGTCCGCCTTGAGGTCCAGCCCTACGATGCTGAGCTCCCGCCCTGCCGCGACCGCCAGATAATGATAGAGCGCGAAGGTCAGATAGGATTTTCCGCAGCCGAAATCGACGATGGTGAGCGGCCGACCCTGCGGCAGAGACGGCAGCACATCCTCCACCATTTCGAGGAACCGGTTAATCTGGCGGAACTTGTCGTATTTCTTCGCCAGCACTTTCCCGCTCTCGTTCATGATGCCGAGCTCGATCAGAAACGGCACCGGCTCTCCGTCCTCCAGCACATACCGCTTCTTGCGGTTATGGGACAAATCCGCAGCAGGCTGTTTCGTCGCCGGCTTCTTCAGCACGGTTGCCTTCCCCTTCTTGCTGAGCAGCACCTGGTAATCCGCGTCAGCAGTGCAGAGAAGCCCCTGACGGAAGATGTCCGTCAGCAGCATTTCCAGCTCCTGTCCCGCAGATTCGGCAGGAATATTCTTATGCTCCACCTGGGTAGCCGTGTAATAGGCGAATTGGTAATGCATGCCGTTCTTCAGCTGCACGGGTTTGACAACGACCTTGCTGAACGTCGCGCCTTCCTTGCGGCGAAGCTGGCTCAGCGTACCCGCAATGAGGGATTGGCCCCCCATAATGTGTTCGATCAATGTATTCAGGGATTCCAAGATGATAACCCGCTTTCTTGATAGGTAAAATGAGAGCCGCCAGGCAGCGGGCGGCCGGAATTGCCGGAGCTTCAGTCTGTGGCTTGAACGCCGCCTGCTTCAGGGAGCGGCGTGAAGCTGCCCGCTGACCACTGTCACCGCCCGTCCGGTCAGATATATCCGGCCGTCCGAGACGCGGAGCCGGAGCAGGCCGCCCCGGCCGGACGCCTGATAGGCCGTCAGTTCCCGCCGTTCCAGGCGCTCGGACCAAAGACTCGCGAGCGCCGTATGGGCCGAGCCGGTAACGGGATCTTCGTTCACTCCGATTGACGGAGCGAAGAAACGGGATACGAAGTCGATGCCGTCTTCCCGGCTCCGTGCGGTAACCGCCACAGCGCGTGGCGGCAGCGCGGTCAGGGCGGTGAAGACCGGACTCATGCTCCGGACCTGCGATTCGTCCTTTAGGGTGACGATCAGGTTGTCGGCGTAATGCCAGAGTTCTTCCACATCTTCCTCTTGCAGTCCAAGAGCGGACGCAAGTCCGGCTATAGGCTCAGCCGGAGTCAGCTCATAAGCAGGGAAGCTGAGTGTAATTCCCTCCCCGCTCCGCTCGGCTGTCAGCAGCCCGCTCAGGGTATGGAATTCCGCTCTCTTATCGGCAGACAGAACACCTGTCTCCCACAGCGTATGCGCACTCGCCAGCGTAGCATGGCCGCAGAGCTTCACCTCGGCGGCCGGCGTGAACCAGCGCAGCCGGTAGCCGCCGTTCTCCGGCCAGAGAAAGGCCGTCTCCGAAAGATTCATTTCTGCGGCCACCCGGGACATGTAATCCTCAGGCACCGGTGCCTGAAGCAGGCACACCGCCGCCGGATTTCCTCCAAAGGCCTTCTCGGTGAAGGCGTCCACAATATAAATGGGCAGTGTCATGATGTCTCCGTCTCCTTATCCGCATGGTTCAGACGCAGCCATTGCTCGCGTCCCTCAGCTACTTCTTCGAGCGGGAGGTTGCCGCGAAGAAGCTCGTCCTGATCTTTGGCCAGCAGCCGATTGTACAGCTCCTCGCCTTCCTTGCCGATATCCTCCCCATGCTCTCTGAGCCGGTACAGCGAATCCTCCGCCTTGCCGTAGCGGCCAACGGCTTCCATATAAGCCATCAGCAGCCGCTCACTCTTGGCTGGAAGTCGATAAGCTTCCACGGCATTCAGGCATTCATCGATTTCCTCCGGCAAATTCAGAAGATCCCGGTCGGCGCCGTGAAGAGCCGCGTACAGATAGAGATGCAGGCTCTTCATTAGCCGGGGAACAGCCTCCTCCACATTTTCGCCCGCCAAATAAATCCCGCCCTCTTCGTACATCAGCCTGGCCATTCCCTGCAGCTTATCGCTCTCTACGCCTCCACCAAGGCGGAACATCTCTATGATATCCTCCACGGACAGCGAATTCATGAGCCTGGAGTTGAGCCGGAAATGCTTATTCATCAGCTCATCGACTTCCCATAACGCTTCCGTGGTCTTGCGCTCCTGCTTCAATGCGAATACTTTCGCAATCATTCCGGTCATGTCTTCGATCATCCGGACGATGTAATCTCTACGGAACAAGATCTTTCGCCTCCCCACAGCTTGGCTTCACGCCTATCTTAAACCATTCCCTGCGCCAATTCCACCACCCGGCCGGTTGAGCCGCCAGCACCGGAGCCGCCATTACAAAACCGGGATGCGCCAATGTTCCGGTACGACGATGACGCAGGAAGGTTTTGGAGTATGAAAGATTGACAAAATCCGGGGACAGAGTTAATCTGAAAAAACGAATGATCTGGATTACAGATCATATTGGATTCCAGTTCAAGAATAAGACAAAACGGAACCAAATCCAGACTTATCAGAATCAAGGAGGCGCGAACAATGAGTGATTTTAAGGATCAAGACAGAACCCTTGGTTCCGTATTTCCAATTAACGAAGAGCAGGAGAAGCTTCTGCAGAGTGCGCTGCGAATCAAGATCATCCAGACGCTGGCCGGGGAGCCTCTGACATCCAAGCAGGCAGCCGAGCGGCTCGGCAAGACTCCGGGCAACGTCCATTACCATATTCAGAAGCTTTATGAAGGCGGACTGCTGGAGCTTGTGCGCACAGAAGCCGCCGGCGGGATTATGCAGAAATTTTACCAGTCCAAATCAGCCTGGTTCCGCTCTGCGGAGTTCTCCGGGTTCCAGTTCCCTCCGGAGGATATGGTCGAACGTTTTACGACAAGGCTGACGCTTTCGGACAGCGAGCTTCAGGATTTTCGCCGCGATTTGATGGACCTCATTACAGGCTGGGAGGCCAAAGCGACGCAGGGCCAGGAATATGGCATTGAAATGGCAATCGGACGCCTTCCTCAGCCTCACGACAATGAAAGCAACAAGGAGGCCCAATCATGATGCCGGCAGACGCCGCCGAGCAGAAACGAAGCGGAACGCTGCAGCGGTTCGCTGCCCCTTTTGCCCGGTCCCGCGCCTTCCCTTCCCTCTGGCTGGGCCACTTGATCTCGTTTCTGGGCAGCTCGGTCACGATGGTAATTCTGCCGGTGCTCGTGTACTCGCTGACCGGGTCCACTACCACGATGGGCATCGTTATGGCCGCCTATATGCTGCCGAATGTGCTGATGCTTCCCTTCGCGGGACATATCGTGGACCGCAGCGACCGGGTATCCGTTATGCTGCTGACCGACATTCTGCGCTTTGTGATCATGACGGGGACAGCCGTTCTCTCGCTTACCGGGACATTGAGCATCCCGCTTCTGCTGCTGCTCATGGCCGGCTATGGCCTGCTCGACGGCCTTTTTCAGCCTGCTTACGCTGCGGTCCGGGCCGTCGTCTTCACGCCCGACATCCGGATCGCGGCGAACTCCCTGTCGCAGATTACCACGCAGGCGGTTCGCCTGATTGGTCCGGCTCTCGGCGGCCTGCTCATTACTCATTGGCCGCCGGGAATCGGCTTCGGACTCGACGCCTTTACCTACCTGCTGTCTCTAGCGTGCCTGCTCAGGCTTAGGCGGGAACTCGGAGCGCAGGAAAAGGACGGGCCCGGGAACGAAGCCGCTTCGCTGCAGCCCGGTCATTCGTCCACCCACTGGAAGCAGGATTTCATGGAAGGTATCGCTGTTCTGCGAAGCCATCCCTGGCTGTGGATTACAATCATAGCCTTCTGCTTCATCAACATCTGCTTCACCGGCGTGACCAGTGTGCTGATCCCCTGGCTGTTCAAGGTGCATAACGGCTGGTCGCCTTACCTGTATGGCCTGGCGGTTACCTTCTCCGGTCTCGGGGCTATCGCGGCGGGCCTGATCTTCGGCATGCGTGGAGAGTGGAAGCGCAGAGGGCTTGTTGCCTACGGCGGAGCGTTGATAAGCGGTATTGCGCTGTTCAGTCTAAGCCTTGCTCCCAATGCCGGAACGGCGATCGCCCTGTTCGCGCTGGAGGGCTTCGGCATTATGTTCTTCTCGATGATTTGGGAAATCAGTCTGCAGGATCTGGTGCCGCAGGAGGCGTTCGGGCGGGTAGCCAGTCTGGACTTGATGGGCTCCTTCGCCCTGCTTCCGATCGGTTATATCATGGTGGGCTGGATAGCCGACCAGATCGGAGGCGTCTTGACGATCGGCCTGTTCTCGGGCCTTGGAATCGCAGCCATCCTGCTGGTGCTCTGCATCCCGTCCATCCGGCGATTCCAGTAGAATACACTATATCCACATCCACGCAGACAAGCGGGCGGCGTCTCCTGTGAGACACCGCCCGCTTGTACGTGGCGCAACTCTTATTTGCAGCGGACTAACACCCTCCGCTTATCTTACCGGTTATCTCTTACTGCCACTACTTATCTTACGAGTCATCTTATCTTACAGTTATCTTATCTTATCTTACGAGAACCGCCGCAAAATCCCTAATCACCGCAGCCAGCTGCTCCGGCGCTTCGAACATGCTCATATGTCCGGCGCCCGGGATGACGGCCTTGGCGACGTTGGAGCCACTCGCCGTAAAGATTTTCTCCGGAGGGACAATCTCATCCTTCTCTCCGGCCACTAGCAGGATCGGCAGATAGCTGGCGGACAGCACATCCCGCCGGTCGGGACGTTCCCTCATCGCAAGCGCTGCACCTACCGCACCCGAAGGCGGAGTCTTATAGCCGATCTCGCGGGCCCGCTGCAAGAGCTCCGGCGAAGTGAACGCCGTATCCGGAGCGAACAGGCCGGGGACAAGCCCGTCGACAAATTCGTTAATGCCTTTCGACTGGATAGTCGCTACCGCCTTGAGCCGCTTCTCCTTCGCCTCCTCGCTGTCCGGGTAAGGCGTGGAATGAATCAGGCCGAAGGCGTTCAGGCGGGAAGCGTACCGCTGGGCAAACGCAAGCGTAATATAACCGCCGAGCGAGTGTCCGAGCAGCGTCACCTTCGGGATATCCAGCGCATCGAGCAGGGACAGGACATCGCCCGCCATCTGTTCAATGGTGTACGCGCCGAGCGGCGCATCGGAAGAGCCATGCCCGCGCAGATCGGGCGCTATCACGCGGTAGCTCCCGGACAATAGAGGGATCACTTTCTCCCAATAGGCCGAGCTTCCGCAGAAACCGTGGAGCAGAACAATGACTTCGCCCTGCCCTTGATCGCTGTAACAAATATTGCTTCCTTCACAACGCACCGTCTCCATGACTGCTTCCTTCTTTCTTTTATATAAATACAATTCAGGGGTATTAATTATATAAATCCGATTGAAGAGAGTTTGAAACGCTGTCATCGCATTAAAAGTCCGAATCCGTCAGCCGCTGCCGCGGCGATCACGCCGGCCATGCCCATCACCCGGTGAAGCGGCGTCGTCTGAAGGGTCCGGTAAGGTTTAGGTCCGCTCACATCTACCACGGCGGCCAGACTGTAATGCCCGACTGCGGGCAGAAGAAGCCCTACCGACCTCGCGGGATGCAGCGGTTCTCTGGATACAAAATAATACCCGACAGCCGCGTGCGGACCCAGGCAGGCATCGATGGCGATAACAAAATGCTCTTCGGGAATCCCGGCGATTCTGAGCGTCAAGTTGTCTGCGTCGCAGGGCGACGGAAGCGTTCCGATCACATGCGGGAATCCGTATTCGGCCAGGCGGGTGCCCGTCAAAGGGCCTAGCGCGTCGCCGGTGGACCGGTCCGTGCCGATGCACAGGAAAGTCACTTCCTCCGGCTTGTGCAGCTGCCCGATTTCCCGAAAAAAGACATGCAGCCCTTCGCCGTCAAGCTTCCTCTTGCCGGTTCCCTGTTCCCTGATTGCCATGAACCGCGCGCTCCCCCTTTGCCTTAATTATGATTCTTCATTTTACAATAAAACGATTCCGCAGGGCAAAACCTGTACCAGCCAAGACGATCATGGTAAAATACAGGGATTAACGCGCAGAAAGGATGACGCGACGTCATGGATTTGTCTTCTCCGAGCCAGAGCAATCTGGAATATATGATCGAAGGCATCAAAACAAAGCTGAAGATGGCCAGCGCGGCCGCCATGCAAGCTTCCTCTTTTTCGCTGAACCGTTACGAGGATATCCACGACATTTATGAGGTTGTGATGGACAGCGACAGACTCAGCATCGCGCAAGTGGAAGCGCTCGTCTCCGAGCTTGGACAACTGCGGAAATAACCGGCGATACAGCAGCAGGCCCTTTCCCTCTGAAATCCGCAGCGCGGACGCTAGAGAGAAAGGGCCTTTCTGTTATGGAAGATCGATCAGAATCAGCTCGGCCGGACCGTCGCTGCCGGTTCCTTTCATGCTTATTTCGCTACATTCCCGAATCCGGGCGGCATCTCCCGCACCTAGCGGAAATTGGCCGTCCCCGCAGGTCAAATCGACATTTCCTGTTATGACAAAAATATGGGTCCGCCTGTCCTCCCGCTGCGGGAAGACCAGAGCTTGTCCGGTGTCAAGCGAAGCAAGGTGGATGGACGCGTTCTCACGAATATGCAGCGCCCCCTCTTCCTCCTCTCCTGACACGGCCTTCAGCCAGGTGTTCTTCCTGGACTCCGGCGGGAAATACCTGGCATCCCACTTCGGCGGAAGCCCCGTTGCATTCGGCAGCAGCCATATTTGCAGAAATCGTACATTTTCCGTCTCCGACGGATTTTGCTCCGAATGGCGGATTCCTTGTCCGGCGCTCATGATCTGAACCGAACCGGCCTGAAGATCCGTCTTATTTCCCAAATCATCTTCATGCCTCAGCGTTCCCGATATCACGTAGGTAATAATCTCAAGGTCATGATGAGGATGACGGTGCATCCCTTGAAGAGGCTTCAGCTCATTGTCGTTATGCGCCAGCAGACTGCCGAAATGGGAGTTGCCGGGATCGTCATAGTCGGCGAAGGCGAAGCTGAATTCACTGTGTATCCACTCTTTATTCGAAGTATGCCTTTCAGCGGAAGTCACAACTTTAATCATAATTACGCACCTCCTGAGATGTAAAGAACCCCACAAAGTGAAGCATTGACTTGAAGCTTGATCAGGTCCTTTGCGGGGGCCCCGGAAAATTACAAATGGGCGCCTTAACTATGAATTTTTTACCCCTTCGCCGGTAAGGCTAATCAGCCGCCTCTTCAGATTAATTCCAGATGGAACACCGGTTCTGCCCGGCCTACGGTCATCTTTTCATCATTCAGGATTTCCTGGGGAAAAGCATCCTCCAGCTTCTTCAGCGTCAGCCGGTTGCGGTAGCCGATCTGCTGAAGAATCGTCCGGACAATCAGCCCCCACTCTTCTTCCGAGCCATCCAGGACTTTGAAGGCGAAGCCCAGACGTTCCTCCCGCAGACCGAAGCAGTAGACTCCCTTGAAGCCGCCTTTGGCAATAATATTGCTGTCCTCCAGCAGCAGGGAGTCCAGACGTCCATGTCCCGCAACCATTTCCGGATGGGCGTGCATGGCGGACGTAATGGCTTTTACTGCTTCTCTTGTCGCCGGATCTTCAACCAGCTCCGGACAGGACAGCTTCAAGTAAGCATGTGCAAGTCCGGTCAGGGGCAGCGCAAATACCGGCAGGCCGCAGCCGTCCGTCCCCAGCTTGATCTCCTTCTCGGTGAGTCCGGCCATATAAGCGACCGCCTGTAGCACTTCCCGCTGAACCGGGTGCTCCGGATGCTCATATCCCTCCAGCGGATAACCCTTGGATTTCGCGTATGACAGCATGCCCATATGCTTGCCGGAGCAGTTATGATAGCCTTTGCGCTTATCCGCTTCGCGGATCGCCTTCTCATGGCTGCTCTCGTCCAGCGGGTAACTGGCCGCGCAGATCATACAGCTCTCTTCGATTCCCGTCTTGGCTTCCATGCTCTCGAGCGTGCGCAGATGATAGTCCTCCCCGCGGTGCGATGATGTCATGAGCGCGATTTCAGCCTCGGTGAAGCCGAACTTGCCCGCAATTCCGCCGCGAATGCCGGGAATCGCCTGCAGCGGCTTCGCAGACGAACGAGTGAATGCGACAAAGCCGGGATCGCCTGCGTAGCCTTTCAGCACGCCGTTCTCGCCCACCATCGCAATATGTCCGCTGTGGGCGCATTCCATAAGCCCTGCCCGGAACTCTTTTACCAAAATCGTCTCCATTAATAGTTCTCTCCTTACATGATCTGTAATCTATATCTCGATGCTTTGTGCTTATTCATATACGCCGGATGCTCGGTCAACGATTCCGGAACTATATAATCTAGCCCGCAACCCCCTCCTTTTGTAAAGCTGTAAAAACGGCGTTTCCTTGAGGCTTTTCGAGCTTTATCCTGATATTCCTCCCCTATTCTCCTTCGATCTCTTCCGGGCATTTCCGTTGTTTCAGTCGATACCCCGCAGTTTATATACGAAGTAAGATGAACTCACCGCCACTATCGATTCATCTTTCACTATCGATTCATCTTTAATGAAGAAGGCGGACTGATCCGGGGAATCATCGTCAGCACCAGGACGGCGATCATCATCGGATTGAATGGTAATGCAAGAGATGAAGGCGGTATGCCCCGGCGGAATTTATCGGTTCGATGACAGCCGGTTGTGTCGGCGCTTGGCTGAGCGCTTGTCTGTTCGATCACCGTTTCTATGGCATCTGTTGTGCCAGCGCTTGGCTGAGCGCCCGTCTGTTCGGCAGCTTCGGCACCGTTATCGGCAGCTTTGGCCCTGTTATTGGCAGCAAACTCGCCATCTTTTTCGGTCATACTGGCTACCGCACTGTTCATATTTCTGCCTGGTTTGATCTCCAGACTTCTGCGGCGCGCCGCCTGGAAATCAGGAGCTGCCTGTAACTCTCTATATTCCAATAAGGAGTGATAAGTGATGAATAAATCAGAAACAGAACAACCCGTAAAAACCGGTGGAACTTTAGCAAAAGGCATGCTTATCGGCGGCCTGATCGGCGCTGCGGCAGCCCTTCTCTTCGCACCAAAGCCGGGGCGCGAAGTGCGCAGCGATCTGGCCGGTAAGCTGGGCACGGCCACCGACAAGACTAAGGAATACGCCGGCATTGTGACAGACAAGACGAAATCTGTCGCCTCTGCCGTCGGAACCAAGACTTCCGATCTCGCCAGCACCGTTGCCGCCAAGGCATCCGATCTGGCCGGCACCGTGTCAACCAAAGCCTCTGATCTGATATCCACGGTCAACGACAGCAAGAAGCAGATTGCCGCGACACTCGCGGAGACCGGCAAGGATGTAGCCGACACAGTAAGTACAACGTCCGCCATCGTGGCCGATCAGGTCAAAGGTGCATCGGAGGAAGTTTCTTCAGAAGCGAAGGATGCGTCCGAAGAAGTGGCCGACACAGCCAAGGATGCGTCTGACGCTATCCGTTCTTCCTAATACTTCAACCTGCTGAGCGTTGCCGTTACTTCACGCAGCTTCACGCAGCCGTTACGCTTAGCGGTCTCGGATATTCCTAAGCGTCCACCAAATGCGGGTGAATCAGCTTGATTCTGCTCTTCAGCCAACAGCCAGCTGACCCAGCTGGCTGTTGCCATGTCCTGGCGACCACGGGAACCTCTCAATCCAATAGCCGGCCTGGCTTAAGAAAGGAAGGAACACGTCATGGAAACTAAAGCCCAAACTCAAAGAACGAAAACTTACGAAGTGGATGACCATCCGTTTGAGCTCCGCCATGAAGTGAAGCGGCTGAATGCACGGCTGGATCAAATCGCCGATTCGCTGGAGCGCTCCGAATTCAAGGACATTCTGGAGAATTATACCGATCCCAAGAAACGGATCATCTCCAATCTGATGGCCGGCATCTCCCGCGGTCTTGGCCTGTCGCTCGGGACCTTCGTCATTCTCGGCTTGCTCGGCTACGTAATCAGCCTCTTCGTGAATGTGCCGGTCATCGGCGAATATTTGGCCGAGATCAAGAAGTATATAGACGCCAACAGCTGATGCCCTGGCGCCGGGCCGTCTCCCGCCTCCAGCCGTTAACGGCTCTCTTGCACCCTTACTGAAAGGAAGGGCCGGCCGCCTCATGAGAGGCAGCCGGCCCTTCTATATGGAAACACACTTCTTGTCCCATTCAATACGATGAATTGGACATGATCTGCTTTAATTTCTCGGTTGCGCGTTTCTGAATACGCGATACGCTCATCTGCGACACGCCAAGCTTCTGGGCAATGGCCCGCTGCGACTGCCCTTCCTGAAAGGCCAGCAGCAGTACCTTCTGCTCCTGTTCCTTCAGTTGGCCAAGCGCCTGCTGAAGATCCATCCGACGTTCAACGGTGTCATAGTCGTTCGCATCCGAGCTGATCAGCTCGCCAAGCGTAGCTCCCGTCTCCTCCTGAGAGAGCGGTGAATCCAGCGATACATAATGGTAGCATTCCCGGCCTGCCAGCACCTCGACCGTTTCTTCCACCGACAGATCCAGATAGCTGGCGATCTCGGACACATCCGGAGAGCGTTCCAATCTGACTGTCAGTTCGTCGATAGCCTGCTGAACCAAAGCGCCTTTTTCCTTAATACGTCTGGGAACCTGTATGTACCAGGATTTATCGCGGAGGAAATTCTTCATATGCCCAATCATGCTCTTCATGGCATAAGGTTCAAAAGGGATACCCAGGCTGATGTCATACTGCTGAAGCAGACGGATCAGCGCCATTTGTCCGACCTGATACAGATCCTCGTACAAATCGGGGCGGTTGCGGGCGATTTTACCGGCGGCCATCTTGACCATCGGCTCGTATTTGTGAATGAGTACAGTTGCAATATCGTTGTCTTTCGTTTGCTGGTATTCCCAAATGAGAGAGACGGATTCGTCCATGGACTCTGGGGGAGTCACTCTTTCATTCATACTCTCTCCTCGCTGAGATAGAGCTTCTTGGTCAGGGTCACAGTCGTCCCCTTTCCAAATTCGCTTACGACATTCACTTCATCCATCAGCGCCTGCATCAGATAGAAACCAAGGCCGCCAACTTGAACATCGCCAAGCTCTTTGTCATGCAGGGTAATTCGTTCGGCGGACGCATCAGCCTTGTCAAAGCTCTCCCCCTCGTCTTTGACCGTAATGGACAGAGCGTCCGCGCTTACTTCAAAGATGACATCGACAATTCCGTCTTGCTGCCCGTAGGCGTACAGTACGGAGTTGTTACAAGCTTCGGAGACGGCTACCTTCATATCTTCAATATCCTCATAAGAAAAGCCCATCTTCGAGGCGATTCCATACAAGTTCAGCCTTACAATATCGACATAATCCGCGCTAGCCGGCAGTTGGAGCATCACTTTTTGCACATCGTCACTCATTCTTTGTTCGATCCTTTCTAGTGGGAGTTCTCTTGGGAGGTGAAGAACTTCGCAATTCCAGTCATGTCAAACAGCTTCTGTATTTGCGGCGGAACTTCCTCCACGGTGAATTTGACATCCATGCCGTGTCTAGCTTTGAGGATCGATAGAAGAATTCCGATTCCTGTGCTGTCGATATATTTCAGTTGCTTCATGTTAATGACCAGATCAAGCGAAGTGTCTCCAACCAGCGGTTCCAATACAAGTCTGAATTCCGGGGCTACGGACAGATCCAGCTCGCCGGTTAAGTAGACTGTACATACATTGCTCTCGGTTGTGATCGTTGTCTGAAACTTGTCACTCTTATGTGTATTCATAGACAATCTCTCCTGATTAAGTGTTTTCTTTACCAATAACCCTAAAGCCATGTCCTTGAAACAAAAAAAATAGGGATTTAAGCTCTGGAAATACATATGCTTCCACTATTAGGCAGGGTTCACCTCTGAATTCCGTTCCTGAATTAATCCCTCTTCGCCGAAATAGCGCGACAGCATCTTCTGGATGCTGCCCAGCTTCAGCGGCTTGCTGATATAATTGTCCATCCCTGCGGCCAGGCACCGCGCCTGAATTCCGTCCATAACATTGGCTGTCATAGCGATAATGACGGGAGAACCGGAATCGCGCTTCATGGAGCTTCGTATTTTACGGGCTGCTTCCAGACCGTCCATGACCGGCATATGTAGATCCATGAATATCATATCATATGGACGAGACAAAGCCAGACTTGCGGCCTGGCTGCCATCCTCTGCCACTTCGGCCGTGAAGCCCAGTTTGCCCAGCATATTGACCATCAGCTTCTGATTGATGGGATGATCGTCGACGACCAGCACGCGCCGTCTGTGTTCCTTGCGGAACGGGAAGACCTTCTCCTTCTCGGGATGGCCGCCTCCATCCGGATCGTTCTCGGGCAATTCGGCATTGATCGTGAAGACGAATACGGCGCCCTTGTCTTCCGTGGATTCTACCCGGATATCCCCGCCCATCATTTGAACCAGCGACTTGCAGATGGCAAGTCCCAGCCCCGTGCCGCCATACTTCCGGGTCATCGAGGAATCCAGCTGGGAGAACGGCTGGAACAGACGGTCGCGCTTCTCCGGTGAAATACCGATCCCGGTATCCTTGACCGTGAACTCGAGCACCAGTCCGTTATCCTTTCGCTCCTTGCTTGAGACGACCAGATAGACACCGCCCTGATGGGTGAACTTCACCGCGTTGGACACCAGATTGAGAAGCACCTGGCGCAGGCGCGCCATGTCCCCATAGATCAGAGCCGGCAGACTCTGGTCAATGAAATATGCAAGCTCCAGATTCTTCTTGCCGGCCTCCGCCGAGAACAGGCTGAAGACCTCCTGGACACAGCTTCTCAGTTCGAACAGTCCGTACTCCATTTCCATCTTGCCGGATTCCATCTTGGTGAAATCCAGAATATCATTGATGACCGTAACGAGCGTATCGGCGCTCTTGCGGATTATCTCCGTATATTCCTTCTGTTCCCCCGACAGCGGCGTCTCCATCAGCAGGTCGATCATGCCGACAACGCCGTTCATCGGCGTGCGGATTTCATGGCTCATCATGGCCAGGAATTCCGTCTTCGCCTTCGCCGCGCTTTCGGCCGCCTCCTTCGCCTTGACCAATTCCTTGTTGATCCGCTCCAGCTCCTGCGTCTTCTGCTGCAGCAGCATGGATTGCGTCTGGTGCTTCTTCGTCGTCAGGAACATGTCCACGAAGCCTGCAATCTTCGATTTGAGAATTTGCGGGATGAACGGCTTGACCATATAATCAATTGCCCCGGCGGAGTAGCCGGCGAATAAATGCTCCGCTTCCTTGCTTGTGGCCGAGATGAAAATGATCGGGATATCCTTCGTCTTGTCCCTCGCTTTAATCAGTTTGGCGGTTTCAATCCCGTCCATTCCCGGCATCTGCACATCAAGCACGATGACGGCAAAGTCATGCCTCAGCAGACATTTCAACGCCTCTTCGCCGGAGTTGGCCTTAACCAGCTTATATTGCGGGCTTTCAAGCACCGCCTCAAGCGCCAGCAAGTTTTCCGGTCGGTCGTCTACCAGCAGAATGTGAATCGGTTCTTGAACCCCCATAAGCCCCTCCTAAACCTCATTTGACTTTACGATAGATTTTCTCCACTCTGTCCAGGGGCTCGTAGTTATCGCTGTACCTGGTAAAATGGATGGACTCCTTCGCCCCGAGAACAAGCACTCCGAACCGGCTGAGACTCTCGCAGAACAAGCCGTGAACATGATCCCGGAGCTCATCATTAAAATAAATCATCACGTTTCGGCAAAATATGACATTAAATTCGTTGAACGAAGTATCGGTTGCCAGGTTATGCTCCGCAAAAATCATATTCTTGCGAAGGAACGGCTGGAAGATAACCGAGTTATATTTGGCCGTATAATATTCCGAAAAGGCATGCTTGCCGCCTGCCTCCAAATAATTTTTGGTGTACGTCTTCATCTTGCTGATTTCGTATACCCCTTCTTTGGCCTGCTGCAGTGAACGGTTGTTCATATCCGTGGCATAGATTCGGGCCTTATCGTAGAGACCCTCCTCATGAAGCAGAATCGCCATAGAGTAGACTTCTTCGCCCGTAGAGCAGCCGGCATGCCAGATCCTGATGTAAGGATAGGTCCGCAGCAGCGGGACCACCTTCTGCCGGAATGTCAGGAACAGGCTCGGGTCCCGGAACATTTCCGTTACCGGAATGGACAGGTTGTAGATCAGCCGTTCGAAGCAGGACCTGTCGTACAGAACCCGCTCCTGCAGGGCGGAGATGCTCGGCAGGTTCTCTGCATGAACATGGTGCCAGATGCGCCTCTTCAGGGAAGGAAGCGCGTAATTCCGGAAATCATATCCATACAGGCGGTGAATTCCAGTGAGCAGCAGCTCTACTTCGATGTCCTCCAGTTCGTTTTTGCTTGATCCGGCAAGGGATAAGTCATACTTCCCTTCCTCTGACAGCGTCATGGCAATCGCGGCTCCCTTGCGTACGCCGCTTACTGACCTGCGGCGATAAATTCTGTCTTTATGACTATTACCCCGTTTTCCCCGCTACGAATACAACCAGACCCTCATTAACGAAAGAAGCTGGTCGGTATCGATCGGCTTCTTCATGTAGTCCGAGGCCCCGGCCTCAATACATTTGAACCGGTCTTCCTTCATGGCCTTGGCCGTAAGGGCGATGACCGGAAGCTTGGCGAACTGCGGCATTTCGCGAATTTTCCGCATCGCTTCGTATCCGTCCATCTCCGGCATCATCATATCCATGAGCACGAGATCGATGTCCGGATTCTCCTTCAGCGTTTCCAGCGCTTCCCTGCCGTTCTCGGCGAATCTGACCTCCATCTGATACCCTTCCAGCACACTGGAGAGCGCGAAGACGTTGCGGATATCATCATCGACGAGCATAATCTTCTTCCCTACGAACAACTCTTCCTTATTGTGAAGCTTCCGCAGTATTTTGCGCTTGTCCTCCGGCAGGTTCGCTTCCACCCGGTGGAGGAACAGCGTCGTTTCGTCCAGCAGGCGTTCCGGCGACCGGACATCCTTGATGATGATCGATTCCGCATATTTGCGGAGTCTGGTCTCCTCCTTGATGTCCAGATCCTTGCCAGTGTATATGATAATCGGCAGATCATTAAGTTCCTCATCGTCCCTGATATGATCAAGCAGCTCGAAGCCGTCCATATCCCCAAGCATCAAATCGAGCACCATACAGTCGTATTTGCGCTTGCGAAGCTCATTCAGAGCCTCGCCTCCCGTGGAGACGGCTGTTATCGCCACATCATCATAGCCGATCAATTCCACGATGGACCGCCGCTGGATATCGTCGTCCTCGACGATCAGAAGATGCTTCAGCGTGCTTTCCGTATAAGCTTCAATCCGGGTAAAAGCTCGCTCCAGCGCTTCCTTCCCGGAAGGCTTCCTCAGATAGGCGAATGCCCCCATCATCAGGCCCTGCTTCACTTCATCATTAATCGATATGACGTGAACCGGAATATGACGGGTATTTGCCTTCTCCTTGAGCTCCCGGAGAATCGCCCAGCCGTCCATAACGGGCAGCTGGATGTCCAGAATGATGGCATCCGGCAGATAGGCTTTGGCCATCGAGAGACCGGTATCCCCACGCAGCGCAACCAGCGTCTTGAAGCCCCGGCTGTGCGCCATATCAAGCAGGATGTCCGCGAACTTCCGGTCATCCTCGATGATGAGCAGCACCTTGTCGCTCGGCTCCAGATGATCGCGGTCGTCCGCGAACGGCGCTTCAGCTTCCGGAGCGGGCAGAGTCATGGCTTCCGCCGGTGCCGGCAGCGCCTCGGGGAGCTCGCTTCCCGAGGCTGCCTCTGCCTCTCCTGCTGCTGTCTCACCCGGCAGCAGGCTGTAATCGGCGGAGGCCGGCAGGAAGAGCGTGAACACGCTCCCCGCACCCTCCTCCGATTCCAGCACAATGCCGCCGCCCATCAGCCGGGAGAGTTCCCTGCTGATGGACAGGCCCAGGCCCGTGCCGCCGTATTTGCGGCTCGTCGTGCCGTCGGCCTGCCGGAAGGCCTCGAACACGAGGTCCTGCTTGTCTTCCGGTATGCCGATGCCGCTGTCTTTGACCGCGATAGCCAAATAATCGCGGTCAAGCGGCAAATAAACCGGCAGCTGCTTCTCCTCGGCCCGGCTGACCGAGAATTCCACATAGCCCTTGCTTGTGAATTTGAAGGCATTGCTCAGCAGATTGCGGAGCACCTGCTTCAGCCGGTAGCCGTCGGTCACGATCGTATCCGGCAGCGGCTCAAGGAAGGACAGGCGCAGCGCGATGCCTTTCTTCTGGGCCAGCGGCGCAAAATTATGCTTCACGAACGTTTTCAGCTCCGTGAGCGCCACCTTCTCGCGGTTCAGCTCCATCTTGCCGGCATCGGCCTTGGACAGATCCAGAATTTCGTCGATCATCTTCAGCAGATCGGCACCGGAGGTATAGATGGTCTGGGCGAACTCCACCTGCTTCTCTGTCAGATTGCCATTCTTGTTCTCGGCCAGCAGTTGGGACAGAATAAGCAGGCTGTTCAGCGGAGTACGCAGCTCATGCGACATATTCGCCATAAACTCGGATTTGTATTTGCTTGTAGCTGTAAGCTGCGCGGCCTGCTTCTCAAGCTGGCGCCGCGCCTCCTCGATTTCGTCCTTCTTCTCCTCGACGAGTTGAATCTGCTCCTCCAGGGAGCGGGTCTTGTCCACCAGCTCGTTGTTGTAGTGCTCGAGCTCCTCCTGTTGGCGCTGCAGCAGCTCCTCGGAGCGTTTCAGGGCATCTGTCTGCTCCTCCAGATTCTCGTTGGAGCGGCGCAGCTCTTCCTGCTGGGTCTGAAGCTCCTCGGACTGGCACTGCAGCTCTTCCGTGAGCGCCTGCGACTCCCGGAGGAGTTCTTCCACGGCCAGCCGGCGGGTAATATTGTTGACAATAGTTGCCATATTGAGAGCCAGCTGTTCCATTAACTCATAATGGAGTTCCGGGTAGGGCTTGAACGAGGCGAATTCGATTACCCCGAGCACTTCATCCTCGAACAGGAGCGGATACAAGGCGATGTACCCGGGGCGGCCGGAGCCATAGCCCGAGGCGACGTTGAAATACGTATCGGGCGTCTCCTGCAGCAGGATCGGCTTCTTGTCCAGCGCGCATTGGCCCACAAGTCCGCTGCCGAGCTCGAACCCGCTCTTCGGCTTGCTCTCGTCAAAAGCATATGCGCCCTTGATCTCAAAGCGGTTCGGATTGTTCTTCTCCCGCAGATAGACGGCGCCGAACTGCGCGCCGACCACAGGCGTGAACTCGCTGATGAAGGTCTGGGATACCGCATCCAGAGAATTGACGCCGCGCAGAAGCTCCGTGGTGCGCGCAACGTTGGCGTTCAGCCAGGCATGCTCCTGCTGCTCCTTGATGTAAGCCGCTTCACGGTCCTGCTTCTCCTTTAGATCGCCCGCCATAATCTGAAATGCGCGGACGACGCCACCGAATTCGTCGTTCGAGGCGTAATTGATGCTTCGCAAATCGCCCATTCTGCCGTCTCCCAGACTGGCCACCATCCGGGACACGGTATTAAGCCCTTTGCTGATGCTCGGAAGCACCCACAGAATTATGCCAAGCCCGAGCAGAAGCCCCGCCACCATAACGGCGATGACAATCTGGACCGACTGCTGATAGGCGCTCTTGGCCGTGTTTATTTCTTCTTTAATTTTCAAATTCTCGAACTCGGCCAGATTGTTCAGGCTGGATATCACTTCATTCTGGATCGAGATGCCCGTCTGCTGGCGGAGGGCATTGGCCGTCGCCAGATTCCCGTCCTCAAGCAGGCTCAGCACCCGGTCCTGATAGGAGTAATAGGCCGCCGACGCCTCCTCGATCACCGTGAACATTTGCTCTTCTTCAACAGTCTGCTTAAGAGCCTTCATCTGAGCGGCGAATTGATCGGCGCGGATCTTGCTCTGCTTGATCTCATTACTCTGAATCGCCAGATTGGAATCGGGATTCAGCAAAATATTGGTCAAAATTCGGGCCATGCCATTCACTTCTCCCCGCATCCCGGAAGATGCGAGAATCTTCTGATAGCGGTCCTGGTAGATCCCCTCCATTTGACTGTTCATCCGGTTAAGTCGGTCATATCCGATCAGCGTCAGGCTCAGCGCAATTAGCAGCAGCGTCAGAAAGCCGATCAGCAGCTTCGCCTTAATCTTCATGCACTATCGCTTCCCCTTCTTGAGTGAAATCCACACGAGACATTTATCATCATCGCGTTCTCCGGGCGCCTGCTCATTGAAGAACACGGATCTCATCCGCTCCTCCCGCCATTCATGGCCATCGTCCATCTGATTGATGAGAAAATCCAGCTGCTCGGACTGGTCTCCGCCGACCATTTCGAGCAGGCCGTCAGTATACATGACAAGATGCCCGTCATCCTCGTAGGTCAGGCTTTGAGGCGCGGCCTCGATGCGGTCGAACAGGCCGACCGGATGGCAGTTGCTCTCCAGCAGCACCGGACTTGCGGAGGCTCCGTCAAAGAGCAGTGCGGGCGGATGACCGGCATTGACATAGTCGATGCGCTGCAGCTTCGTATCGATCACCATATAAATCGCCGTAAAATAATACTGAATCAGCTGTTTCTCGATATAGAGCTGATTGAACCTTCGGTTAAGCTCCTGTATCACCTTTTCGGGCTCCACGTAGGTAGTTACCGTATCCTTCAGCACCGATGCGATGAACATGCAGAACAGAGAAGAGGAAATGCCGTGTCCCATCATGTCCAGCAAAATGACACCGTATCGTCCATCCCCGAGCGCATACCAGGCGTACAGATCGCCGGCCAGCTCGAATGAAGGCTGGTAGATGGCATGGACCTCGAACAGTTCTTCCTCCAGGGGCAGGCTGAGCACCGCATTCTGAACGAGCGCCGCCAGCTTAAGCTCGTATTGGATGCGCTGGTCCCGTTCCTTGTGCCAATCCTTCTCGGCCTTCAACCGGAGCGCCAGACGGATTCTCGCCATCAGCTCCACTTTGTTGATCGGCTTGGTAACATAGTCAACCGCGCCCACGTCAAGGGCTTCGGCCAGCTTCTTCGAATCGCCGACGGCGGTTACCATAATGATCGGAATGTCCTTCAGCTTCTCATACCGCTGAATGATCCGGCAGGCTTCAATTCCGTCCATCTCAGGCATCATCATATCCAGGAGAATCAGATCGACATCCGGATGCTTCGGTCTGAGCTCGCTGTTGTTACGGCCGACCCCGAGCAGTTCCAGCATTTCAATGGCGGATGACGCCGTAATTACGTTCCGGTAATCCTCTTTCTTCAGAATTTCGCGGATGATAATAATATTGGTAGGGTTATCGTCAACGACAAGAATCTTCATGCCTCCACCTCGCCTGAATTCATATTTCGACTAATTTTACAAAAAAACCGCTTATCCCATGATACGACAATCCGCCAGAAGTCCGCTATTCGAAACATCTGCCTGACTTGAGCTATTCCTTCCTGCACCGGGAGCAGCCTGGTAAGTAATACAATTCCAACAAAGTAACCTCCAGCCCCACTGACACGTGGTTCTGGAGGTTACGTTATTGGACTATGAACCTTTCCGGAACATATTCTGCTAGTTCATGACGGCCTTTTCTTGGCGATGACGAGCACCTTGCCCAAATCAAGCTCTTTCTCATAGAAATCGGCCTCCGCTTCACTGAATCCAAGAGAAGAGATTTTGGAGCGAAGCTCGTCTCCTCGTGAACGGAACATATTGGCGAGCGTGCCGAACAGTCCTTCCTCGTTCATGCCGACCTCACCCGCGCCGGCGGCCTCCGCGATGCGGTCTTCCCGGTTCTGATCATGACTAATAACGTAGATGTCTTCCCTCGTAAATCCGCTGTCCTGCAGTCGTTTCACTTCTTCAATCGCCTGTACGCCATTTTCCAGGATTTTGGCATATGCCTGGGCTCCGATAGAATCCATGATTCCACTCTCCTTTACCATTTTCATGGGGACAAGGGCGGCAATGAGACAATCATCCTGTTATTAACCCTTTACCGCAGCCGCTGAAACAGCCAATCACTCAGTCCGAATAATCGTCGAACAAGTCGATTCCCCGCCATTCACCGGTCTGCCGGTCTACATACACTTTAAGCGCCGTATGGCCCCTCATATAGACATCCCCGTCCTCGGCGGCGAAATCCGGCGAACCAAGCGTATTCTTCAGCGTATCGCGCAGCGGGTCGATCTCCCTTCCGTTCAGCTTCAGGCCGTAAGCCGAAACCTGCTCCGGACTGACATGTATATACGATACCATGCCTGCGGCGATTCCGGCCGACATATCCGCATAACGGAATTCAAGGGAATCCTCCCAAGGGTCCGGTACGATCGCGAGCGGCTGGCCTTTCAGCTCGATCAGCTCATTCGCGGTCGCATACAGGGGAACATCTGCCAGAGAATCGAATGTGCGGATATATGTGTCCTCCACAGTCCTTGCAGCCGATACGGAAACCGGCTTAAGACCGTGGTCCGCCGGACTGGACAGGGCGCTTTGGGCAGGCGCGCTCTGCGCGGCAAAAGGAGAGAAGAGCACCAACAATACGAGAAGTACTTTCATGACAATCTCCTCCTTCTGAATTTTATACGCGCATGACCGCCGCCTGCTTGAAGCCCCTGTCTATTTGCCGGCCGGCCTGTTCGTGCGAAACTTCTGCCACAGCACCGCAGCCACGTCCACACCTTTCAGAACAGCCGCCGTCTTCCCTTTATTGCCGCTGCCGTAGACCGCGTTATAGGAATTAACCGTGCGCTCCTCCGCCGGGCTTGGTTTCGTTGAGTCAATGGACACGGACTCCGCCTTCTCCTTCAGCTCGCGGGTCTTGCGGAATTTCTCGATACCTGTAACCGATACCTGCTTGAAGGTCAGGGTAAGCTCGGCGAGCACCTCTCCCAGGTTCTTGACCGAATCCATAATCGGATCAATCTTCTCGATCTTGCCCTGAACATCAGCCGTTATATCATTGGCATGCCGGACCGTCGTCTTCACCTCATAGGTCAATTCGTCAACCGTCTTCTGGACCTCCTGAAGCGTCTGGCTTACCTTCTCAAGAGATCCCTTGGCGGCATTCAAAGTTTTGATCAGAAAAATAACAAGAATGGCAAATGCGATAGCAATAAGTGCGACGCTAAGGCTGATAATCATATATGGCAAACTCCCTCCGGTTCAATTTGTCTGGCGTCTGTGCCTGCCTTAATATTGTCTAGTTACCCCTTGATTTACTGGCCGAAACAGCACGCATTCGGGCTGTCAAGCCCCTTCTCCAATCCGCCGCAAGCTCTGTTTTTGGGGGCCGAACAAGGCGGCTAATGAGAGTAAAGAGTGCTAACTCTCTTCGTCATCCCCTCATTGTCAATGTAAGTGTATGCGGTAGTTGGGAAGATTGGGCCTATGCCCGCCTAAAAAAGCATGAAGCATGCCCGGACAATCCACTTAAGCAGCGAGGTTCCGGGCTTATGTCAATTTACGCAGCAGATTCAGCAGATTGTTCCAATCCACGTTAAAGGAAATGCGGATGCCGCTGTCCAGAAGCGTCATGCTCTTCACTTCCACCATGAGCGGCATATGCTCCCTCAGCGGAACACGGATCTCGGACAGGGACAGAAATCCATCCGGCACCTTCCGCCCTCTGATCTCGGTATATTCATGATGCAGTGTCAGCATGCCTCCGCCTTCGGGAGATACTTCCATCAGCATGCCGAAGGTCGCTCCGAAGGGAAGCGGACCCGCCTTCCCGGTAATATCCATCGTCAGCCGGTTCCCGTTCTGGGCAAATTCCGCTCCGGTTATCCGGACGAAAGTGGACGGATGCTCGGCAATATGGTCGTTCAGCCCCTTCTTGCACAGCTGGTTCAATTCATCTTCGCTCAGCGTCAGAACCGGACTGTGGTTTTTCACCATTTGCAGCAGCTTCGGTCCAAAATCTACCGGGGTATATGCCAGGTCGAGCTTCTTCTGCGGTGCCACATACCATACCAGCCAAGCGCCCGCCAGGAGCAGCAGCACCACGATGCCGATAAGAAGCCGCAGCAGCACACCGCCCCTTTTGTTTCGCACTGCTTTCGATTCCATTTACGCCTCTATCCTTTCCCTGCCGTTGTGAACTATCTGTGGCAGCTGCTCGCGCCGTCTATACTTCATTTCGCCAAACCGCGCCCGAATGCCTGTCGATTGAAAAAAATAACCTCCTGGTTCATGGGCTTCATTTGGGTTTACTAGGATACTGAATTACCGGCACATCAACCCAATCGGTCGTGCACACCAAATTCAAGGAGGAATTGCAATTGAAAAGAATCGTCAGCATTGCCACCGCCATCGGTCTCGCCGCTTCGATCGGAGCTACCGCTTCCGCCGCCGATGTTCCGGGAACCGCAACTGCAGCCCCCGAGACGGTCACAACCAGCACCTATTCGGAGCCGGTTATTACACCAGCCGATGTCGTTCCCGCTACGCCGGTGCTCGTCCTGACCGGCAACACTCCGTTCTATTTCACCAATGGCTCCACCATGCTGAAGGCCGGCGTACTCGCTCCACAGACAGTCGATACGACTGGAGAAGTCGCCACAGACGCTTACGGCAACGAATGGAGAGAGGTGTACACCTGGCTGGGCCTGGCCTGGGTAATGGTCCCGAGCCCCACCGATGTCCTGATGCCATAGCCTAATATGCAAATAGCGGAAGCGGTTTCAAAAACAGCCGGAGCAGCCGTCATACCCGAAGGTCATCGTCGGCTTCCTTGTTGCTGCCGATCGCTTGCCCGGAAATAGAAAAAGGGGATATCCATCCTGCCTCAAGCGGCAGCGGACATCCCCTTTTTCCCGCAAAATGCACCCGTCACAAACCGTACTGCAGTCGCTTCCTCTGTTACTAAAAGCTCTATGATCAGCGGATGACCGATCCTCCGAACATAAACCGGTTCATCCAAGAAGCGCTTAATTGATCGACCCGAACGCCTCCGGAAGAGGCTGAGTACGTATGCAGAATCTGGCCATCGCCCAGATAAATCGCCACATGGGTAATCGTCTGCGCGGATTTGTCGATCCCGGCGTAAGCCGAGGCGGAGCTTCCCCGGTAGCTCATAAAGAACATCAGGTCTCCCCGCTTGAGCTTCGAAATATCGGTTACGGCCGTGCTGTTCGAGCGAATCCATGCTCCCTGCTGTCTGGAGTCCGCCGGCAGCTTGATGTTCGCGCCCTCCAGATAAGCCTGCCGGACAAAATCCGAGCAGTCAAAGGTCGAGGTGTTGCTGCGGCTGGAGCCGAACTCATACGGCGTTCCGAGATAGCTCATGCCTCTCGCTATAACCGTCTCAATCGTTGCTGACGAAGCCGGCAGTTCCTGCGAGGGCGCGGGAGCCGCTGGCGAGGTCTGGGATACCGAAATATATTGATCCTGAGTGCTGACATAACCGATGTCGCCGTCCGCGGTGCGGACTTTGTAGAAATAAGAGTTGCTCTTCTCCAGAATGGCCACGGTATCGCCTTTTCTTAAGTAGCCGAGAACCGTGCCTCTGCTGACAGAAGGCTCGCTGCGGAGCCGGACCGATGATTCAATAACGCCAGTTAAGGAAGATGCGGAAGCTGAGGCCGCCTGGGCAGACCCGGTCCCGACCGGTGATGCTGCCGTAAACAGGGCAGCCGAAAAAAACAACGCGGCAAAAAGCTGCTTCGATCGTTTGTTCATACCGTTCCCCCGGTAAGCTATGATGTGAAAATCAACAAGGGTGGCGCCGCCGTTATTGTTTTCTGCCCTCATTATAGGCCCCCGGGAAAATGGGAACATGCACCAAATCTCACAAATCGATATGCCAATTCATGGTAAAATGGCAGGTCTATGGTCTTGATTCCTCCTTTTTATTATAAGCGCTGTCAACATTTAGGTCTTGCCTGTCCCATTATCCGAGAAACGGGGATTAGGCAATTGGTTGGTGCAGGGACCTGAGTACTTGCTTCTTGTCGGCGTTTTCAAAAAGCTATAAAATAAGCTCATGACAAGCTTCAAGGAGGATCGATATGACCGAAAGCAGTGATAAACCCAAAGTCAATCTGGCCGACGCCATCCGGGCCAAGCTCGAACAGAAGAAGCAGCAGAACGGCTCCAAGCCGGGAGCCTTCAACGGCGGAGCCGCCAAAACCTTCAAGACCCAGAACAACAAGAAGCCGAACAACCAGCGCCGGCGCACCGGCGGGTCCTGAGCCGACTTTGATTCCCCGGCCGTACGCGCTGCCCGCCGCTTCACCTGTCCCTGCAGCGGCTTGTATCTTTGATTAATAATGGGTAGCTCGTTTTGCTGCCAACGCAAAAACACCTCCAAGGTACCCCCCATTTTTCAATAGGGATGATCCTCTTGGAGGTGTTTGTAATTGTCTCAGTTTACATGTAGAAAGGTTCACTTCGATCGACCTCTCCGCTTAGCACTTTAACGAACTCTTTATCTCCGCCGTCAATGGATGGAGCAAGGAATCGCGTGCCTACAGGGGGACTCACGTAATGATCGACGTAGCGTGAGCTAAGGAAAGGTCTTCTCGTAATCCAAGGAGATATTTTCTTCTTGCGTGCATCAATACGAACTACCATTTGACCTTCACGAGTCAGAATTACCGAATGAGATAGACGCTTTGGGGCCTTATAGCTCGGAGTGAATCTTTGCTTACGTTGACTATTGTCTCGCTTCATTTAGATTCCCCTCCAACAATTTGAATTAAGTAACGAAAGAGCTCACTATTGTTATTGACGATCTCGTTAAGCCGATCTCCCTCCAAGGCATAATCACCTGAAAAATGAACGGAGAGAACATGATCTTTATCTAAAGGGTAGCATAAGATTACAACAATTTCAAATTCTTCACGATTAAAGAATATCCATTTCCCGCTTAAATAAGCATCCAGAACGAAGATCGGCTGCTGTTTTAACTCCATCCTTATATGGTTTTCTTGGAAAGTGAAGAACCTTCCTTTTCCGACATGTCCACCAACTTGCTCGATTCCATCAGTACCCTGTACCTTCCAGATGGCAACACCCGTTACAATGAACTCATGGGGAGCAATGATAGACATTTTAATAGCATCACTTAATGAATCATAGCGTTCTTTTCCATCCACCATGGACACGTTTTTAACGTAAGACATAAAAAAGTGCAGTACCCGACGCTTGCGTTGAATTTCTAATTCCATTTCCCTCAATTTATTCCGGGGATCCAGATAACGTCCTTCCGCTTGAATGACTTTAATAATTTGTCGACAAGCTACGGATACGGCTGCTTCATCCCTACCGTCGCTACGCCGTTCATATTTTAGCAAGGTTAAGCCTTGAAGATCGGAAAGGAGATGGTATTCCCTTACTGTCTCATCCTTAATAAGGTCGTCTCTCTCCTTCACTTCATTCGGGATGATCGCAAAAACTCGTTTGCGCCGCAACCTTCCCCAGAAAAGCCCCATTTCAAAAAGCGTATTATCGCGGGTAATGAAAACGTATTTTCCCCGATGAAGCGCCACGTCATCTGGAGCAAAGACAAATATTCCAAAATCATTCTGGTCAAGCTGTAATTCCAAGGACTCCATTGTATATTGATTAACCTCGAAAGCGCCAGCATACCAAGGGGTCACTTGAGCATGATAACTGATGAGGGAATGAATTGCACTTGCTAGATCCACAGCCTCCCGTGAAGATCCGATAAACGCGTTTGGCTTTGTCACATCCACAACTCTCCTTGAAAGCACGATTATCCCCTTATTGTACTATTTAAACTCCTGGTATTCTATGACAATTCACCAAGGTCCTCTTTATATCTTCACGAACAGAGGCAGGCCCGCGTCATGGCGGAGAATTTGAGAGGCATGCCAAAAAGCCGGCCATTCAAAGGCCGGCTTTCGTTAGGTCGTGGCGCCCGGACGGGCCCGGGCGTTTAACTTGTACATCCCTGTTAGTCCTTACACTTCAACCGGATACATCCGCTGGCGGAGCTCCTTGATTTCGTCACTCTCCAGATATTCGTCATAGCTCATGGAGCGGTCGATAATGCCGTTCGGCGTAATCTCGATAATCCGGTTCGCAATCGTCTGGATGAACTGATGGTCATGCGATGTGAACAGGATCGTGCCGTCGAAATCGATCAGTCCGTTGTTCAGCGCGGTAATGGACTCGAGGTCCAAGTGGTTCGTAGGCTCGTCGAATATGAGCACGTTCGCGCCGTTCAGCATCATTTTGGCCAGCATGCAGCGCACCTTCTCGCCCCCGGACAACACGCTTGCTTTCTTCAGCGCTTCTTCGCCGGAGAACAGCATGCGGCCCAGGAAGCCGCGCAGGAAGGTCTCGTCCTGATCCTTCGAGTACTGGCGCAGCCACTCCACCAGATTCAGATCCACACCGTCGAAGAACTTCGAGTTGTCTTTCGGGAAATAAGCCTGGCTGGTCGTTACGCCCCAGCTGTATTCGCCGGAATCGGCTTCAGACTCGCCCATGATGATATCGAACAGCGTCGATTTGGGCAGCCCGTTCGGTCCGACGAGCGCGATCTTGTCACCCTTGTTCACGACAAAGCCCACTTCGTCCAGCACCTTCTCGCCTTCGATCGATTTCGTCAGGCCGGTGACGGTAAGCAGCTGCTTGCCCGCTTCACGCTCCGGTTTGAAGTTGAGGAACGGGTATTTGCGGTTCGACGGACGGATGTCATCAAGCGTAATCTTATCCAGCTGCTTCTTGCGGGAAGTCGCCTGCTTCGATTTCGAAGCGTTCGCGGAGAAGCGCTGAATGAACGCCTGCAGCTCTTTGATCTTCTCTTCCTTCTTCTTGTTCGATTCCCGCTGCAGCTGAAGCGCGAGCTGGCTGGATTCGTACCAGAAATCGTAGTTGCCGACGTACATCTGGATTTTGCCAAAATCGATGTCCGCAATATGCGTACACACCTTGTTCAGGAAGTGACGGTCATGGGATACGACGATAACGGTGCCTTCGTAGTCCATCAGGAAGTTCTCCAGCCACTGGATCGATTCGAGGTCCAAGTGGTTGGTAGGTTCGTCAAGCAGCAGGTTGTTCGGGCGGCCGAACAGCGCCTGGGCCAGCAGGACGCGAACCTTCTCGTTGCCGCTGAGCTCCGCCATCTTCTTGTCATGCAGCTCGCGCGGAATGCCAAGACCGATCAGCAGCGCTGCGGCATCCGGCTCGGCGTCCCAGCCGTTCAGCTCGGCGAATTCGCCTTCCAGCTCACCGGCGCGCAGACCGTCTTCCTCGGAGAAATCGGACTTGGCGTACAGCGCATCCTTCTCCTTCATAATGTCATACAGGCGAGTGTGGCCCATGATAACCGTCTCAAGCACCGGATACTCGTCGTACTCGAAATGGTTCTGCTTCAGAACGGCCATGCGCTCGCCAGGCGTAATATGCACGTCGCCGGTGTTAGCCTCGATTTCGCCGGACAGAATTTTCAGGAACGTCGATTTGCCGGCGCCGTTGGCTCCGATCAGACCGTAGCAGTTCCCGGGAGTGAACTTTATATTTACATCTTCAAAAAGTGCGCGTTTTCCGTAACGGAGAGTCACGCCGCTTGTACTGATCATGTATTCATACCATCCTTTACACTTAGGTTTCCGGCATATTATAGCACAAAACCGCCCGCACGTGCCGCAAAAGGGCTGATTTAGTCCGCATCAAGACGGAAAGAAGGAGATTACAGGAAACATTTGCTGATAACGCGGTTGATCTCCTTCTGCGGCGTTACCAGACGGACAAGTCCGCGTCCCCCTTCTCATGCTTCACGTCCGCTGGAGGCATGACTAGCGTCTCGCCGTTCCCCAGCACTTTGATCCGCTCCTCCGCGATCCCCTGCAAGGCCCGTGCCGCCTCCATCCGGTCCAGCGCCTCCCGCGCCGTATCGTCCGCAAGACGGAACGAGCCGTAATGCATCGGGATCATCATCTCCGCTCCCACATCGAGAAACGCCTGCACCGCTTCCTCCGGGTTCACATGCTGTAAGCTCATGAACCATTCCGGCTCATACGCGCCGATCGGCATCAGGGCGACATCGATTTGGAACCGCCGTCCGATCTCCTTGAAGCCCGGAAAATATCCGCTGTCCCCCGCAAAATACAAATGGGGCGGAAGCAGTTCCCGTTCGCTTCCCCGCTCCGTCTGATCTCCGGGATCCGCCGGCTCCAGAATATAACCGCCCCAATGCGACATGTCCGTGTCGAACGGCGTGCGCCGCGTCCAGTGCTGCGCCGGCACGAACGAGAGTTTCAACCGGCCGATGCCCACGCTCTCCCACCACTGCATTTCCATACAGTTCCGGAAGCCTTTGCGGACCATCTTGCCCTTCAATCCGGCAGGCACGATCAGCTTCGTCTCCGCCCGGTACAGCCTGCGGATGGAAGCCAGATGCATATGATCATAGTGGGAATGGGAGATTAGGATGAGATCCACCGGCGGCACCTCCTCAATCTTCATCCCGGGCGGCACCAGCCTCCGGTCAAAGCCAAGACGCTCTGCCCAGACGGGGTCCGTGATGATATTCAGCCCTGCATATTGGATAAAAAACGTGGAATGTCCGATCCAGGTGATCGTCGTCTCCAGACGGTTGTCCGTCAAATAAGCCACGCGCGGCGTTACACCGGGAACGGCGAACGATAGATCCTTCTTCTTCCCTCTTCGTTCCTCGCGCCACTTGCGTATTTCCTTGAACGTCTTATCCACCTTGATATTATCCAAGTTTCGGTAACGGATTTTCGGCATGCTCCTTCGCTCCTTAGGCCAGTCCTTGAGTTCGAATGATTTCATTCTAGCAGATCCGGCGGAACGGTTCCTCCTGGAGCGAAGCTCGAACTTCGCTGCCTCATGCCATCTTATTAGCCCTCGTACTCTCCCTGTTTTGTAATTTCGATTAAATTTAAGGTAAAATGCGGATACAGCCTTCCCCGGCCGGACACGGCCGCAGGAGACCCAAGATACGGCGCGGGCGGCACCGGAGACTTCGCCGGGAGCCGCCGCACGCGACAAGGAGGCCATACCGGCATGAAGATTACATTTATTGAACCTACGCCAAGCCCGAATACGATGAAGCTTCATCTCGATGAGACGCTGGGAGCGGGCCTGCGCAGAACCTATACCCCCGAAACGCTGAGATCCGCTCCCTCATGGGCGCGGGAAATGCTGACGATCCCTGGAGTGGCGGGCGTCTTTCACACTGCGGATTTTGCCGCGCTGGAGCGGAAGCCCTCCGCGGACTGGGCCGCCATTCTCCGTGAAGTCCAGTCCCGCTTCGGCGGCGGAGAGGCAGGCGGGCAGGACTGGAGCCTGACGGACGAGAACGCCGGCGCCCATTACGGGGAGGCGCAGGTATTCGTGCAGATGTTCCGCGCCATCCCGATGCAGATCCGCGTGAAGGCCGGCGCGCACGAGGAGCGCATCGCGCTGTCGCAGCGGTTCACCGAGGCGGTGACCGATGTGGCGAGCGCCGTCATGATCAAAGAGCGGAAGCTCACCGATTACGGCGTCCGCTACGGCGAGCCCACGGACATCGCCCGCGAGGTCGAGCAGGAGCTGGAAGCCGCTTATCCGCAGGAGCGGCTGGACTCGCTGGTGCGGCAGGCGATTGCGCACGGCCGCTCCGAGGGCGAATTCGTCGAGGAGCGCAGCAAGCGGTCGCAGGAGGAGCTGCTGCAGGACCTCGCCAGCGACGACTGGCGCATCCGCTACGCCGCCCTCGACGATCTGACGCCCTCGCCCCAGCTGCTGCCCGAGATATCCCGGGCGCTGAAAGACCCGAAGCTTCAGATCCGCCGTCTCGCCGTCGTCTATCTCGGCGACCTCCGGACACCTGAAGCGATGCAGCTGCTCTATGAAGCGATGGAGGACAGCGCGCCGGCGGTCCGCCGGACAGCCGGAGACACTCTCTCCGACATCGGCGATTCCGCCGCGACGCCGGTCATGACCGAGGCGCTGAAGGACGGCAGCAAGATTGTCCGCTGGCGGGCCGCGCGCTTCCTGTATGAGGTCGGCACGGCGGAAGCCCGTGACGCTCTGGAAGCGGCGGTGAACGACCCCGAATTCGAGGTCGGCCTTCAGGCGCGGATGGCGCTGGAGCGGATCGAATCCGGCGAAGAGGCGGCCGGCACCGTCTGGCAGCAGATGGCGGAACGCCGCCGGAGCTAAAGCGGCCACCCCGTGCAATCTAACACGGATATGCCGTAATTTGTTATTGATTGTCGTTCTGACTTTATATATACTAACGTAGTTGTGTTTATAAACGAATGAAGAACAGATAGCCTCATCACTTCCAAAGATGAGGTAGAGGTCGCGGATATGAAGAGTACGCGCGGGGAGACGTCAAAGAGCCGTCCACGAACCGCCGCGGAAAGGCATAGCCGCCGAAGTCCATGCCGCCGCTCTTGTCCGGCATGGACTGGGGCCGTACCCGAAAGGGACGGAACTGTCACGCCTGCGAAGCTTGCTTCGCGGCGTGTTGCGCTATCTTCACTGGAGAGTATGATGCGGAATCCGTTACGCTAGAAGACCGCAGATTGCCCATCTGCGGTCTTCTTGCGTTCTCAGCCACAAGAGGGACTGGAAATCTCGCTAATGAGATTAATAATCCCCCTTGTTACCCGCACTCCTGGCCTGCTGATCCCGGTCATGACTTTCACGTTCATGAACAGACATCAATCCTCGCCATGGGGACATCTGCCGTATTCGGCCGGTATTTCCACGGGGAGATGACCGAATCTATCTTAATGAAGGAGTGTTACCCTTATGCAGCATCAAGCCAAACCAATTCCCGGCGGTCCGCGTCCAGCGGCTCCGCCCCGGGAACCCGGCCTGCGTAAAGCTTTCAAGGCCCGCCATATGACGATGATCGCCCTTGGCGGCTCCATCGGAACGGGGCTCTTTCTCGCCAGCGGAGGCGCGGTCGCTTCCTCCGGTCCGGGAGGCGCGCTGCTGGCCTATGCCGCTGTCGGACTCATGGTCTACTTCCTGATGACCAGCCTGGGCGAGCTGGCTACCTATTTGCCGGTATCAGGCTCGTTCAGCACTTACGGCACCCGTTTCGTCAGCCCCGCGTTCGGCTTCGCGATCGGCTGGAATTTCTGGTACAACTGGGCCGTTACGATCGCAGCCGAGCTGTCGGCCGCCACGGTCATCATCAAATACTGGTTCCCGGAGAGTTCCTCCATGCTGTGGAGCCTGCTCTTCCTTATACTGATGTTCGGGCTTAACGCCCTGTCATCCCGCGGATACGGCGAATCGGAGTACTGGTTCGCCATTATCAAGATCATCACCGTTATCGTCTTTCTTGCCGCGGGCTTACTTATGATCTTCGGCATTCTCGGCGGCAAGCCGACCGGCTTCGATAACTTCATGCTCGGCGGCAGCTCCTTCCACGGCGGCTTCTTCGCCTTTGTGGGCGTCTTCATGGCCGCTGGATTCTCCTTCCAGGGCACCGAGCTGATTGGCGTCGCCGCCGGAGAGAGCGAGAATCCGCGACGGAATGTGCCGCTTGCCATCCGGCAGGTATTCTGGCGGATTCTGATCTTCTACATTCTGGCTATCTTCGTCATCGGCATGATCATCCCGTATACGAATCCGGACCTGCTCCGGGGCGGCATCGACGATATTGGTATCAGCCCTTTCACTATCGTCTTTAACAAGGCGGGACTTGCCGTCGCCGCTTCCGTCATGAATGCCGTCATCCTCAGCTCCGTGCTGTCTGCGGGCAACTCCGGCATGTACGCCTCGACCCGCGTGCTGTTCGCCATGGCCAAGGACGGCATGGCTCCAAAAATTCTCGGCAAGCTGAACCGGCGCGGCGTTCCGATCTACGCCCTGCTCGTTACGACTGCCGTCGGCATGCTGGCCTTCCTGGCCTCCTTCTTCGGAGACGGCGCCGTGTACAACTGGCTGCTGAACGCCTCCGGCATGTGCGGGTTCATCAACTGGCTCGGCATCGCTGTCTGCCACTTCCGTTTCCGCCGGGCTTTCAAGGCGCAGGGGCATAGTCTGGACGAGCTTCCATACCGCGCCAAATGGTTCCCGCTCGGCCCGCTCTTCGCTTTTGCGCTCTGCATGATCGCGGTGCTCGGACAAAATATCGGCGCATTCACCGGGGAGAACATCGATTGGTACGGCGTGCTTGTCTCCTACGTCAGCCTCCCGCTCTTTCTGCTTGTCTGGGCAGGCTACCGCATGTTCCGGAAGAGCCGGATGATCCCGCTGAACGAATGCGATCTCAGCAGCCAGGCGGACTAAGGAAGCTGTCTAATAGAAGTCCGGTTTCCGCAAAAGTTCGGCCTTTCCCTGAACCGATCATAACCGCCATTCTCCGCCAAGCAGTACAGCTTAAAACAACACAACATAAACACGCCTTGCCCAGGCCCACGGCCCAAGCAAGGCGTTTGTTTTTCACCAAATAATTAGAATCACCAATATCTCCTGCGCCCTGGCAGCTTACTGCCAGTACAATTCGACTTTCAAATTCCAGGTTCCATCCTGAGATGAAGTCTTGTACCTCAGATCGTCGAAGCCCTCTTCGTACAGCGTCTGCAGATCGCTGATAAGGCGGGTCTCGCTGCCGCTATACCGAAAGAGCATAGAGCTCTCCCCGCTGCTCCTGGCCTTCAGGGCCAGCGTCGCCAGCTCCGCCGGTGTGCGCACTGCCACGCCGTCCTCGTACACGTCATAATGCAGTTCCTGCTGCAGCTTCCGGTAGACGGCCTGCTTGCTGCCTCCCGATGAGGCAAGGCCGCTCAGTACATCTGCGTATTTCACCGCTGCGGCGGGGTAAGCCTTCGTCCAGGTATGGTCGCGCCGCATCTCGCTGTCGGTAAGCAGGTAGTAGTTCGTGCTGACCTTCCCGCTCCGGTCGGGAACAGGATCATCCCAGGTGGTGTCCAGATGATACCAGCGGCCGCCCAATTGAACGAGATTCCAGGCATGCGATACGCCAGAGCCGTTCTGCCAGGCCGTTCCTTCCACTATTTTATTCGGAATGCCGGCGCTTTTCAGCAGCTTATAGGTCAAGAGCGCATAGCCCTGGCAGACGGTGCTTCCGTTCTTCAGCCCTTCATAAGCCGTGTAACGGGTATAAGTCGTGTCGTATTTCAGATGAAGAACCACCCAATCATGAATGGCCTTCACTTTCTCGTCTTCTGTCATTCCAGTCTTGATGCTCTGCTTGTTAATCGCCTTGACCCTATCGTCCACATAAGCGGTCTGCTGAAGCGTCTCCCGGTACGTGACCGTAACGCTTACGGCAGCCGAATTGGCGCCTCCCCGGAACGAGAAGCTGTAGCTGTCCACAATGTAATTCACGTAAGGATCCCCGGTGATCGCCTTGTCCAGAGCGGATTGGATTTGCGATTTTAAGCCGGCGGTTTTGCCCTGATAAGTAAAAGAGATGTTCTCCTTGCGGCTGCCGATCGCTGCCGTGAGCCGCTGGGTCATATCGCTGACGGAGCGCAAGGCCGCGCTATTATTTGCGGCATAGGCGTAATCCATCCCCCAATATACGGCCTGGGGAATGGCAGCGGCGGTCAGCATACCGAGCAATATGGCCTTCGTCATCTTTCCCATCCGTTTTCAGCCTTCCTGGTTCAATTTTGCAGCATCGCAATCGCATATGTAATATAGGTCTTCCCAGCCTTGTACCATATATTACATGTCTCTTGGTCCGTTTCCAATACGACTTGAGCGCCAAATTTTCAGAAAAAGAATATCTTTTCAAGGCTTTCCGGTTGTATAGGCCTATCTGTGCCCGGGATATACGCTTAAGGCATCCTTTAGACTATGAGTGTGTATAAGCAAATAGAAGTCCATGCCATTGTGCGGTGAACAGATGAACGACGCCTTATGCCAAAGAGAGCTTATCCCTTCCGCTGAGTCGCAACGAGAATAACTTCGCCCGCCTTCGCTTCTATTAAATGTCCCTCAGTTAACGACTGTGTGCCGCCGGATGCCAAAATCTCCAATTCGCCGTCATAGCCCAGCCGGAGCATGCCATCCTGCGAAGCGGCGATCCGCGCGGATACCAGCTCGCCGCTCCGCCACTCGATATCCACCGTATATCCGCCCCGGGCTTTCAGGCCCTTGACGCTGCCGTTCTTCCAGGTGTCCGGGAGTGCCGGCAGCAGATGGATTTCGCCCAAATGGCTCTGCAGCAGCATCTCGGCAATGCCCGCGGAAGCTCCGAAATTGCCGTCGATCTGGAAAGGCGGATGTGCGTCGAACAGGTTCGGATACACCGAGCGGGTCAGCAGCGTCCGGACGAAGCGGTACGCGCCTTCGCCGTCAGCCAGCCGGGCGTACAGATTAATGAGCCAGGCGCAGCTCCAGCCGGTATGGCCGCCGCCGCTGGCAATCCGGTGCTCCAGCGATCTGCGGCTTGCTTCCACAAGCTCGGGCGTGTCTCTGACATTGATCAGATTGCCCGGATACAAGCCATACAGATGAGAGACATGGCGGTGCCCGGGCTCCGCCTCGGCAAATTCCTCGGACCATTCCTGAAGGCGCCCGTCACGGCCGACACGGAAAGGAGCAAGCCGGGCGGACGCCGCATGCAGCTGCTCACGGAATTTCTCATCGACTCCCAGAATATCCGCCGCTTCGGTGCAGCTCGCCAGAAGCTCGCGGATCAGCGACATATCCATTGTCGAGCCTGCAGAGATGCAGCAGGGCTGGCCGTCTTCGGTCAGGAAACGGTTCTCCGGTGAAGTCGAGGGATTGGTTACCAGGTAGCCGTCCGGCGATTCCACCAGCCAATCCAGGCAGAACAGAGCCGCCCCCTTCATCAGCGGGTAAGCCGTCTCCCTCAGAAAGCCTTCCGAAGGATTGAAGGCATAATGCTCCCACAGATGCCGGCACAGCCAGACGCCGCCCAGCGGCCAGAAGGCCCAGCTGGCGTCTCCGCCTGTCGGGCTGGACATCCGCCACAGGTCAATATTGTGGTGAGCCGTCCAGCCGCGCGCGCCGTAATGGATGGCAGCGGTCCTCGCGCCCGTGCGGCTGGTTTCTTCAATAAGATCGATCAGCGGCTCATGGCATTCGGCGAGATTGCACACCTCCGCATGCCAATAGTTCATCTGCGTATTGATATTGGTCGTATAGTCGCTGTTCCACGGCGGCTGAACCTTATCGTTCCAGATGCCCTGAAGATTGGCAGCCTGGGTGCCCGGACGGGAGCTGCCCATCAGAAGGTAGCGGCCGTACTGGAAGAGGAGCGCCTCAAGCGCCGGATCTTCGGCGCCTTCCCGGTAAGCGGCGAGCCGCTGGTCAGTCGGCAACCCGGCCGCCTCCAGGCCGCCGAGGTCCAGATCAACCCGCCGGAACAGCTTCCGGTGATCGGCGGCATGCCGGCTGCGAAGCTCCTCATAGGCAAGAGCTTCCGCCGCGAGAATCCGGTCAATCGCGCTGCGGTCGTTCCCGGCCGATGCGCCGGAAGCTTCAGAACCCGCCGTGAGATGGGCGGCCTTGTTCTTCAACTGCCCGTAATTCGTATCCGCCGCAATCAGCAGCGTGAACCTATCGGCCTCGGCGATCCGGATGGCGCCTTCTTCAATTGAAATGCTTCCGCCTTCGGCCAGCGCCTTCACGTACAGCTCGAAGGTCATGCCGAGTCCATCTTCGTACATCACCGAAACGGGATGATCGCCAAAGTAGTTGTCGGCAATATTGGACGGGCAGCGTCCCTTCATTATTAGGCTTCCGTCTGAGGCCGGGAGAACGGCATGGCGCAGAGCGCTGTCCAGGGTGACCCGGGCGCTCAAGCTCCCCTTTTGTCCCTGTACACGAACAACGAATACGCCATCCGGAGTGCTCACGAACATTTCCCGGGTGCACGGAAGTCCGCCGGCTTCCGCAGTTATGCGGGCAATGCCGCTGTCCAGATCCAGCTCGCGCCGATAAGCGGCGCCTTCCGCAGCATTGTCCATTTCGATATACAAATTGCCGAGAGGCATATAAGCCTGGCAGTTGACTCCCAGCATGCGTGCGTTGACAAGCTCTTGCGCTTCGGCGTATTTGCCTGCGAAGACAAGCTCGCGCGCCCGCTTCAAATAGCGGATCGCTTCATAATTGTTCGTATCCCGGGGAAAGCCCGACCACAGCGTATCCTCATTGAGCTGCAGATGTTCCTTCGCCGCTCCGCCAAATACCATCGCCCCGAAGCTTCCATTGCCGAGCGGAAGCGCCTCTTCCCAGACCTCTGCAGGGCGCTCATAAATCAACTTCCAGATGGAGTCCTTCTTCGCTTCGTCCATTGTTCCGTCTGCTCTCCTTTGCCGGCGGACAGATCCGCAAGAATGCGCAAAGACCCTGACGTAATGTCGGGGTCTGTTGCATTTATGCTATTATTCTATCAAGTGCGGTCAGCCGATTACAGCGTTTTGCCGGTAAACAGTTCCACTCTTTTCTTAACCATTTCGGTATATTGAGCTTCCATATCTTCGGCGCCCGCTTTGTTCAGCTCGGCGATGAAGCTGTCGTACACTTTATCGAAGTCAGCCTGCTTGGACAGGATGGCTTCCGGAATGCGTTTGCGGATAATATCCTGCGTTTTTTGGTAAATCACTTGATAGTCGCCGTCAGTCGGAACTGCCATGTTGTACAGAGCGCCCCACTCTTTAGCCGGGAAGTCTTTCTCGCTCGGGAACAGATCCTTCCAGGTTGTTGCCTTGTAAGCAGCCAGAGATTTCTTCTCGGCATCGGAATAGCTGGCCACAATCTGTTCAGGGAAATTGGTTGTATAGTAGTTGCCCGTCGAATCCTTCACGCCATCGCCATAGTGCGGAGCGAAAGCGGTGTACAGGCCGATACCAGTCTCCTTGGCGAAGCTGGAGTTGTCGTTGACTTTCTTGTTCAGCACGTCGGCAGGAATCGTACGCTTGCCGTCTGCGTCAACGGTGTACTGCTTGCCTTCAATACCCCAGTTAACCAGAACCTGACCTTCATCGGATGCAAGCCAGTCGAGGAACTGAATGGCGCGAACCGGGTCCTTGCAGTTTTTGCTGATGCTGATTCCGGCGCCGTCTACACCTGCACTCTGCAGTTCATGATCCTTGTATTCGGAGGACAATGTTACCGGGAAGTGTGCATAGGTGTATTCGTTCTTGCCGGCAGATTTCAGCGCATTTTCAGCTTCTTGGTACTCCCATTCCTGGGATATAAGTCCAAGAACGCGTCCGCTTGCGATTTTAGCCTTGTATTGGTCATCCTTCTGAACGAAGGTGTCTTTGTCGAGAAGGCCTTCGTTGAACATTTTGTTCAGCCAGCGGAAGTATTCTTTCTCTTCCGGGCGTTTGTAGTGAAGCTGGGCGTTGTACGTCGTCGGATCGACGTAGTACTCGCCGTCGTCAGGAGCGCCGGTCGTAATGAAGGCAGGGTTGGTAACTGTGATCATGATCTTCCAGTCGTCCGCGTTCAGTGTCAGCGGAATGGTCGGCTGTCCATCCGTCGTCGGATGCTTCGCAACGTATTCCTTCAGCACTTTCTCATAATCTTCTACCGTCTTGACCTCTGGATAACCCAGTTCTTCCAGAACGCGATGCTGAATTTCAAAGCCGCCTGTGGCATCAAACGATATGCCGTCTACTCCAATGTTGGTCGGTATGGAGTAAATCGCCTGGTCGTCGTTGCTGTACTTCAAACGGTTCATGTTGTCGCCAAATATTTTCTTGATATGCGGAGCGTATTTGTCGATCAGGTCGGTCAGATCAAGCAGTTCGCCCGCGTCAACGAGGTATTTGATCTCGGATTTACCGAACAGAATATCCGGAACTTCGCCGCTGGCCGCCATAAGCTGGATACGGCTTTGTCCGCCGCCGCTGCCTACATCGTACTCAGCATTGATCGTAACACCCGTCTTCTTGGTGATCTCCTTGCCCACTTCGTCCTGCATATTATTCCAGTTCGGGCTGGCGTCAGCGCCAAAGAAAGAAAAGGTAATCGGTGTCGTATCCATTGCCGGTGCTGCCGAAGCCCCAGCGGATGCTCCCGCCGATGCGGCAGGGCTATCAGATGCCTTGCTTTCGTTTTTATTGTTATTGCCTCCGCCACAGCCGGCGATCATCATGGAACTTGCCAGTAACAGCAAAAATGCGGAACGGATGCCCTTACTCTTCATAATGCTATCCCCCTTGATAATGTGTAGTACAACCATCTATGCATATCATCAGGACAAGCCTGGCTATGCCTTGCTTTGAATGATGCACTTGGATAACGCTTTCAGATAACGCTTGCAAACAATGTCCTAAAAAATTTCAATACGCAAATTTGAACCAGTGTATGTTGCTTCGGAAGCAAATTCGGGAACGGGGCCCGGCTTCGCCGGATATGCCCCGCCATAGTTCCCGTTCGCTTGTTTTAAGCCTTGACCGCTCCCAGCGTCATACCGCCTACAAAGTACTTTTGCAGGAACGGATAGACCAGGAGAATCGGTACGGTAACGACAATCGTAATCGCCATTTTAATCGATTCCGGCGAGATATTCGCCATTTGCTTCGCCATATCGTTGGCGTTCGTCATGGCCCCGCCCTGGTTCGTTGTCGCCAGCACCTTCATCAGCTCGTACTGCAGGGTTGTCAGATTCGCCTTGCTGCCGTTGTACAGGTAGGTCGAGAACCATTCATTCCACTGGCCCACTGCCAGGAACAGCGCGATTGTCGCCAGAACCGGCTTGCAGAGCGGCATGATGATTTTGTAGTAGATCTTGAAATCGTTAGCGCCGTCAAGCTTGGCCGATTCCTGAAGGGCATAGGGCAGACCGTCCATGAAGGAACGAATGACGAATACGTTGAAGGCGGATACGGCGCCGGGGAGAATGTAGACCCAGAAGCTGCCGATCAGGTTCAGCTGTCTCATCAGAATGTACACCGGAACCATGCCGCCGGAGACATACATCGTCATAGCCAGGAAGACCGAGACTGCTTTTCTGGCTTTGAACTCCTGCCGGCTGAGCGTGAACGCCAGCATGGAGGAGCTGATCAATCCGACGATCGTCCCGAACACGGTGCGGAGCACCGAGATTTTGAAGCCTTGAATAAGGCCGGTATAGCTGAAGATGCGTTCGTAGTTCTCAAGCGTCCATGCCCGCGGCCAGATGTAAATGCCGCCCCTTACCGTGTCGACCGACTCATTCAAAGAAATGGCCAGCACGTTCAGAAAGGGGTACAGGGTGACAATCATCACGAGTGCAAGGAAGACGTACAGCAGCACATCGAACAGCCGCTCCCCTTTTGTCATATTAAAAGCTTTCGTGTTCATCTCTTGAGTCCCCCTTCCTACATAATGCTTTCTTTGGTAAATTTCTTCATCAGGCCGTTAGCGCTCAGGAGCAGAATGATACTGACAACCGAGGTGAACATACTGATGGCGGTACCATAGGAGAAGTGTCCGATTTGTATACCGTATTTAAGCGCGTATATGTCAAGGACTTCCGAATAGTCGGTAACCAGGTTGTTGCTCAACTGGAACTGCTTCTCGAAACCGATTCCGATCAGATGGCCGATGGACATGATCAGCAGCACCATGACGGTGGAACGGATGCCCGGCAGCGTGATATGGAACATCTGTTTGAATCTTCCGGCCCCGTCAACACGAGATGCCTCGTAGAGCTCTTTATCGATACCGGTAATTGCCGCCAGATAGATGATGGCGTTCCACCCGGTTTCTTTCCACAGATCGGATGCGGTTACAATTCCCCAGAAATACTTGCCCTGAGCCATAAACTGAATCGGTGTGTCGATTATATGCGTCCACATCAGCAGCTGATTGACAATCCCGCCATCGATCGAGAACATTTTGGATACAATACCCGCTACGACGACCCAGGATACAAAGTGGGGGAGATAGGAAACCGTCTGAACCGTTCTCTTGAAGGTGTTCCCCCGTAATTCATTCAACATGACAGCGAATACAATTGGAACTATGAAACCAAAGACCAGTCCCAGACCGCTCATTACCAAGGTGTTGCGAAGTACCAGATAGAACCTCTCATCATGGAACAGCCTTGTGAAGTTGTCGAACCCCACCCATTTTTGTTCCCCAAAAGATTTTGATGGCTTGTAGTTTTGAAAGGCCATCGTCCAGCCCCATAATGGCAAGTAACTGAAGATAAACACCCATATAACGAATGGAATTGACATCAGATACAAGTACTTCTGTTCAGCAAAGCTCTTCCACAATCCATTCGACTTCTTCTTGCGCGGGGTAGAGGAGTTTACGCTTTCATTGGCCGGTACATTCGACTCGGTTAGCGCTTCCACTTTCTACATCCCCCCTTCGTTATGATGTTTATATCATAGCTTAGCGGATGCGCTTTCAGTACCCGACAGATTTAACGTAAAACCCCATAAGAATTTGACATTCCCCTTATGGATTGCAGATTCGTTCAGTTCGTGTGATCCCCTGTTTCCGTAATGGAAAAGGTGATGCACGTCCCCTCACCTTCCCGGCTCTCAATATGAAGCCCGCGGTTCTCACCATAGTACAGTACCAGCCGCTGATGAACGTTCCGCAGACCGATCCGGCTTCTTGGCTCATCCTCAGCCTTCGAGATGACCTCCCTGATCTCGGCAAGTCTATCCTCCGACATGCCCGCTCCGTCATCCCGCACCATAACCTCGATATTCTCGTCCTTTAGGACGATATGAACATCAACCCGAACCGCGCCTTCCTTGTTCTCCAGGCCGTGAACCACCGAGTTCTCCACCAGCGGCTGTATGATGAGCGGAGGCATCACAATATCCATGCATTCAGGATCAACGGACAAGTCGTAATCCAGCCGGTCTTCGTAGCGGAATTTCTGAATTTCCAGGTAAGAACGGATCATCTCCACCTCATCCTTGATCGGCGCCATGTCGCGCCCGACCTCCAGATTCTTGCGCATCAGCTTGCCAAGAAGCCTTACGGTGTTGGCGATTTCCTTCTCGCCTTTGATATGGGCGTTCATGCGGATGGATTCCAGCGCATTGAACAGGAAGTGCGGATTGATCTGGCTCGCCATCATCTTGAATTTGATCTCCTTCTGGGCGAGCTCCAGCTTGCTGTTCCGCTCATTGCTCTCAATAACCCGCTCGATCAGCTGATTGATGCTGCCGACCATATAATTGAACTGGCGGGACAGCTGGCCGATTTCATCATTGCCATCGATATTCGAAATCACGTTGAAATTGCCGAGCGCCACCTGGTTTAGCTGGCGGCTCAGGCGAAGCAGACGGTTGGTCATCAGGAAGGAAATCGCGTTGACCATCGCAAGCGCTACCACGAGTACGCCAAGAATAATGATAAGTCCGAGCGTGCTGACCCTGTTGGCGTCTTTGACAATATCCTCGGTCGCAAATACGGATACAATTTTAAGCTTGCTGATGCTGTACAGCGGAGTCAGCTCGTTCACTATGACATAGGAATCGACGCCCTTTACCGTCGTCTTGATGACTTTCTCCCCCGATGTGCCCAGATCTGCGCCGATATCGAGCGAGTCCAGCGTTTGGCCGATCTGCTCCTGACTTTTGGCCGCGGCAATGTAGCCCTGTTCATCCACAACCAGCGTCTCGAATGGCTCCTGGTACAGCATCTGCTCCAGCCCTTCCGGCTTCATCTGCACCATCAGGATGCCTGTCCGGCGGAATTCCGGATAGGCTACGTGACGGACCAGGCTCAGCTTGTTGATCGAGCCCGCCGGGCTGTTGCTGTATACATCCTTATCGGGGATATACAGCCAATAGATCCCCTTATTCTTCATGACGGAGTTGAACCAGATGCTCGATTTGATATCGGCGTCCACCGGCGAAATCGACATATTATTCACCAGCGTGGGATTGTCGATAAAGAAGCGGATATTCGAAATCTCGCGATACTGCAAAATATACTTATCGAACACCTTGTAATTGTTATAAGCCTTCGTCAGCTCCAGAATATTGGCATAACGCGTATTGACAAGCTCGTTTAATTGCTGGTCAAAGACCAGCAGATTGGAAATATCCGTCGGCACGCGAAGCAGCGAAGACAGCTGGCTCTTGATCTTGGCGACATTGTTAGTAGCCTGATCGATCGCCCTGCCTAGCGCCTCGCTCCGGTAATAGCTTGTCAGGCTAATGCCGACGACCAGCACGGGCAGCATGACGAACAGACAATAGAACAGGATCAGCTTGTTCTTCAGCTTCATGTCATTGATGGCGCGAATCAGAGATTTGATCGTACTCACCCTTTCCTGGCAATTCAAGGTCCCTATAATAACACAAATATCGGAGAAAGAGATACCGGCAAAGAGAGCGCGCACCGGAAATCTATGGGCACCGTAAATATAGAAAAACAGACTCCCTTCGGCAGGAATGCCAAAGACAGCCTGTTCATGCGATAGAGAGGCGGAGTGGAAGCTGCGGAGGCCGGCTTTTACCGTGAGCGGCACGTGATACGCTCTTCGAGTCGGTCCGCCGGGACCCAGCCGGTCGGCCGCTCTTCCGGGCGGTTCACCGGGACCCGGCCGGTCATCCACTCTTTGGGGCGGTCCGGGACCCGGATCGGTCATCCGCTCTTCCGGGCGGTTCGGAACCCGGGCCGGTCATCCGCTCATCCGGGCGGTTCGGAACCCTGGCACGGTCATCCGCCGAAGCCTTGCGGTATAGCGGGTCAGCGTTCCTTCCGGTAAGCGGTCGGGGATACACCTACGTATTTCCGGAACTTGGCGTTGAAATAGTCGGGATTCATGTACCCTACTCTTTCGGCCACCTCGTATACCTTCATCCCCTGCGCCAGGAACTGCTTCGCCTTCTCTATGCGCACTTTGTCCAGGTAGGTGTTGAAGTGTTCACCCGTATGATTCTTGAACATTTTGCCTAAGTAAGCGCTGTTGTAATTGAACATATCGGCCAGCGTGCCAAGCTTGAGATTCTCGTTGTAGCGGCGCTGGATCAAATCGGTGATCCGCTTGATCTCATCGCCCCGGCCGGCGCTGAGGCCATCCGAAATGCGCTGCAGATAATCCGCCGCGCGGCTTTGAAGCTCACTCAAATAATCCGCGGTGTATACCCGGCTGAGCGAATGTGCGCTCTCGGCTATGGAAGGCTTGATCTCCGGATAGGCCGTTTCAAGGCGCGCCGAAACGCCGCTGATGATGCGCATCAGATGGTCTTTGACATAGCGCTCCTCCCGATGCTCGGACACAACCCCCGCAAGAATCAGCCCCACCAGCTCGGACATGCTCTCCGTGCTTCCCGTCTCCACCGCCAGCAGCAGACCGTTCTCCGCGCTCTGTACCTGCGAATCCCCGGAATTCGCTTCAGGCAGCGGCCATTCCTCCGGTCTTCCGCTTAGCAGTGTATCCTTGACACCGAAGAAGCGGGCGCCCAGAGACTCGCGCGCGGCCGAGAAGGATGCGGCAACCGAAACGGGACCATCCGCTGCGCCTCCCGCCGCTGCCGAGAACTCCAGGCCTTCCTTGGCAATCAGGCCATCAAGCTCGCGCCAAAGATCGCCGCGAGCCTCTTCATCCCGAAGCGGCTCGGCAAGCAGCAGACCCAGGTACGGCGGATAGCTGAAGAACAGCCCGCGGTCCGGCTCGGACCAGCGGCGCTCCAGCGCGCGCTTGACCTGCTCCTCCCGCTCATCTCCATCCTTGCCGCTCCGCTTCAGCTCAATCAGCACAACCTCGGTCACCTTTCCTGCCAGCCCCAGCATTCTCGCCGCCTCTTCCGAGGCGGCCTTCTCTCCCCCGGGATGAAGAAGCTGGTGCAGAAGCGTCTCGCGGCTTGCAGCCTGCTCGGCTGCGTTCATCTGGCCGAGCTGGGACTCCCGCAGGATCACTTCCCGCAGATTGTTCAGGTAGGTCATCAGCTCATCCTCATCCACGGGCTTCAGCAGATAGCCGTCCGCCCGGTGGGAGATCGCCTGCTTGGCATATTCGAAATCCGCATGTCCGCTTAAGATGAGTACATGACAGCGCTCTCCTGCTTGCCTCAGCTCGCCGAGCAGCCGCAAGCCGTCCATAACCGGCATACGGATATCGGTGATGATCAACTCCGGAGCAAAGACATGATATTTTTTAAGCGCCTCGGCCCCGTTGCCTGCTGTGGCCACAACCGTATACCCAAGCTCCTCCCAGGGTATCAAGGTTCGCAGCCCTTCTCTCAGCTTAGGCTCATCATCCACAATCAGCACTTTCATCATAATTTACTCCTTCGTCGCTGGTCCGGCAGGCTCTGCCGGACGCTATTAGTTGCGGTATTCAGCGAGACGCCGGTTCAGTTCACGGGTCTGGCCGTATACGTCCTGGTACAGACTGTAAATCCCTTCATAGCGCCCCACCTGCTCCGGATTCGGCTGGTACGCTCCCGCCGGACGGATAAAGGCAGCCGCACATTCCTCCAGAGAACCGAACCACCCTGCGCCGTAGGCAGCCAGCATGGCCGCTCCAAGCGCCGGTCCCTGCTCGCTTTCCAGTCTAATTATTGTAGCATTGAAAATATCCGCCTGCATCTGCAGCCAGTCGGGATTTCTCGCTCCCCCGCCGATGGACACAATTTCCTTGATCTCCTTGCCGGCTCCACGGACGATGTCTACGGATTCGCGGAGCGAGAACGTAATTCCCTCCAGCACGGCTCTTGCAAAATGGGTGAGGCTATGTCCCGAGTCCATGCCGATGAAGCTGCCCCGTATATCGGAATCCGCATGCGGCGTCCGTTCGCCCACAATATACGGCGTGAAGAGCAGGCCGCCGCTGCCGGCCGGAATATCGCCGATTCCCGCCAGAAGATCGTCGAAGCTCTTGTCTCCGGCAAATGTCTCCTTGAACCAGGTCAGGCTGTAGCCGGCCGCGAGCGTTACGCCCATAATATAGTAGCCGTCCTTCTCTGCGTGATTGAAGAAATGGGCGCTTCCCTTCAGATTCAGCGTCTTGTCGCTCTCATAGGACAGCACGACGCCGGACGTGCCGATGCTGCACATCGTTCTGCCTTCGCCCAGAATGCCAGCGCCCAGTGCGCCGCAGGCATTGTCCGCGCCGCCGGCGAACACCTTAGTTCCCGGGGCGAGGCCCGCCCGCTCTGCGATTTCCGGCAGAAGCCCGCCGGTCTGGCCGAACGATTCCGTAAGCGGCGGGCAGAGCGACAGCGGCAGGTTGAACGCCTGCGCGATCTCGGCGCTCCAGTCCTTGGCCGCCGCATCCAGCAGCAGCGTACCCGCCGCGTCCGAATATTCGGTCGCATATTCGCCCGTCAGCCGGAAGCGCACATAATCCTTCGGCAGCAGGAACAGCTTCGCCTGCTCCAGAAGCTCCGGCTCATTCTCCTGCACCCACAGCAGCTTCGGCAGCGTGAAGCCTTCCAGCGCCTTGTTGCGGGCGATATCAAGCAACCGCTCCCCAAGGGCGCTCTCGATCTTCCGGCACTGCGCCGTCGTCCGGGTGTCATTCCACAGAATGGCCGGGCGAAGCGGCTTGCCGTCCCCGTCCACGAGCACGAGACCGTGCATCTGTCCCGAGAAGCTGATGCCGTCAACCTGGGAAGGCTGGATGCCCGTCTTCACTATCAGCCGTTCCAGCGAGCGGATTGTGCCTTCGACCCAGTCTTCCGGATTCTGCTCGCTGTAACCCGGCTTCGGTCTCATCAGCGGATAGCTCTCCGAATGCTCGCCTGCCACCTGGCCTTCACGGTCTACCAGAGCCGACTTCACGGCGCTGGTACCCAGATCGATACCAATCACATAGTTCATAAATACCCTCCTGTATTCTGCTTCTGGAAGCAGCAAAACGGGCTGACGAAGCGCGGTTGCCCGCCATATCGTCAGCCCGCAGCTCTTCGCCTATTCGGCCAGAATGTATTGGTTCAGGATCGAATGCAGCAGTTCATGGCGTCCCGATTCGTTCGGACGCGGATTTTCGTTGGACAGCGCATATTCGGCGAGGGAAGCCAGCGTAGCTTTGCCTGCAACGACGTCGGCGCCGATGCCTTCCTTGAAGCTGCTGTAGCGCTTCTCGATAACGTCTTCGAATACGTGGTCTTCGATGAGCTTGGCAGCAACCTTCAGACCCTTGGCATAAGTGTCCATGCCCGCGATGTGCGCAAGGAACAGATCCTCCGGCTCGAAGGAAGCGCGGCGCACCTTGGAGTCGAAGTTGATGCCGCCCTTGCCGAGGCCGTCATTCTTCAGCACTTCGTACAGCGTCAGGGTGGAATCGTACACATTTACCGGGAATTCATCGGTATCCCATCCGAGCAGCATGTCGCCCTGGTTGGCGTCGAGGGAGCCCAGCACGCCGTTGATGCGGGCAACGCGCAGCTCATGCTGGAACGTATGTCCGGCCAGCGTTGCGTGGTTGGCTTCCAGGTTCAGCTTGAAGGTCTTCTCCAGACCGTATTTCTGCAGGAACGCAAGCGTAGTGGCGGCGTCGAAGTCGTATTGGTGCTTGGTCGGCTCCTTCGGCTTCGGCTCGATCAGGAACTGGCCGCCGAAGCCGATTTCCTTCGCATAATCGTTCGCCAGGTGGAACAGGCGGGCGATGTTATCCTGCTCCAGTCCCATATCGGTATTCAGCAGCGTTTCGTAGCCTTCGCGGCCGCCCCAGAACACATAGTTCTCGGCGCCGAGGCGCTTGCCGACTTCCAGACCCTTCTTGATCTGTGCGGCGGCATGGGCGTATACATCGGCGTTGCAGGTCGAGCCTGCGCCGTGCAGGAAGCGCGGGTTGGTGAACATGTTCGCCGTGTTCCACAGCAGCTTTTTGCCGGAGGACTTCATGCCCTGTTCCAGCAGATCAACGATCGTATCGATGTTGGCGTAGAATTCGCGCAGCGAATCGCCTTCAGGAGCGATGTCAATATCATGGAAGCAGTAGAACGGGATGCCCGTCTTGTCCAGGAATTCAAAAGCGGCCTCAACACGGGCCTTCGCCTTGTCCATTGCGCTGTAGCCGTTCCAGCCGCGCACCGCAGTTTCTGCGCCGAACGGGTCGGAGCCGCCTGCGCACAGCGTGTGCCAGTAGGCCATGGCGAAGCGGAGATGCTCCTCCATCGTCTTGCCGGCGACAACCTCTTCGGCATTGTAGAATTTGTACGCGAACGGATTCTTGGAGCGGCTTCCTTCATAAGAAATCTTGCTTACGTTCTCAAAATAAGCCATTACAGCTTCCTCCTCATATTTGGAAAAATGAATGATAGTGCTCTAACCATCGAGCCGACAGCAAACGTTTACAAGAGCAGTTTAGCACATCCTTTCGACTTTGTATATTGCTTAAACAAAGTTTGTTTAAATCATTTTTTGGATTGCAATTCCGATACGTTGGCACTAGACTAGAAGGCATATCCATACGAAGTCACAAGATAAACGCCTGCCAGTTACTGCGGATACCGGGCGTTTACCGGATATTTATAAGATCACGATTCGTGATGCAGCTTATACATTTTTATTTATGAAAAAGGAAGTGCAGACTGTGAGAGTCACCGGCGATCAGGCGTTGGTCAAGAAAATCAATAAATCCCTCATCCTCCATACCATTCGCAAAGAAGCGCCGCTCTCTCGCGCCAGAGTGTCGGAAATGACCGGCCTGAATAAGGCGACCGTCTCGAATCTCGTGGCCGAGCTGTGCCAGGAGCAGCTTGTGCTGGAGGTCGGTCCCGGAGAATCGAGCGGCGGCCGCAAGCCGGTGATGCTGCATTTCGGCTCCATGGCCGGCGTTGTCATCGGCATGGAACTGCGGGTGAAGCAGCTGACGGCCATGCTCTGCGACCTGGGCGGCCGGGTGCTTTATGAAAGCGATTCCCCGCTTGAGCAGCACAAGCCCGCTGCCGTTCTGGCCCAGATGAAGAAGATGATCGCGGAGCTCTCGGAGCAGGCTCCCCCTACCCCCTACGGCCTGGTCGGTATCGGCGTCGGCGTCCCCGGAATGGTGGACGAGAACGGTGTCGTCCTGTTCGCTCCCAACCTGGGCTGGGAAGGGGTCGATCTGTACAGCGAGCTTCAGTCCGAGTTCTCCGTTCCCGTTGTGATCGACAACGAAGCCAATGCCGGGGCGCAGGGCGAGCTCAATTTCGGCGCCGCCCGGGATACCCGCCACCTGCTCTACGTCAGCGCAGGCTCCGGTATCGGCTCAGGCATCATTATCGACGGGCAGCTCTACAAGGGAGCCAGAGGCTATGCCGGAGAGACGGGCCATATGACGATCGAGTTCGCCGGACTGCCCTGCAGCTGCGGAAGCCGCGGCTGCTGGGAGCTGTACGCCTCGGAGAAGACCTACGATAACCCCGGTCTCCCTCTCCCGGCGCGGACTACTCCGGAGCTTGTGGCGCATGCCGTGCTCGGCCAGCAGGAAGCGATCGATCACTTCGCCAAGCTTGGCGAATACCTCGGCATCGGGGTAACCAATCTCGTCAACAGCTTCAATCCGGAGGTCATCGTCATTGGCGGACCTCTCTCGGAAGCGTCGGATTGGCTCGCCGAGCCGCTGCGCCGTACCGTGGCGGGCCGCACGCTGCCCTACCACAAGCGCAAGCTTGAAATCTCGTTCTCCACGCTGGGCAGCCGCGCGACGATGACAGGCGCGGCCTTCGCGGCGGCCATGCATTTTCTCGGTTCGGTTCGGGTGAGTCTGTAGAGAGGCGTGACCGTTCTTAAGGAGCTGATCAGCTTTGACAAATACGACTCCCCGCTGAGACTCTTCCACACTCGACCAAAAGCGGCGCCTCCTGCTAATTGCCGGAGGCGCCGCCGTGTATGCCGTATTCCCATAATAATTAACGCTATTGTTCGTACCGGCGTGAAGAGCAGAGCCTGCTATTCACGCCTCTTTGCCTGTGCTGGCGCTAGCCGATCATGGACTTGGCGGCTGCCTCCAGACTGGCCAGCCGTTCCCTAACGGCCACCACTTCGCCGATGATGATCATCGCCGGGTTGCCGATCTTCAGGCTGGCGGCGAGCTGCCCGATGTTCTCCAGCGTGCCCGTAACCGTCCGCTGGCGAGCGGTCGTTCCGTTCTCGATCAGGGCCGCCGGTGTGGACGGCTGCTTCCCGTGCCGAAGCAGCTCGGCCTGAATGCGCGGCAGCTGGCCCACGCCCATGTAGATGGCGATGGTGTCCACCCCATCGGCCAGCCGCTTCCAGTCCACGGGTTCTTCGGCATCGCTGCTCCGGCTTCCCGTAACGACGGCGAAGGATGCCGCAATACCCCGGTGGGTCAGCGGAATTCCGGCGGCCGCAGCCGCTCCGACCGCCGAGGTAATGCCCGGAACCACCTCCCACGGAACACCCGCTTCCGCAGCTGCCAGCACCTCTTCTCCGCCCCGTCCGAACACGAGCGGATCTCCGCCCTTCAGCCGGACCACATTCCTTCCCAGACAGGCATGATGGATCAGCGTCTGCTCGATCTCCCGCTGCGTCATGCTGTGGCTGCCCGGCGACTTGCCGCAGTAGATGAGGCGTGCCTCAGGCTTGGCGTACTCCAGCAGCTCATCGGAAACCAGGCGGTCGTAGAGTACGATGTCGGCATCCTGAATGCGCCGCATCGCCTTGACCGTGATCAATTCGGGATCGCCCGGGCCCGCTCCGACAATGGAAATGCGGCCTGGCTTCATAGGCTTCCCTCCAACCGGATCATCGGACTTGTCATATCCATGCCCCTCTCCATGATTGTCAGCTCCGCCTTGACCCTGCCGGCCTCAATGATGAACTCCGGCCATTCACCTGGTTTCACATTATCCATTGTACAGTCCTCCTCTATAGGATAGGGCTTCCTCGATCTTGACTGATGCCCAAGGCCCGCCGCCGGTGCGGCCGTTCATCGGCGCACCGGCTGCGGGCCGATTCCGCTTAGCAAGATCAGATCATAAGATAGACCGCTCCGCTGACCGGATCGACTTCCACCTCGTAGGTCGGCACGCAGCCGTGATCCGGCTCCTGAACCTGGCCTGTATGCAGGCTGATCCGCCAGTCATGCAGCGGACAGTGAACCTTGTCTCCGCACACCATGCCTTCCGATAAGGCGCCGCCCTTGTGGGGGCATTTGTTCTCCACGGCCAGAACCTCGCCGCCCGACAGCCGGAACAGAGCGATTTCCAGTCCGTCCAGCTTCAGCACCCGGGAGCCTTTACGGTCGATATCCTCTATATAGGCCACCTGTCTTTTAGGTTTAATCATGCCGTAACCCCTCCCGAAATGCGATCCTGCTCCTCTGCGATCGGCTCGAAATTTTTGCGCAGATCCTTGTCGTTCACAATCTGCTTCCACGGGTCGGTCATGACGCTGAGCGCCGTCCCGATTCGCTCCCCGAGCGCCGTCCGTTCATCCGGATCGGCAAGGGCCTCCTTGATGCTGTCCAGCCCGACCCGCTCGACCCAGTTCGACGTCCGCTCATTCCAGCTCGCGTTCTCCCGGTAGTACTGCAGGAATGCGCGTGCCCACTCGACGACCTCATCCTCCGTCCTCACGACACACAGGAGATCGGTCGCCCGGACGTGCACGCCGCCGTTGCCGCCGACATGCAGTTCCCAGCCGCCGTCGATCGCCACGACGCCGAAATCCTTGATCGTCGCCTCCGCACAGTTGCGTGGACATCCCGAGACGGCCAGCTTCACCTTGGCCGGGGTATTCAGGCGTTCGAATTCCCTCTCCAGCCGGATGCCCATGGCAATGGAATCCTGGGTGCCGAACCGGCAGAACGTGGAGCCAACGCAGGTCTTGACCGTGCGCAGCGTCTTGCCGTAAGCATGGCCGGATGGCATATCGAGCTCTTCCCAGATTTTCGGCAAATCCTTCTTCTGGACGCCCAGCAGGTCAAGCCGCTGCCCTCCTGTGAATTTCACCATCGGCACATCGAACTTCTCCGCCACCTCTGCAATCTTCTTCAGCTCCGCAGGCGAGGTTACGCCTCCATAGATCCGGGGAACGACGGAATACGTGCCATCCTTCTGAATATTGGCGTGATACCGCTCATTCGTAATGCGGGATTCCTTCTCGTCCCTGTACTCTTCCGGCCAGAGCATGCCAAGGTAGTAATTGAGGGATGGCCGGCACTTCGAGCAGCCTTCCTCCGTATTCCAGCCCAGCACGTTCATCACTTCCTTGACCGTCTTCAGCTCCATCCGCTTGATCTCCGCCACGATCTCGTCGCGGCCGAGGCTCGTGCAGCCGCAGATGCCCTCCTTTACCTGGACAGCCGAATCTCCCGCATACAGCTCCAGCAGCCCTTCCACCAGCGGCTTGCAGCCGCCGCAGGAAGCCGAGGCCTTCGTGCAGGCCTTGATCTGGAGGACACTGTTGCAGCCTCCTTCCGTGATGGCCTGGGCGATGGCTCCCTTGGAGACGCCGTTGCAGCCGCAGATGATTTCATCATCCGCCATCGCCTGAAGGCGGCTGGCCGGAGAAGCCTTCGCCATGCCCGCGCCGCCTTGCAGTCCCAGCAGAAGGGACTTCTCCTGTCCCTTGATGCTCTCTCCGCTCTTGATCAGCGAGAAGAGCTGCGGGCCGTCCGCGGTGTCGCCGAAGAGCACCGCTCCGATCAGCTTGTCGTCTTCGATGACAAGCTTCTTGTACACGCCGTCGATCTCGTCCTGGTAGCGAAGCGCCCGCGATCCCGCCGGCTCCTCATAGCGGCCGGCCGAGAAGACGTCGACGCCGGATACCTTCAGCTTGGTCGAGGTGACCGACCCTTCATAGCCGTTCGTCTCGGCGCCCGCCAGGCGCTTGGCGAGCACAGCCCCCTGCTCGTACAGCGGGGCGACCAGGCCGTAGGCAATTCCCCGGTGCTCCGCACATTCGCCGATTGCGTAGACGTTCGGAACATTCGTCTCCAGATAATCGTTAACGAGAACGCCTCTGCCGACGCTAAGGCCGCTCTTCTCTGCAAGCGCCGTGTTCGGCCGGATGCCGACCGCCATGACGATCAGGTCGGCATCGGCCGACGTTCCGTCCGCGAAGAGCAGGCTTTTAACCCGCTTATGGCCGAGAATGGCTTCCGACTGCTTTTTCAATAGAAATTGCATGCCCTGGGCTTCAAGCTCCCGCTGCAGCATCAGTGCGGCTTCACGGTCCAGTTGGCGCTCCATAATGTAGTCATGGATGTGAACGACCGAAACGTTCATCCCCAGATGGAGAAGGCCTCTTGCCGCTTCAAGTCCGAGCAGCCCGCCGCCGATCACCACAGCATTCCGGTAGGTCCTGGACGTCTCCATCATCGTCTCGCAATCTTTAATGTCACGGAAGGCGATAACTCCTTCTTTATCCGCTCCGGGTATAGGCAGCATGAACGGGTTGGAGCCGGTCGCCAGAATCAGCTCGTCGTAATCGGCCAGAATGCCTCCGTCCGAAATGACAACCTTGTTTCGGGTATCGATTTCGGTAACCGTATGGCCTTTATGCAGCGTAATATGATGGGATTCATACCACTCGTCGTCATTCAGCACGATTTCGGACAGGTCGGCTCCGCCGGCCAGAACGGAGGACAGCATGATCCGGTTGTAGTTCGGATGCGGCTCCGCACCGAAGATCGTAATGTCATATTTATCGGGAGCCAGCTTCAGCAAATGCTCAATCGCCCGTACCCCTGCCATACCATTGCCGACAAGCACCAGCTGTTTACGAGATGATTCCATTTCTTTCCCTCTCCTCTCCATGAGAACCTCGATAATCCGAAATAAGACCAATACGCCTGCAGCACTTATTCTGTGGAGTTCAAACGGCGTTGTTCGTACTGCGGCAGCGTCGAATACCGACCTTTTTAGCGTGAACGCGCAGCCGAGAAACTCAAAAAGCCCGCCGCATGCCGGACCGCGAAGAGAAATCTCCAGGGATCGTGACATGCAAGCAGGCGCCATTGCCGCTTTATTCGGGGTACGCCATTGTACCCGTCAAAGAAATTGTTAAATGTAATATACATGACGATTTTCGAAACGTCAATAAATTTAACATATAAAATTTTATTTTTCAAAAATATCGACATCCCGCCCTGTACTGTGTAATATAAATTCACATAAGGACACCATTTCGAACGCCGGCGAGCTAGAAGGAAGGCAGGTTCGGCGTTTTACCCGAGTCCATCATGATTTCATGTTCCGAATTAAATGAAGTTATGCATTATATGAAAGTTTGAAAAGAGGGGCGTCCGACTATGCATTCCTTATTGGTTGTATATGGCGGTCTTGACGGAGAGTTGTCTCCTGACAAGACCGAAGCCGGATCCAGACCGGAATTCATTCTCCGATCATGCGGATATATCGCCCACGTGGCGGCATCGCGGGAAGAAGCCGTTTCGCTGCTGTGTGACGCCGACGCCTCCATCCTGTATTTGCCCGTCACGGAACTGGGACCCTGGTCGAAACTGATCCGTTCCCGCAAAACCGCCCCTGTATTGTGGTGGTGCTCGGACCTGACGGCCAATCTGTCAGCCGAAGCGTGCGACGACAACATCATGGCGGACGGCATTCTTTCGCCGCATATGCATCCCAAGGACATCCACTGGAGTCTGCATTTTGGTGCCAGACAGTGCTTCGAGCGCAAGCAGTGGATGAAGGAGAAGGAGCAGCTGCTCTCCCGCCTGGAGGAGCGCAAATGGGTTGAAATGGCCAAAGGTATTCTGTCCAAAGCCAAAAACATTTCCGAATCCGAAGCATACGATCTGCTGCGCAAGCAGGCGATGAACGAGCGCAAGCGCATGGTGGACGTCGCCACCCAAATCGTCAAGGTCTATCAGATGCTTCAGGATCAACCATAAGGGGGAATCGCCATGATTAACGTGCTGAAAGAAGTGGCCCGCGGCAAGCGCGGAGCCCGCGATCTCGGCTATGGCGAAGCCCTGGCTGCCGCTGAAGCCATTCTGGGACAATCCGCTACTCCAGCGCAGATCGGGGCATTTCTCGCCGCCGAACGCATCAAGCTTGAGAGCCTGGAGGAGCTTGAAGCCTTCGTAGCCGTCTGCCGAAAATACGCACAGCGGGAGCAGATCCAGCGCGGGCTCGACTGCGCAGGACCTTACGACGGCCGTGTGCGCTCCTTCGCCGCGACATTTCCTACCGCCTTTCTTCTCGCTTCGGCGGGTCTGCCGGTAACGCTCCACGGCTCGGCATCTCTTCCTCCCAAATGGGGAATCACCCTCCGGGACCTGATCGAAGAATCCGGCATCCCTTCCTCCTCGTTCGCCCGCGAGCACGCCATCCACACCGCAGCGCGGAGCAGCGTTCTCTACGCAGACTCCGAGGTTTGGTGTCCTCCGCTTGGCGGACTCCGGAGCATCCGGGAAGAACTTGGCATGCGCACGATCTTCAATACGGTCGAGAAGCTGGCCGATTATGCCTGCTCCCCTTACCTGGTATTCGGGATTTACCATAATACGGTCTTTGACCGCCTCTCCCGGCTGCTCGCCAGGCTGGAATACCGCAGGGCGCTGGTCGTTCAGGGTCCGGAGGGCTCGGAGGACGTCCATATCGACCGCCCGACCCGGGTATACAGAGTCGGGAACGGCGAACCGGATCTCGATGTCATCGATCCGGATGCCTACGGACTCGATACCGCCGTTCCCGAAGTGGAATGGACGGCTGCGCTTCAGCTCGAAATGGCCGAGGAAGTGCTTCAGGGCGGCGGGCATCTGGCTTTCTATAACCAGGTACTGCTTAACGGGGCGGTCCGGCTGCACTTGGCCGAACGCGTCGATTCGATCGAGGAGGGCGTCTACACCTGCAAAGACCTGCTCGATAACGGCAGCGCCTGGAGAGCCTATGTGCTGTGGCGCAAGACGATGCTCTCCGGCCCGCCGGTTACGTATCCCGTATAAGAAACGGTCCCTCACACTCCGCAGCCTCCCCAACTTGACTCAGGGCTGCAGCAAAAAAGCTGGCCGTGTCATCGATGACACGGCCAGCTTTTTTCGTTCATATATCATTTTGATCCTGGTATGCGGCTCTTACTCGGCAGCAGCCAGCACTTTGTCGAACTTCGTTTTGTTCATGCCGACGATCTTGTGCTCACCGATTACGGTTACCGGCACGGCACGCATGCCCATATCCCATACCTGTTGGGCGTAGTCGTCATTCTGTTCAATATTGCGTTCCTCGAAGGCGACTCCCTTCTCGGTCAGAAAGCTCTTTACCTGCTTGCAATGCGGACAGTTCGTCGAAGTATACACCACTACATTTTCCATGGTTAATTCCCTCCTGGACATTATTTTATTTTGTATTATAGCACCTGAAGCCTCAGGGTTTAAATGTTACTGCATAACCGCGCTGTGTTCCAGGCTTTCAATGTACTTCTCGGCATCCATTGCCGCTTTGCAGCCGCTGCCTGCCGCCGTAATCGCCTGTCTGTACCGGGTGTCCTGAACGTCGCCGCAGGCGAATACGCCCGGAATGTTCGTCTCGGAGGTTCCCGGTACTGTTACGATATAGCCGTTCGCATCGGTCGTGATCTGGCCGCCAAGGAATCCGGTGTTCGGATGATGGCCGATCGCCACGAATACGCCGCTGGCCGGGATTACTTCTTCCTCGCCCGTCTCATTGTTCAGCACCTTCAGACCGGTCACGCCGTTGTCGCCAGCCAGCACTTCGAGCGGTGTGCGGTTCAGCGCCCATTCCACCTTGGCGTTGTCGCGGACACGGTCCTGCATGATCTTGGATGCACGGAGCTCATTGCGGCGGTGAACCAGCGTCACCTTTGAAGCGAAGCGGGTCAGGAAGCCGGCTTCCTCAAGCGCCGAGTCTCCGCCGCCCACCACGATGATCTCCTTGTTCCGGAAGAAGAAGCCGTCGCAGGTCGCACAGGTGCTGACCCCTCGTCCGACATTGTCCTGTTCCCCGGGAATACCCAGATATTTCGCTGTGGCTCCGGTGGAAATGATCAGCGTATCGGTCTCAAGCGTACCCATGTCCTCCACATTCAACTTGAACGGACGCTCGCCCAGCTCCACGCTGTTCACCCATCCGGTGATGAATTTCGCGCCGAAGCGTTCAGCCTGCGCACGCATATTGTCCATCAGCTCGGGTCCCATGATGCCTTCAGGGAAGCCGGGGAAATTCTCGATTTCCGTCGTCGTGGTCAGCTGGCCCCCTGGCTGGGGACCTTCGATGACGAGCGGATTCAGATTAGCTCGGGCCAGATAGATGGCGGCGGTCAGACCCGCAGGTCCGGTACCGACGATAATGGATTTGTACATGGACAGTTCCTCCTCAAATGAGACGCGGATAGGCAGCTTCCCTTGCTGTTATGCAGCAGCGTTGCTCGTATCCTTGGCTTTTGTTTTATTATGGGACTGCAGCTCCCCACCGTCAAATGATGAGCCGGGGATTTGCTTGTTTAGAATTATTATAAAGTAATATTTATTATGAAAGGTTGAGAAGAATATGTCAATATCGATGGGCCCGAGTTCAAAAAATATTTTGTGAACAATTTAATTTTTAGAATCTAAATTTTTGCAAGGTTAGCGAAGCAGCCGCAGGCCGTTCAGAATAACCAGGATGGTACTGCCTTCATGACCGACAACCCCGAACGGCAGGGCAATTCCCTCGATAAAATTGCTGAGAATCAGCAGCACGATCACCGAGATCGCAAAAGTCATATTCTGCTTCACGATCCGCTGCGAACGGCGGGCCAGCGAGATGGTCGATGCTATCTCTTCAATATTATCGTTCATCAGCACCACATCGGCTACCTCAAGAGCCGCACCGCTGCCTTTCATCCCCATGCCCATACCGACCGTGGCCTGCGCAAGAGCGGGCGCATCATTAACCCCGTCGCCGACCATAACCGTAGGCCCGTATTGCTCCCGGAGAGCGGCGATATGCTTCACCTTATCCTCGGGCAGAAGGTCGGCAAAGACCAGATCGACACCGGTCTTCGCTCCGATCGCCCGGGCCGTCGCCTCACGGTCTCCGGTCAGCATCGCGACCTTGATGCCAAGCGCCTGCAGCTTGCGTACCGCTTCAGCCGCCTCGGTGCGCACCGTATCCTGCAGCGCGATCATGCCCGCAACCTTGTCTCCGTCCAGGATGACCGAGACCGTCTTCCCTTCCTTCTCCAGTTCGGCGCGGCGCTCTCTCCAAATAGAGAGGCCCTCATCGTTCAGCCGGGCTCCGGGCTCATCCACCGCATCTGCGCCGGCGGCCGCTCCGGACAGTTCAGCCTGATCCAGAACATTCGACTTGCCGATCTTCCACAGCTTCCCGCTGACTGTGCCCTCCACTCCCCAGCCTGTCAGCGAACGCGAATCCGTTACACTGCGAAGCTCGAGGCATTCCTCGTCGGCGGCCCGGACGATGGCATCGGCAAGCGGATGCCGGGACAGGCTTTCAATCGAAGCGCATACGGTCAGCAGCTCCTGACGGTAATAGCCTTCACCGACAATGAAGTCAGTCATCTGCGGCGTGCCCTCGGTCAGCGTTCCCGTCTTGTCGAACGCGACGACGGCGGTGCGGGACATATTTTCCAAATGCGCGCCTCCCTTGAACAGAATGCCCCGGCGGGCGCTCTTGGAAATGGCGGACAGCATGGCGGGCATAATCGACGATACCAGAGCACAGGGAGAAGCTACAACCAGAAAGACCATCGCTTTATAGAAGGTTGTGTTCCACGACCAGTCCAGGACAAAAGGCGGCAGCGCGATCAAGAGCACCGTCAGCAAGACGACAATCCGGGCGTAAATGGACTCGAACCGCTTGATAAAGCGCTGGGATTCCGGCACTTCCTCCTCGGCATCTTCCACCATCTTAACGATCTTCGCGAACAGCGTGTTCTCCGCCGATTTGGTTACTTCGACATACAGCGCGCCTTCGCCGTTCAGCGTACCCGCGAACACATCGTCTCCGGCATATTTCTCCACCGGCACCGATTCCCCTGTAATCGAGGATTGGTCAACCGAGGATTCGCCCCGGTACACGAGGCCGTCGGCGGGAATCAGTTCGCCCGGACGCACGAGCAGGAGATCGCCGACAGCCAGATCGTTAATCGACACCTCGTTCATGGCGCCCTGGTCGATGCGCACAGCCGTTTGCGGCTTCAGCGCGATCAGCGCGGAGATATCCTTGCGGCTGCGGTCCATCGTATAGCTCTCCAGCGCCCCGCTCATGGCGAAGATAAAGATCAGCATGGCTCCTTCGTTCCAGTAGCCGATCGCCGCTGCACCCAGCGCAGCCGCAATCATCAGCAGGTTGACATCAAGATCATGCTCTTTAACGAGCGTCTCGACCCCTTCCTTCGCTTTGATCCATCCGCCGACCGTATAGGCCGCGATATAGAGCAGAATCGACACCGTCGCGAACGATGAATGAATACTCCAGGCGAGAAGCATTAGCGCTCCGCTTCCGAGCGCGGCTCTCATCTCCGTATTCTGGAGCATTTCCTTGGGATCAAATCGCCTGCCTTTAGGCGCACCCGGTTTCTTCTGTTCTTCATATGCTGCGATTCTTGGCAATTGTTTGGCTTCCTGCATGTCAGACACTCCTTTTTTATATGTTTGGGCGAAGAGCAGCATTCACTGATAATGAGAGCCATTCTTACAGCCCTTAAAATGACACATGCTGCCCCGGCTATGCCGGGACAGCATGTTAATTGAGAATGAAAATCATTGTTTCCATGGTACAACTTGTTTTCCTTAATGCAACTTATACTTAGTATATACCCCTTTTTCGATTTTTGTAAACGGTGGAAGCCCGTTTTGCGGAAAAAAGTGCCGCCGAATGGCGCCGGGTACTTCCTGGTGCGGAGGATACCCTCAAAAAACCTCACCCTCGACGAAGGCAGACTTGAGGGTGAGGTTTTCTCTTTTGAAGCGTTCCAGTCCAAATCCTATAAGCCCAAGAGTCGGTAAATGGATGGAATCGATACCAAGTTCTACGCAATAGTGAACAGCTCCACCGCTCACTTAAGGTTGAATGACCCAGCTAAACGGCTAAGACTTGTCGGAAATTTCGTGGGATGTCATGATGATCATCCGCTTCCATTCTTTACGGCTGCATCAACAACCTTCCCGCCTCCTTCAAGGAGCAGCGTACCGCTAGTCTGGGTCATGTCCAAATCATAAATGATTAAAAAAATTCATTCTCCAGGTAATTGGCGGCCCCATAGGCTTATCTGTGAGAATGTCTCTAAGAAGTATTGCTCGCAGCCTGCGAGGCAGGTCGGGTACCCCGTATAGAATCAAGAAATGACCAGTTCCATAATATTCCGAATAAGATGATCATTCAAAAAGCTTCACTTCTAGAGGAATCTTTCTCATTGACGGGTATCTTTTTATGCTTTAACATCACCTCCAAATCATCCCATACACGAAAAATATAGGAGGTTCACATGATTGAACAAGCGCAGAAAACGGATTTGCCGGAAATCCTGAGGCTGCAGAAACTCTCTTTCCAGTCTGTAGCAGCTGCTGTCGGCAACTATAACCTCGCACCGCTTACCCAAACGCTTGTCAGCATCGAAGCAGAATTTACAAGCTCGCTATTCCTAAAAAAAACAGATAACGGAATGATTACGGGTTCTGTCCGCGCCCGCCTTGATGATCAAGGCGTATGCCACATTGGCCGCCTAATCGTACACCCCGATTATCAGAGAAGAGGGTTCGGCCGGGCCTTGATGCTCGAAATCGAGACGCGAATTCAGCCCAATGACTGTTTCGAAATATTTACAGGCTCGTCCTTCACCGATACCATCCGTTTGTACAAACAGCTTGGCTACGCCGAAACCATTAAGAAGGATATGGAGCATGTGAGCATGCAATTTATGAGAAAAAGCAGCCGCTGGAGGCAAATGGAGGGCAGCCTTTAATAATCTAGAGGGATTTGACCGGTTAGAACGTATTCTGCCGATTCAGCAGCAGGATGAAATTATTCCCTTTGGCGAAGTGGTGCCACGCGCTTTTTTCAACGAATGATTGGATCGGACTAGCATTTTAAAATGAAACATCTTGCCGGTTGGACTTCTTCATCCGACCGCTGAAAGACGAAAAGAGGTGTCCCGACAGCCCTAAGGCCGGGACACCTCCCAGATGAATTAAGCTACTTCCATTCTAGCGGGATGGCACGCGGATTACAGCTCTGCCGCAGACGCGCTCCCTCCGCTCTCATGCCGGTCCATCCAGACCAGGCATGCCGCCCGCAGCAGCGCCTCCGTCCGCTGGGCCGGGGCGCAGAAGATCCCGTTCAGGCCGATCCGATACAGATCGGCCAGCGCCTCCGCCGCCGGCGCTCCGGCGGCGAACACGGCCGCCGCGGGCTTCACCCGCCGCACGGCGGCTGCTATGCCCTCCGCCGCATTAGCGAAGCTCGCGGCGTCAAGCGGCGCGGCTCCAGCCGCCGCGCCGTCGATCACCAGGAAATCGGCGGTGCGCCCGATTTCCAGCGCGGCGGCGGGCGGGATGTCCGGGGCGATCAGCGCCCCGATGCGGCACGCCGCCGCGTACCGGTGGCCGAGAAGCTGCTCGGCCACCGACTCGATGAATTCGCGCGCAGCCGCGAATTCCCAGGCGCTGGCGGGGTAGGACGCCAGCAGGTCCAGGCGGGCGTCGCCGCCCCCGCGCTGCCGCTCGCCCACCGCCCGAAAAAGCGCTTCCAACACTGCATCCTGAAGCGCCGCCAGCAAGTCCGGCCGGTCGCTTAGCTCCGGAAGCACCGGAAGTGCTGCCGCGGTCCAGGCGCCGCCTCCTCCAGTGAACTGTGCGGCGGCCTCGTCGCGCAGCCGATAGCAGATCCGGCGCAGAGCTTGCTCCGCCTCCTGCTCCCCTTCGCTGGCGAGCCAGGCTTCATACAGCGGACCTGAGCTCTTCAGCCACTCCTCCGAACGGATCAGTCTGGGCCCGGATGCCGCCGGCTCGCGTCCGGAAGGACGATCCTCCCTGCCTTCGGGCAGCACAAGAAAGGCCGGACGCAGTCCTCTTAAGGATGGAGGCAGATAAGCGCCTCCTTCTTTCAGCCACTCGGCCGCTGTTCCGGCCGATAGCGCACCGCCGGCCTCATTTCCCCGCCATTGCTTATCCCCCATTGTTCGCACCTGCCCTTTCCTATAATTAACCGGCTGAGGCGCGGCCTATGGGCCGCGCCTCAGCCGGTCCTGACAAAAGGTCTGCAGTCTGTATTGAAGGTCTCTTTACATGCTTACGGAAGGTTACCGCAAATTATGCAGCCCGTGTGTCGCGAAGGACCGATTGATTTACGCTTACCCTGCGGGAGCGGACAAAGCGGCTTGCAGAAGTGCCGGAAGACTGAAATTGGAAGATGGCTGTTATTGGGCCGGGACGGCAACTGCAGCTTGGATCGCCTGCTCCAGGTCCGCGATAATATCCTGAATCGCTTCCGTGCCGATCGACAGGCGGATCAGTTCCGGCGATACCCCTGCCGACACCTGCTCTTCCGCTGACAGCTGCTGATGGGTCGTGCTGGCCGGATGGATGATCAGCGACTTCGAATCCCCGACATTGGCCAGATGCGAGAACAGTTTTACATTCTCGATAACACGCGTTCCAGCCTCCGCGCCTCCCTTGATGCCGAACGTCAGGATGGCTCCCTGCCCCTTCGGCAAATATTTCTGTGCCAGCTCATAGGAAGGATGGCTAGGCAGTCCCGGATAGCTCACCCACTCCACATCTTTGTGGTTCTCCAGATACTGCGCAACCTTCAGAGCATTCTCGCTGTGTCGCTCCAGGCGCAGGTGCAGCGTCTCAAGCCCCTGCAAGAGCAGCCAGGAATTGAACGGCGAGATCGAAGCGCCCAAGTCGCGAAGCAGTTGTACGCGGGCCTTAATAATATAAGCGACCGGACCAAGCGCTTCCGTATAGACGAGGCCGTGGTAGCTCGGATCCGGCTCCGTGAGTCCCGGAAATTTGCCGCTGGCCGCCCAGTCGAACTTGCCGCCGTCGACGATGATGCCGCCGATTGAGGTGCCGTGTCCTCCGATGAATTTCGTCGCCGAGTGAACGACGATATCCGCCCCATGCTCGATCGGCCGGAGCAGGTACGGGCTCGGGAAGGTGTTATCGACGATCAGCGGAATGCCGTGCTCATGCGCGATGGCCGCTACCGCTTCAATGTCGAGGATATCGCCCTTCGGATTGCCGATCGTCTCGGCGTACAGAGCTTTCGTATTCGCCGTAATCGCCTTGCGGAAGTTCTCAGGGTCGCTCTGATCGACAAAGCTCACTTTGATGCCAATCTTCGGAAGCGTTGTGGAGAACAGATTGTACGTTCCGCCGTACAGGCTCGCCGAAGATACGATCTCGTCGCCGGCTCCGGCGATATTCAGAATGGAGAAGGAGATGGCGGCTGCACCGGACGCTGTGGCAAGCGCACCTACGCCTCCCTCCAGAGCAGCGATCCGCTGCTCGAACACATCGGTAGTCGGATTCATCAGCCGGGTATAAATGTTGCCGAACTCCTTAAGCCCGAATAGATTGGCGGCATGCTCGGTGTCGCGGAAGCCATAGGACGTCGTCTGGTAGAGCGGAACCGCCCGGGAGAAGGTGGTGGGATCGATTTCCTGTCCGGCATGGACAGCAAGGGTTTCAAACGAAAGCTTCGGTTGTTCTGGCATCAAAAATCCTCCTTTTATTCAATGGGAAGCGGGTGAGCGCTCGAATTTGTTCCTATTCTCTCACAAACATTTCCATTTGAAAAGAGTAAATCTTATTATTCCAATGAGAATTATAAATTTATTTTTGTTATCGCTTTCAATTTACATTGCAGGATAAGCCCGAAAGGGGTTGTCCCTTCGGCCCTATCACTAAATACGCGTTCGCAGAGGGCATGAACTCAGTATCCGCTGATGTTCTGCTCGCCTTTGGCGATGGCGACGCCGCCGCTTGTTCCGATTCGCGTTGCGCCTGCTCCGATCATCACCAGAGCATCCTCAGCGCTGCGGACCCCGCCGGACGCCTTCACACCAATATTCGGACCCACGGTCCGCCGCATCAGGGCGATATCTTCCTTGGTCGCCCCTCCTGTCGAGAAGCCGGTCGAGGTCTTGACATAATCGGCTCCGGCTTCGACTGCCAGCTTGCAGGCGCGAACCTTCTCCTCGTCCGTCAGCAGGCAGGTTTCGATGATGACCTTGGTCAGCGCTTTGCCGCGGGCTGCTCCCGTTACGGCGGCGATATCCCGCTTCACCCATTCGTCATCCCCGCTCTTCAGCGCACCGATATTGATGACCATATCCACTTCCTCGGCTCCAGCCTGAATAGCATTCTCCGTCTCAAAAGCCTTCGTCTCAGGCGTCGAAGCTCCCAGAGGGAAGCCGATGACGGTACAGACCTTCACTTCAGGCGTATCCTTCAGCACCTCATACGCCGTCGCCACCCAAGCCGGGTTGACGCAGACGGAAGCGAATTTATAGGTTTTGGCCTCCTCGGCCAGCTTGATGATATCTTCCTTACGGGCATCCGCCTTAAGCAGCGTATGGTCGATCATGCGTGTCAGATTGCTCTCGCTCATATGCGTTCCTCCATTAATTCAATTCAGTGAAGTTCCTGATATCTCTGTAATCATACAATCAGGAGGCTTTCTTTGCAAAGCTCTCGCTTAAGCGCGGCAGCCGAATTCCTTGCTTGCGCAGGCTGGCTGTTCAATTGTCAGAACCCGAACATCGCAGCGATTGACGCCAACATGCCTATAGCTACCGTCAAAAGGCTCTCCGGTCACGCAGACCGAAGAGCCTTTCTTGGGGATTGAAGGTAATAGAGCGGACCATTCCCGCTTATTTAGACGCCAGAGAGTCCAAATCAATGAATGGCGTAGCTCCGCCCGTTACGCTCGGCAGCTTACCGTCCCATTTGTCCAGTGCCTTCTCCTGCACCTCGATTTGCTTAAGCTGCACCAGTTCGGGCGTAACCTCCTGTTTCTTCAGCTTCAGTGACTCGGCTTCGGCTTGAGCCTGGGCGACCTTCTGCTTCGCTTCGATCTGGACCCGTTTCAGATCGTTCTCCGCCTTCAGCGCCTGCTGCTGAGCTACCTGCTTGGCTTCGATCGACTGGTTGAAGGCATCGGAGAACTTGAAGTTGACGATGTTGATATCGTTGACGATGAGATCGTATTTGGCCAGACGCTTGGTCAGAAGCTCGCTGATCTCTCCGGCTACGATATCCCGGCGGGTAATCAGATCTTCCGCTGGATAGCGGGCCGTCACTTCCTTGACGATTTCCTGAATGGCGGGGTTGATGATGACAGAATCGAAGCGGCCCCCGATATTGTTCATCAGATTGAAAGCCGATTCCTTGTTCACGGAATAGTTCACCGCCACATGCGTCGATACGGGCTGAAGATCCTTGGAGGAAGCCGACGTATCGGTCTCCGATTTGGTGACCTGGGTGTTGACCTGAATAATGGATTGGATGAACGGAATTTTAAGATGTATGCCTGGAGACAGCACCTGGTCGTCGAGCTTCCCGAAGGTTTTGTACAGGCCGACATGACCGTATTCGACCGAAGAGTACGCATTGCCTCCAATCAGCAGCACAAGAACAACAGCTACAGCCACGCCGATCATTTTTCCCGGACGCCAGGATTTCATTTTGGGATTCAATTCGGTGCTACTCACAAACATTCCCCCTCCATAATTGCACGGCTCTTCCAGCGGATTGTTCCGGCCGTCCTTGCTTCGGAATCCACCAGCCCTGCTGTGCACGTTATGAACAATATACGGAAGTTCCGAGGGATCGGTCGCAACAATAACGGATAATCCGCGTGTAAGCATCTGTTCACGTAATTCACGTAATCTACACCCATAGTCTCCGCTGCGGCCTAGTCCCTGCTTATCCGATAATTTGAAACCAAACAGCGGGCACACTTATGGCCATCTACGCAAAAAAGCCCCCGGGGTGCGAACCCCGGAGGCCTTATGGAAGACAGCTGCGGACTTTCCGACTATTCGCGGAACAGGCCGGAGGCTTTCACGTCATTGAAGAAGGTGTTGAATTCGTCGATGTTAAGCTGCTGCGCCGCATCGGACAGCGCCGTTGCAGGGTCCGGATGGACCTCAACCATAATGCCGTCGGCTCCGGCCGCCAGCGCGGCCTTGGCGCAAGGCACGAGGATGTCTTTGCGTCCGGTAGAATGCGTCACGTCGACCAGCACAGGCAGATGGCTCTCCTGCTTCAGAATCGGCACTGCGGAAATGTCGAGCGTGTTGCGCGTCCATTTCTCATAGGTGCGGATACCGCGCTCGATCAGCATAACCTGAGTGTTGCCGCGGGACAGAATGTACTCGGCTGCATGCAGGAATTCCTCCATCGTCGCTGCCAGACCGCGCTTCAGCAGCACCGGTTTGTTCACTTCGCCGGCAGCCTTCAGCAGCTCGAAGTTCTGCATGTTGCGGGCGCCGATCTGGATGATGTCGACATAGTCGAGCGAAGGCTCGATATGCGCCGGGTCTACGATCTCGCTGATCGTGAGCAGGCCGTACTCGTCGGCTGCTTCACGCAGAATGCGGAGGCCGTCCATGCCGAGGCCCTGGAAATCGTAAGGCGAGGTGCGGGGCTTGAACGCACCGCCGCGCATTACTTTGATACCGGCCTTGGCCAGAGCGGCCGCCACCGTGCGCGTCTGCTGCTCGCTCTCGACGGAGCAAGGTCCCGCCACCATCAGCGAGGCATTTCCGCCGACCACGACATCCTGCGGAAGAAGGATGAGGGTGTCTTCCTTGCGAGTCTTGCGGCTGACGAGCAGGTTCTTCTTGTGCTCGGTGCTCTGCAGATCAAGGGAAGCCTTGAAGATCTGCTTGAACAGCGTACGGATCGTGCTTTCCGTGAACGGACCCTTGTTCTCTTCGACCAGCTTATCCAGCATCTTTTTCTCCCGCTCGGGATCGAACTTCGGCACCCCCTGCTTCTCCTTAACGGCTCCGATGTCCTGCACCACAGTCGCGCGTTCCGAAATCAGCTTCAGCAGTTCGCTGTTGATTTCGTCCAGACGGTTTCTCAATTGCTCCAATTCGGCGTTGCTCATGTTCATCTGCACTCCTTTTTCTCAAATAAATATACGCAATATACGCAAAAAGGCTCCTCGTCAAGGGACGAGGAGCCGTGGTACCACCCTTATTTAGAGACATCTACGCTTTTGACTGGATTCGGGGAATCCGCCAAACGTCTGAAGAAGCTCTGTCTTTGACCCGGTAACGCGGGGCGCGGGAATCCTTACACATAGCCTAAAAAGGCACTTCGGGAATCCGACTATGAAGTGAACTTCGGCGTCTCCGTCTCAGAGGCAGCTCTCAATCTCCGGCATGCCCTCCCTGTCCAGATCCGTATGGACGCTTACTCTCTTCGTCAATGTCATTAGCGTATTGTCATATTCTAAAGGATAATCCGGAAGGTTGCAAGAGAATATATGCTGATTGGGCAGGTTGCTAAATTAGTGGTACAGGCCACGCTCGCTGAATAGGATAAGACAGGTGATCCATTAATTGGCGAGGAGATTGTGAAAGTGGGTATTTTTTTCGGCTATATGATTCTCGGTATATCGCTGTCCGCTCCGATCGGACCCATCAACGCCGCACAGCTGGACAAGGGCATCCGGAGCGGCTTTCTGCACGCCTGGTTCGTCGGGCTAGGGGCGGTCTGCGCCGATATTCTCTACATGCTGCTGGTCTATTTTGGAGTAATCAGGCTGCTTGAATATCCGTACATCAAGGCTTGCCTATGGCTATTCGGCTTCTTCGTCCTCACCTATACCGGACTCGAGAGCGTTAAGAATGCGGGCGGCACGTCCGTCTACGGTTACAGGGGAGGCGAAGATTCGCGTCTCGGCAAGTCATACTTATCGGGACTTCTGATGTCGCTCTTCAATCCGCTGTCCATCTTGTTCTGGCTGGGCATTTACGGCTCCGTCCTCGCCCAGGCAGCGGAAGAGTATCCGATGCGGCTGCTGCTGTTCTACAGCGTGGGCATCGTTCTCGGGATACTGATATGGGACTTCTGCATGGCGGGAGCGGCGAGCATCTTCCGCCGGCTGCTGACTGAGCGGTTCCTTAAGGGACTGTCGCTGCTGTCCGGACTGACGCTCATCGGCTTCGGCCTCTATTTCGGCTATCAGGCTGCGCGCATGCTCTTCTTCCCTTAATGCGGAGATCGCGATCTGCGCAGCCGCAATCCCTTGATCCGAAATGCCGTGCCCGGCAGCGTGGCATGTTCGGCTGATTCCAAAGGGTTGCGGGGTCCGCGTCCCTTTTCTCCGTTCTTGCGCCGCTTTCGAACATACTGAAGAACTGCATCGCAACCAGCGATCACAGCAACCAGCAGCAGACTGATGAAGAAGCCGGGCCGGCTGTCCTGATGAAAGAGCGTTCCGCTCACCGCCGCTGCAATAAGGATCAGGCCGCACCAACGCTTGAATCTTCCAAGCTTCACCGGCTTAAGCAGCCTGCTGGAGGACAGCAGAATAAACGACCAGTTATAGAGAAGCATCAATCCGGCGGCCGTGGTGATATATTCATACACCTTCCCGGGCATGAGCAGCGACATGACGATTGTGGCCGCGAGTCCGGCCGTAATGAGGCATAGGGCCGGCAGCGGATACTTATCCTTCAGCTTGCGCGAGAATAGAGCGGGAGCGTCTCCTTCCCGGGCCAGGGTTATCATCATGGACGTAACGGCATACAGCGATGCAGTCATGGTCGAGAAGCCTGCAATGATGAGAACGCCGTTGAAGACATGGGGCACGAATTTGAGATGGTCGCTGCTGAGCGCCAGTACGAACGGGCTTTCCTTCGGATTGAACTCTCCGTGGGGAACCATTGAGACAGCCAAGCCGATAGATATCACATAGACCCCACCCAGCAGGAGCAGCATGATTTTGCCCGCCTTGGGAGCTTCTTCCGGCTTCCGCAGACGGTAAGACATGATGCCCAGTACCTCGATGCCTCCATAGGCGTAAAAGGCGTAGATAAATGCCGTCCATAATCCCATCAAGCCTTTCGGAAAAAGCTCATGCCTGCTCATTGGCACATTAGGCTTATAATGCCCGCCGTCGATCCAGCCCGCCAAGAGTCCGGCTGCGATTATCAGAAACATGAGGATGGCCGCAATTTTTATAACCGCCAGCACATTCTCGACCTTATCAAAGCCCTTGTTGCCGAAGAAGACGATGATAAGGCCCAGCAGTCCGAAGCCTGCCGCGAACATCCACATGGGAACGTTGGGGAACCAGAAGCGCGAGAAAATGGACAAAGCCGTCAGTTGGCTGCCCATAATCAGCAGTTCGGAGCACCAGTAGATGTATCCGCTGCCGAATCCTGCCCAGTTCCCGAAGGCCTGCTGCGCATAGGACCGGAAGGAACCCTGCTCCGGATGATCTGCCGTCATGCGCGACAGCGCGTCAAAGACGACGTAGGTTCCCGCAGCCGCAAGTACGTACGCGATAATTACGGCAGGGCCGCCGATCATGACCGCAAGACCCGATCCCAGAAAATATCCCGTCCCGATCGTGCCCGCGACTCCCAGCAGGGACAACTGCCACCATTTAAGCTTTCCCTGCTTCTCCGAAGCTGACTGCTTGTTCATGATTTCAGTCCTCACCAAGGTTGGATTTCATACCTGTTTAGTATAGGCCCCGTGCCAAGATTTCATGTGCAGTCAGGAAAATCCTGATTCCCCCTGAGCCAACTGTAAAGCTGCTGCTATGACCACTATACTTCTTTATCCAGTTTGAGAGTTGGGTTCGACTCGCAATCTGATACTTCTCGATAGTTTGGTATTGCGAGAAGGCTCTTTCCAAATAATCCTGATCAGCGTGAAGTTAAAATATGTTCAATTTCTTGAAGGGTCGTTTGTTTTTCTAATCCATATACCTCTTGGTATCCTTAAAAACGCTCCCCATACAGCAACAGGTTTTTATTATTTCGCCTGTCTAGTATATGGGGAGTATATCAGTTAGGGCAGCTATTTTTTATTTTGCAATTAATTGCTTATTGCGGAGGTCTAACTTAAAATGGATTTCCTTGGCGTCCTGTTCAGGCGTACCAGCTCCTATTGGAGGATACACAACTAATTGTTCGTTTTGATTAAAGGGACTGTTCAGTTCGGAATACAAGAGCATTTTAGAAGTTGTTTTCCCCTTCCGAATCTCTACAGGAAATACATTCCCATTTTGTTTATCTGCTGCGAACACATACGCTTCAAGACCGTGCCCAGTCCGATATTGCGGGGTTAGCAAGAAAATGTCTGCTTCCTTAAAGCTTACTTTATCAAAAGGTATTATTTTATCAGTTGGCTGCACATACAAAAAGGCGGGCAACTCCAAAAGAACTTCATCATTATTTCCCTTCCGATAGACAATTTTATAATTGCTCTGAAATGTCTGATCGCCCTCAGCTCCCAAAACACTTGGAACAATTAGATGTCCACGCTCTTCACGGTCCCCAGAAATCATTAATATCTTTCCCTCTTCAAGATCCGTTTCTGCTCGAATGGAAGGTGTACTTCCAACAGAATCCAAAGAAATAGAATCAGAAAGAATAGATTTCGGAAACTTGCTGACGGTATCCCCGTTTTTTTCAGCAGGAGTATCCGTAATCTCTGGAAAAAAGGATGTTGCTGCTTGCACAGATGATTCTGAGGCAGTTGTATAAGAAGTTCCGCTTTGCTGGCTGCTGCAAGCCAACAGCATGTTAAAAAGCAGCAACGAAGATAATATGATCATTTTTCTATTAACTGCAAACAACCCCTTTAATAGTAACTACCAAATAATAATACACAACAACCTCATGAAATAAATTTAAGAATTGTATTATATTATTTAAGATTATGCAACTTATCCAGGAGATGGCAACAGTAGGAGAATGGTTTTCGTCTGAAAACTAAATTAGGCAAGACCGTCGTGAAAGGATACGAACGGACCTTGCCTTTTTCCCATGTATAGTTTTAAGGTACTGGGAATTGGGCCACGTCACAAAAAAACCGTCGCCTCCGGTTAGGTTACCGAATGGCGGCGGCTATCTCAAAAGAATTTGGAAATTACGCTTCGAAGTGTCTCGCTGCGCACAGGCTTGCTGATGTATTCATCCATACCTGCGGCCAGACAGCGTTCGCGGTCTTCCTTCAGCGCATTGGCCGTGACGGCGATAATGACCGGTATAGCTTCGGGCGGCATCGTATCCTTGATCACCCGGACCGCCTCCAGTCCGTTCATCCTTGGCATCTGCACGTCCATGAAGACCAGATCGTAGGTGTTCGTCTTGAGCACCTCCAGGGCTTCCTGCCCGTCCGATACCACGGATACGGCATGTCCCCGTTTCTCCAGCATCTTTCGGAGCACAATCTGGTTCACCTCGTTATCCTCCGCCACCAGGATATTCAGCGGGGGAGTAGACTCTTTGACGACGGTCTGTCCTTCTTCCTCAGCGGCCCTGGAGTAGGCATAGCCGGTCGGCGAATATTCACAACCATCCGTATTGTTCTTCGTCACAACAATCCACCGCCCGTTTGTGGAATAGTTAAGAAGAATAGTAAACTCTCTATTAATTAAAAACTGTACTAATAATATGTGGCATATCCGGGCGAAAGTCAATTCCAATAATCCAGGCTGATCAGCAGTACGGGCCATGCTCTTGGTATGCCTTTTCACACAGAGAAGACGGCCCTTTCCCCAAGGCTTGCTTGCACTTCTAATGCGTCAGTTGCGAGTCAATCTTCCCGCCCCGGCGAGCAGTTCTTGTACGGTCTCCGTAAAGACTCTCACTTGAATCGGCTTCGTAATGTATCCGGCGAATCCCGTATCCCGGGCCATGGCCAGATCCGACAGTTGGGCGAACGCGCTGATCGCGAGTACCGGAATGTCGCAGGTGCCGGCGCTTCGCTGCAGACACTCCAGCGTCTCATAGCCGTTCATTCCCGGCAGGCCAATATCCATAATAATCAGGTCGGGAAGCTGCTGTTCGGCGATTTCCAGCCCCTGCTCACCGGTTTCAGCCTTCAGAAGCTGGACGGACGGCAGATTCTTCTTGAAGAGATGGTGCATGAGCGCCATATTCAATAGGTTGTCCTCTACATACAGAACCTTCTGCATCTGATCTTCCATAATTGTACCGTCCCTCCTTGCTTGAGTCTGCCAACCGAACCCTATCCGCGAAAATGAAAAAGCCGAAGAAAGGGGCTCCCCCCTTGCTCCGGCTCACGTTCGGCTCATTTGCATGTCCGACCCGTTTCCACCCGATAAGTGATCTTATTTGAACGTATAGGCGATGACGCTGGTATCCTTGTTGAAATCCCAGTCCACATAAATATCAGACAATTCCTTGCCAAGCAGCGAGGCTACCGTCGTCATCTCCAGATAACGCTTCTCCATCTTCCGCTTGGTCGTCCTCAATGTGTTCTCATAGCCAAGCTCGAGCAGTTCTTTCTCCAACGGGATCAGTATGCCTTCTCGCCTGATGATCAGCATGCGCGGATTGATCCACCAGGAGCTTGTCAGGTTGGGGAGTTTATGAACCTTGCTGCTCACCTCGTTAATCTCGGCGTGAACTTCCTCCTGCCTCGCGTAACTGTCGGCCGAAGCCTCACATCCCTCAGCAAGCGCCACAATCATCCCAGATGCGTTATGTATGCCCCAGTCATAAAAAATCTCGCCGGCGTCAAAATCCAACTCGTCCTTTAAATAAGAAGAAAGTTCCGGCAGGAGCGATTTCATCAGCAGCTCCCTTGTATACCGAAAGGCCTGCTCCTCCTCCTTGCCTAGCAAAAAGCGTTCCACCGGTCCCATGAAGTTGCGGATATGCATCGCCACACAATGCTTTCCGATTGAAGCATATACAGATTCGGGACCTCTCCCGAACCGTTCCCGAAGCAATCTTCCCGTGTAATTGGAAAGCTGGCCCGCCAGGTCAATAGTACTCATACATTCTCCTCCAGCTATAAATTCTCAAGTTACTAAGTATGCCCTGGGGGAGCAGCCACCCTGCTGAAAACGGTGCGCAGCTTTAGTATAAGCTCTTATTTTTGCATCGTATATAGAAAAATAGGCTTGTTTTCAGTGATTTCGTTATGCTCCAAAATGCCTCTTCGCATTCGACAAAATCAGCGAAAATCCAAGAAAAAACGCGGAAAAACCGCGAAATCCAGAAAAAAAGACGGGCCAAACATCCCAGCCCGCCTTCCCGGATAACCCGGCCTACCCTATTATTTAATCTTCCACTCTTCAATCGAGAAGTCCTTCTTGGCCAGCTTCTCCTCAACAAGGAAACTCTTGGTGCCTTCCAGCAGCGCCAGCCCGTCATCGGTAAAAGCTGTATCCTTCAAATCTTCGATGGGGCTGACCTGCTTGACGATATCCGTCGTCGTATCCCCGATTTCGGCCAGGAACTTGTAATACTCATCCGGGTGCTGCTTCAAGTCGGCCAGCGCCTTCTCCCGGGCCTCGTTCCATACCTTCGGAAAATCCGGGAACTTGGCTAAATAATCCTCGGACACGACCGTTACGCTGGACCCCAACAGATCCGGATGCTTCGTAGCGTCATCCAGCAGCGGATATCCGCTGTCGATCTGCTTGATAGCCTGAACGCCGTTGTTCGTCGTCGCGTCAATGTCGCCCCGGGCAAGAGCCGCCGTCGCGTCCGGTATCAGCATGTGCACCAGTTTGTAGTCGGTGACGCCTTCCTGCTTCAGCAGTCCAACCAGATACCGGTGCATGAACGAGCCCTTCTGAGTCGCGATCGTCTTGCCCTGAAGATCCTTCACCGTCTTCGGACCGTCTTTCTTCGCGATCAGATAGCCGACTGTATGGGCCGATCCCTGGCCGATCAGACGGGTCTTGGCCCCGCCGGAACGGGCGATAAGCGCCGGCGTGTCACCCAGGGAGCCGAAGTCCAGCCGGCCGCTGATCAGCGACTCCGTCTGGTCGGGACCGTTCGGAAAGCCGGTCAGCTTGATTTCCGTAATTCCGTACTTCTTCAATTCCTCCTGAATGATGCCCTTATACAGGCCCCAGCCCTCGGCGCCGCCGGGCAGATTGAGCTTGTTGCTTCCGATGTATCCATAATTCAGCACAGCGGGAACGTTACTGGCCTTGTTGCTCTCGCTGCCTGCCGCTTCCGCTTTGCCGGCTCCGTCAGCCTGATTTCCGGCATTCCCGTTATTTCCGCAGGCGGTAACCGCCAGCAGCATCAGAATCATGCCTGTAATCAGCGCCAGCCGGAAGCCCCGCGCCTCTCCCCTTTGAATCTCTCTGCCAGTGCGCGTCATTTGCCATTTCTCCCCTCAGTAATTAAAAATCAGTCGTTGTTGTTAAAATCCCGCACGGCGGGACAGATCAATCATAAAGCTGTGGCTGGCTACGGGCTGACGCCCTTTGCCCCAGCCGACCTTGGCCCGGTAACCCCCAAGCAGCTCTCCCGAAGACAGCTGCTCTTCCGTCACACCGGTTGCTGCTTCCGCATCGGGCGCCACATAGAGGGCGTCAACCGGGCAGTACAGCTCGCACATGAAGCAGGTCTGGCAGTCACTCTGGCGTGCGATCACCGGCACCCCGGCCTCGCCCTTGTCGAATACGTTGGTCGGGCAGACGGACACGCATTGATTGCAGCCGATGCACCGCTCTGCGCTGACAATCTCGATCATAACAGCGCACTCTCCTTCACGGCTTCGGGAGACACCCAGATGTCGTCGAGCCCGCCGCTCACAAGACGGTAATGCTGGCTGTCGTCAAGCGCCTTGTAATCCTCGCGCTTGTGCATGCCTCTCGTCTCGGTCCGCGCCAGCGCCGAAGCGTACATCCAGCGGGCCGTCGCCGTCATGGCGGCGGCTTCGCGCCGCTTCAGCCCGTGGGCGGTAAGGGCGACCTCGCCGCCGCGCAGCTCCTCCCACAGCCGGTCCAGCCGGTCCAGTGAGGCCGTAAGTCCCGCCTCGGTGCGGAACAGATTAATATCGTAAGGCTTCACCTCGTCCTGAACGGCCGAGATGTATTCCGCCGTCCGGTTCTGGTAGCCCCGGTCACCCTCATGGGCGGTCAGCGTAGAGGACGACAGTCCGGACGGGTTGCGCCCTGCGGCGCGGGCCCCGAGGCTCAGCGCATAGTCGGCCGCCCCTTCGCCAGCGAAGGAGCCCGACGACATCGCCCAGGCGGCATTGTGGCTGCCTCCGCCTGTGAAGCCGCCGCAGATCAGCTCGCGGGTCGCCGCATCGCCGGCGGCGTAGAGACCCGGCACCCCGGAACCGCAGTTCTCGTCTGTTATGCGAATTCCTCCGGTGCCGCGAACCGTTCCTTCCAGCCGAAGCGTAACCGGGAAAGCATCCTTAAACGGATTGATGCCAAGCCGGTCGAAGGGCAGGAAGAAGTTCGTCTGCGCGACCCGCAGCAGCGGCTGCAAGTCCTCGGGAGCCTGGTCCAGCTTAGCGTAGACCTGGCGGCCGGCGAGCAGATTCCGGGCGATCACGGAGCGCCCCTTCTTCGAGCCGGCTCCTTCCACGACGCTGCCGTCCTCATAATAGAAGCTGGCGTAGCTGTAATACGCCGTCTTCGTTACAGTGGAGAACGTCGGGCAGATGGCATAGGCGTTGGAGAATTCCATGCCCGACATCGATGCCCCGGCCTCTGCGGCCAGCAGCAGACCATCGCCGGTCAGCACGTTGCAGCCGAGCGCCTTGCTCAGGAAAGCGCAGCCTCCGGTGGCGATTACGACCGCCCCCGCCGTCACTTTCCATGTTCCGCCGCTCTGCGTGCGGACGCCGGAGGCGCCGCCCACGCCATGCTCATCGGCGAGCAGCTCCAGCGCCGGGCTGTGGTCGAGAATGCGGACGCCAGCCTTCTTGACCAGCTTGCGCATAAGCCTCATGTACTCGGGGCCTTGCAGCCCCCGCCGGTGCTGCCTGCCGTATTCATCGACCGGGAACGGGTAACCCGAAACGCCGAGCCGGTTCATGTTCTCGTAGGTCCGGTCCAGCACCCGGTCCATCCAGCGGTCCTCCGCCAGCTGGCCGCCCAGCGTATACCGGCTGGCCTTGGCCTTCTCACGGAGTTCCCGGTCCGGCTCAACATACCAGACACCCGTTCCGGACGGAGCCGTCGCGCCGCTTGACCCGCAGTAACCCTTGTCGGCCAGCACAACTGAAGCGCCCTTGGCCGCGGCCGCAAGAGCCGCCCATGTGCCGGCGGGCCCTCCACCGAGGATCAGGACATCTGCCTTAAGTTCCAATACACCCTTGTCTGCTCCAAATGTCATGCTTATGGCCTCCTCGTATAGTATTTTCAAAAGCCTTATATAAGCTAGTTTCCAGTCCCAGAGGGGACTAGCGGCCACTCGAAGATTTACCAGTCACTTGCTCCTTGAACATCGAACAGGGACTGGACTTTCCGGCGTGCTTCTGGACAATGAATCTTAGGGTTCATTCGGGGATATTCTTACGCCTCCCGTAGTCTCATCTACTCCCTAAGTCTGTTTCTCCGGTACGCGTCCGAACTTCTTACCCGCTGGCTGTTCCCTTCGGCAGCCCATGCCTGGCTTTAGCAGACCCAGGGCAGCTCATGGACCGAAGCGTGTTCTCATACGCGAGGGTGAGGTTGGGCGCGTGCGCCGGAGGCATCCCGGAGCGTCCATTCCCTGAATCCCTAAATGAAAGGAGGAATTCCCCTTGAAGCTTTTTGTCGGAATTGACGTGAGCTCCCAAGAGCTCGAAGCGTGTTTCATGAACGCGGACGGCGACAACTTCGAATCGTTCACCGTCCCGAATAACCTTCACGGCGCTTCTCACCTTCGCGATCGTATCGTGGTCGCAGCGGACAAGCTTGCCGTATCTGAGATTCACATCGGCCTTGAGGCCACTTCCGTCTACAGCTGGCACCCGGCCATGTATTTCCACCAGGACCCGGCACTTCGTGAGCGCAAGACCAAGGTGTTTACGCTGAACCCCAAGCTCATCTGCAAGTTCCGCGAAGCTTACGCCGACATGGACAAGACCGACCGTCTGGATGCCTGGGTCATTGCGGATCGCCTTCGCTTCGGCCGCCTGACGACCACCCTCGTCATGCAGGAGCAGTATATCGCGCTCCAGCGCCTTACGCGCATGCGTTTCCACTTGGTGCACAACCTCGCCCGGGAGAAGCAATACTTCTTGCAGAACCTGTTCTACAAGTGCAATGCCTTCACCACCGAAGTGGACAGTTCAGTATTCGGCCACGCCCTCATGGAAATGCTCTCGGAGAAGTTCAGCCTCGATGACATTGCCGAGATGAATGTTACCGACCTGGCTGACTATCTGCGGGACAAGGGGCGGAATCGCTTCCCCGACCCTGAACGTGTGGCTCGCTGCATCCAGCAAGCCGCCCGCGCCTCCTACCGGTTGTCGAAGGTCGTGGAAGATTCCATTGACCTTGTGCTCGGCACGTCCATCGAGTCCATCCGCAGCATCCAGAAGCAACTCAAGGATCTGGACAAGGCCATTGAACGCATTCTGGACGGCATCCCGGGCGCGCACCCGGCATCGGCAAGGTCTACGCCGCCGGCCTGCTCGGGGAACTCGGCGACATCGAACGGTTCAAGGATCAGGCCGCCGTGGCCAAGTATGCCGGCCTTACATGGCGAAAGCATCAGTCCGGCGCCTTCGAAGCCGAACACACCGCGCGCATCAAATCCGGCAATCGATTCCTGCGCTACTACCTGGTTGAAGCTGCCAACTCCGTTCGATTGCGCGATGAGGAATTCGGTGAGTACTACCGGAAGAAATATAACGAAGTGCCCAGAAATCAACACAAACGCGCCCTCGTCTTAACGGCAAGAAAACTCGTGCGTCTGGTCGATGTGCTGCTACGCAACGGCCAACTCTATACGCCTCGAAGGAAGGTGAATAGCGCGAAGAATTAACGCCTTCTTTGCCAAGTCCTTCACCAAATTCCCAGTAAAATTCTGGTATATGATTGAATTTTCGGCTGGGTTTGTTTCGATGCGCCTTTTTTCGTGACTTCTTCCTTGATGAGCCTGGGAAATTTCCAATTCGCACAACTCAGGGACTTGACATCATACCGCTGGACTTAGAAGTTGAAATATGTGACGGCGCCTTTGCGCCGGGGCAATTCTCTCGCTAGCCCGAATAGCTGTCCCGCCAGGACAAAAACTTGCGTTCCAGCAACCGTACCAGCGAATCAATCAGCTTGCCGATTACAGCGAAGATCAAAATGCCGACGAAGATAACCGGCGTGTTGGAATTCTGTTTCGCTTCATTAATGAGAAATCCCACTCCCGACTGGGAGCCGATCAGTTCGGCGACGACCAGACCGATCCAGGCGACGCCGAGGGAGAGCCGCACCCCGAGCAGGATGTTCGGCAGCGCCGATGGCAGAATCAGCCGCCGCAGCCGTTGAAACGGTGTGAAGCCCAGAACCCGTCCAACCTCCTGCAGCTTGGGATCGCTGTGCCGGATTCCCAGGAAGGTATTAATGTAGAGCGGAAAGAATGAACCGCTCAGAATAATGGCTACCTTCGAAACTTCGCCGAAGCCGAACCAGAGAATGATCAGCGGGGCGATCGCCAGATGCGGGACAAGCCGCAGCACCTGGATGCCGGGATCAAGCAAATACTCGGCGCTGCGGAACAGACCGTTCAGCACTCCGAGCAGCAGCCCGGCCGCGCCGCCGATCAGAAAGCCCAGGAAGGCCCGCCCGAGACTGACGCCCAGATGATGCGCCAGACCGCCGGACACCGTCAGCTCTATGAATGACTGGACAATGGTCAGCGGCGAGGGCAGAAATTCAGGCGACAGCCACCCGGTGCTGGCACCGGCCTGCCAGAGCACCACCACAATGACCGGGATCAGCGCCCCGGCACCTAGATCCGAGAGATAAGCTCTCCACCTCGGCTCAGCCTTCCTCAGAACAGCAGGCTTTCGCTTCGTATCAGACCGGACGCTTTCCTCGGCAGTCTTGGCTCCCGCCCGAAACAGCGCCTTGGCTCCTTCACTCATCGTCATACTCCTTTCCTTAACCTAATGACTTTCTTTCCACCGCAGCAGCCGCCGTTCCGCGAGACGGACCGCCCCATCGCTCAGCAGGCCGCAGACCGCGAAGACCAGAATGCCGACGAAGACGACCGGTGTATCGGCAAATTGCCGGGCATCGGACATCATGTAGCCGATACCGGATGTCGAGGCGATCAATTCGGCAACCACCAGACCCAGCCAGGACAATCCGAGCGACAATCTTACGCCGAGCATGATGCCGGGAACCGCCGCCGGAAGCACCAGCTTCGTGACCTGTTTGAACCAGCCGAAGCCGAGCACCCGAGCAACCTCGAACAGCTTGTTGTCCACCCCGCGTATGGCCACGAAAGTGTTGATATAGATAGGGAAAAAAGCACCCTTCGCAATGAGCAGCACCTTCGATTCCTCCCCGATGCCGAACCAGAGAATGAACAGCGGAACGACCGCGAGGCTCGGAATCATGCGGATCATCTGGAATGAAGGATCAAGCAGCTTCTCCGACCGCTTGAACAGGCCGACCAGAATGCCGAAGAAGAGTCCAAGACCGCCGCCAAGCACAAAGCCGGAGAACGCCCGGGCGGCGCTGACTCTGAGGTTGATCCATAAATCGCCCGAACCTGCTAGCGAGACGAGAGAGGTCAGTATCGTATAGGGTGTCGGAAACAGCAGATCGGAGATCCAGCCGTTCTGTCCGAGGATCTGCCAGAGGCCGAGTACCACAGCCGGAACCAGCAGACCGAGAAGCACCTGCGTGCTTCGTCCGGGTCTTCCCGGCGTTCGGACAACGGCAGCGCGATTGCTCATCGGAACATCAATCCTCCATTTACAATTAATTACAATTCCAATAGATTAAATCGGATTTATGAGCGACTAAATCCCTGCTCCGTCGGTCAGCTCCAGTTCCTCCACCTTCTCGAACTCGCTCAGCACCTTCAGCCGGAGCTCCTGAAAGGAGGTTGACGCTTTTTTGCGGGGATACGGAAGATCGATGTGTACGACCTTGCGGATTTTTCCCGGTCTGGGGTCCAGAATGACCACCCGGCTGCCCAGGAAGACCGCTTCGTCGATATCATGCGTGACGAGAATCATCGTCGTTCCATTGTTCCGCCAAATGTCCAGCAGAGCACTCTGCATATGCGCTCTCGTAAAAGCATCCAGCGCGCCGAACGGTTCGTCGAGCAGCAGAATCTTCGGATTCCGGAGCAGCGCCCGCGCGATCGACACCCGCTGGGCCATGCCGCCCGACAGCTCGCGGGGATAGGCCTTCTCGAATCCCTTCAGCTTCACCAGCCCGATCAGTTCATCCACCTTCTTCCGGACTTCGGGACTTCGCAGGGACAGATCGGAAGCGATGTTCTTCTCCACAGTCAGCCAGGGAAACAGGCGATGCTCCTGAAAAATAAAACCTTTATCGACGCCGGGGCCGCCAATCTCCGCTCCACCCAGCTTCACCGTGCCGTCATAGCCGGCATCCAGGCCGGCGATAATGCGCAGCAGCGTGCTTTTGCCGCAGCCGCTTGGACCGATAACTGTGATGAATTCTCCTTTCTCCACCCGGAGATCAACTTCCCGGAGCGCCTGCACGGGACCGCTTTTGGTATCAAACGACTTGTTCAGGCTGGAGATTTCCAGCAGCGCCTCGCCCATAAATCCTCTTCCTCCCCCATCAAATTAAATCCGGCCAGCAGAATGAAACTCCAAACAAAAGGCGCCATGTCCAAATGGACACAGCGCCTCTGCTTAAACAGTCAGCGTCCTGTGATTTAATTCATAGTATTTTTATGCGATTTGTGATTATTAAAATAACATCATTCACACAGGCTGTCAACGATAAAATAAAAAGAAAAAACGCATCATGCCGCCTTTGTGGAATGCATCTGCGTTTCTTGTTTATCCTGCGGGGGCCCATACGTCGGGCCTTTAAGCGATACGGTCTCCTTATACCGGCTGCTCCCGCTTGTCCCCGCCAAACGCCGGAACCCGTTCTTCGTCGATCGCGAACAGATCGTGAATCAGGAAGTTCGGGCTTGGCGCGATGTCGAAATAGTCCTGATAGGTGAAGCCGTATCTTTTGAAAATATCATGGCATTTGTAGGCCATATCGAGATGCCACTCCGCATGCGGTGTCCGGTGGCCCTCCAGCGCCGACCCAGGGTTCGGCGTCCAGGCGCCTGTCAGGGACAATACTCCGATGGAAGCGAAGTATTCCACGCCTTCCAGCGTCGCCCGCTTAGGCTCGATGCCGGCAACAAAGCCTGACCGCACCTTGCCCTTGCCGAACACTTTCGCGGCGTATTCAATGGCCTTGATCCAATGCTCCCGGCCGCCGCATTCCGCAACCTTGCCCGGCAGGATCGCGGCATAGAATGCCGGGTCCCACATTTCCAGATTCATCGCGAGCGTCCGAAAGCCCGCTTCCTTGTAGCGGTCGATAATACCAAGATCCAGCGGAGCCCCGATGACCGCAGTCCCATTGAAGTCCTGAAGCCCCGTGCTCTCCTGGATGGCTTCGGCCACGTCAATGTAGTAGTCGACCTCCCGCCGCTCCGGCACGAAGCCTCCCGTCAGGTTCGTATGGGTGACGCCGTCGAGCCGATAAGCCGCCGCAACGGCTTCACCGATCTGCCTTGGATTTTTCCACTTGATGCCCTGAATTTCGGAATACGTATCCTTGGTCGCGTTAATGTTGCAGAACAGGCAGTCCTGGCCCTTCTCCTTCAGCGAGCATTCATTGCTGTACGCGATGGAGACGGTCCCGCCGTCCAAATAGCCGGAGGAATAGCCGGCAATCCGGGAGAATGGCGTTCCGTCCGAGGCCTCAAGTCCGTAATAGGCGGGCCGCTTGTCGAAGGTAACAGGGAAGAGTTCTTTTCCCTTATGGGTCAGGACATATTCGCAGCTGTCATAGACGATCCGGAAGTCCGATCTGCTGTCCCAGTGAAAGGCGACCCGCAGCCCGCCCGGCGTAATGTACCCGGTAGGCAGATCGAAGCCCTCATGGGTTTCATGGTCCATTTCAAAGCACAGATGCACCTGCTCCTGATGCGCGCCTCCAAGATCGAGATGCTGGAAAATGGCCGGATCGGCCGCCACTCCCTCCACATTCACCTCATTCTTAATGCTCAGCTCCTGAAAAAGCCGGCTTCGGATGTGCTCCCTGCTCATCTCTCGCGTCCCCCTTCATGATTTGATGCGGTTCCAGCTCCCTGCGTATTTTCGCGAACCTGATGATTCCGCTCCCCGCTGTCTCCAGCAGCGCGATGCCGCCGCCAAATCCGGCGAAGCCCCGGGTAAGCACCAGCTCCTCCGCAACCGGGAACGACACGGGAATGAACGGAATTCCCTTGCGCTCCGCGGTTTTTCGTTCGATCGTACTGCCCAGCAGCAGCTCGATGTCCTCCTCCAGCAGCAGTTCCTCAATCAATTGTCCGTCAGTTTCAAAGACGATTCTCGTCTCAAGCCCGGAATGCCGTTCCTGCCAGCCATGGACAATCCGTTCCTGCGCCGACTCCGGCAGGTTGTCGGTAATGACGATCAGAACCGGCAGCAAGCCCAGCGGATCGGCCAGAAACCGGGCCTGGCTTATTGCGGCTGAGCTGTCGCCGACGACGGCCAGCCTCTTCTGGAAGCCGTAGCGGTAATAGGCGTCCGCCTGCTCGCGGATGTAATAGCGTTCCCGCCGCTCCTGGGCCTTGATCTGCGTCTCCAGCGCATCCGGCTCCAGGTCAAGCTGATTCAACACGCAGCGCAGCACCTCCCCTGTCTGCGCCACTCCCACCGGATAGCCGTCGAAATGCACATAGGGAATGCCCGCATGCCGCTCCAGCCATTCGCAAATCTCCAGACTATGGACCGAGAAGGAGACGTTGAGCGACGCCTGCCGAAGCGCCGCCCATTCTTTCCTTGCCGCATCTGGACCGAAGATGACATTGACTTCGGCTCCCGCGTCCTCAAAGCTGAGCTTCAGCCCCGCTAAATTGCCTCTCCAGTGCACATCCTGCTCCGGAATTACGCCGAACAAATTGACCAGACGGCCGTTTCGATTCCCTTCAGTTACCCCCAGCTTGTCGTATTGCCGCAAAATGCCGAGCAGCGCGGCAGTATAGCCGTTATGAACGCTGCCCTTGAAACCCGGAGTGCCGAGATGGATGGCATGCACCTGCTGCTCCTGCAGCTCTTTGGTCATCGCCGGCACATCGTCCCCGACCAGCTCCGGCGTGCAGCCCGTCAGAACGGCATAGAAGTCTCCCGCCTTGATCTTGACGGTGTTCTTGAGCTGCTCCCTCAGCCTCGACGTGCCGCCGAACACAACCTGCCGCTCCAGAAAATTGGTGGATGGAACGCTGAGTCCGCCGCCGCTGCCCGAGCCGCCGTTGCCGCTGAGTGTGCTTCCTCCCAAATACTGCTGCACACCGCAGCCGGCGGAAGAGTGAATGATTGGCACCGCCCCCTCGATCGCCCGAATCGTCTGAAGCGCGCCGTGCAGCAGGCAGCTGTTCCGGTTCCCCGCCGTCGTCTGTCCCATCTTCACCGCACCTCCTGCTTGATATGCCAGTTCACGCTCTTCGCAAGCCAACCCTCACGGTAGGAGGAACCTCCCGCGCTTAAGTACCGGCTCAGCGCCTGATTCCGCAGCGCCTTGCCGAAGAGTCCGGCCAGCGCAAGTGCTCCCTGGAAGCCGTAAATGTCCACGGCGTCCACCGAAGCTGCCGGAATGCCTGCGGCAGCCGCCCATACGGCCGTCTCGCTCCGGCCGATATAGAGGTCTGGCCGCCATTTGTTCAGCGCGTTGATCTTCTCGAACGGCTGCCCTGGTTCGATCAGCACATGCGGATTGTGGCGGCGGGACCATTCCCTGAGCCTTGGGGCATGGGTAAGGTCGGCATGGGTTAGAGCAAAGGCAGTCACCTTCCCTCCAAGCTCCGTTACTAATTCGCCGATCCCGAAGGCCTGCTCCGGCGGAAGATCAATGAAGACCGAGATATCGCCCAGCCGCTGAAGTGCGAGCGTCTCCGCCGTCTCCGTCCTGGCGGCCTCGATCACATTCCGCGTCTCGGCGCCGGTGTCCAAGGCATCCGCCGCGGCCAGAAGCCAACGGTGAGTTCCGGTCAAGCCGATCGGCGGCGGGACATCGAGCCTGGCGACGCCACGGCTTTCCTCCAGCCAGGCCAGCAGATAGCCGGCATCATCCCGGTCCAGTGCTGCGGAGGCGGCGGCTCCCGGAGATCTGCGGAGATCGGAGAGCGTATAGAATCCTGACACGTTGTTATATGAAATTCCTGCGGCTGTCAGCTCTCTAATGATATTCCCCGTTCTTGTCTCCGCTGTCCCGATCAGGTTGATAAACCGCTCGCTGTTGTCCGAAGCCGGCTCCTCGTTCAGCACATGCTTGGCTAAAGCGTGATAGATAAGGTCGTAGCCGTACAGCGGCGACTTGGAACGAAAGCCAGCTGCGAATATCGGGACAACCGGAATGCCGTACAGCTCCTCCGCCTCTACAGTAGCGGATTGGATGTCATCATTGTTGATCGCTATGACAGGTGTGGCCAGAATGAAGATGATATCCGGCTTCCACAGCCGCTGCGCTCTGCCGATCGCATCTCTCAGCTTGTCGTCCGCCCCAAGGATGGAATCATTCTCCTCGATATGTGTAAGCAGCCAAGGCCCGCCGCCGGAGCGCAGCTCATCCTCAAGCTTCGCCGCGCCGCAGCCCGGAGGGCCGTGAATGATCGTGACAGCTCCGCGAATCCGTCCCAGCAGACGGATGGCTCCGATCACCTCGTCGTCGGTCGTCTCCGAGTAGGTGCGGATCCGCTGAGCCGGCTCCTCCCGCTCCAGTTCATCCGCCAGCGTCCCGCTGTCGCCATAGAAGGCGGTCAGCGTTCCGAGGCGCTTCTCCCGAACCCGAGCGAACCGCTGTCTGATCTCATGGTTCATGGTCGTCATCTCCTTTAGTTCGCGGCGGTTCCCGAAGATACCGCCTCCTTGTTGATGGCATCCCCCCAGCTTCTCGCCCAGTCGCGAAGATCAGTAACATTCAGCGGAGCCGGAACGGTCAACTGCTCATTGGAGGCCACATGCGCTGCCAGCTTGCGGTACACCTCCGCCTGGTCCGACTGCGGACTGGCTTCGATGACCGTCTTGCCGTAAAGCTCGCTCTGCGCCACAACAGGCGACCGGGGCACATACCCGGCCACGGACGCGCCCGTCACCTTCGCGAAATCCTCGATCAGCGCCTGCGGATAGCCGGGCAGAACGCTGTTCCCGATAATGCCGCCGAGTCTCGCTCCGCCGGAGGGGGCGTATTTGCCGATGGCTTTGAACAGATTATTCGCGGCGTAGACCGCCATGAAGTCAGAGGAGCTGACGACATATGCCCGGTCCGTAATGCCGTCCCGGATCGGAACGGCAAAGCCGCCGCAGACGACGTCTCCCAGCACGTCGTACAGCACATAATCCGCTTCGAACTCCTCGAACACGTTCAGCTCCTGCAGCAGGCCGACTGCGGCGTTGATGCCGCGCCCCGCGCAGCCGACGCCGGGCACGGGACCGCCCGCTTCGATGCAGAGAATGCCTTTGAATCCGATCGCCGAAATATCCTCCAGCCGCGTTTTGCCGCTGTCCCTAAGGCTGTCGATCACCGTCGGCAAATAATCGCCGCCCCGCAATGTATTAGTCGAATCGCTCTTCGGATCGCAGCCGATCTGGATGACCCGGTGACCCGCTTCCGCCAGGGCGGCGCTGATATTGGAAGTAGTGGTCGATTTGCCGATTCCGCCCTTGCCGTAGATGGCAATATGCTTGGTATTCTTCGCCATTTCTATCAACCTCCTGTATGCTGCTTGCCCTAATCCTGTCTCCGACTTCCTGATTATTCGGTTCAGAGAGCCGCACTGGCTTCGGCCACAGTCACCGCTGCCCCATGACTCTGCGCCGCAGCGGCCGCCTTGAGCGCTTCGGCCTTGTCTGTGCGCTCCCACGGCAGATCCAGATCGCTTCTGCCAAAATGGCCATAGGCCGCAGTCTGCCGGTAAATCGGCCGCTTGAGATCAAGTGTCCGGATAATCGCTCCCGGACGGAGATCGAAGACTGCCTTCACCGCAGCCGCGATTTCATCGTCGGGAAGGATGCCGGTGCCGAAGCTGTTCACCGTGACCGAGACCGGGCTGGCGACGCCGATGGCGTAGGCCAGCTGAATTTCAGCGCGGCGGGCCAGGCCAGCCGCTACAATGTTCTTGGCGACGTGGCGGGCGGCATAAGCGGCGCTGCGGTCCACCTTCGTCGGGTCCTTGCCGCTGAAGGCTCCGCCTCCATGGCGGGCGTAGCCGCCGTAGGTGTCGACAATGATCTTGCGTCCGGTCAATCCGGCGTCGCCGTGCGGTCCGCCGACCACGAACCGGCCTGTCGGGTTAATATAGTACTTCGTACTTCCGTCCAGCAGCCCTTCGGGAACCGTCGGCTCCACGACATGCCGGATGATATCCTTCCAGATTTGCTCCAGCTCGATGTCCGGGTCATGCTGGGTGGACACAACGATGGTGTCGACACGAACGGCGCGGTCATCGTCATACTCCACGGTTACCTGCGTCTTGCCGTCCGGACGCAAATACGGCAGCAGTCCGCTCTTGCGGGCCTCTGCCAGTCTTCTCGCCAGCTTGTGGGCCAGGGAGATCGGCAGCGGGAACAGCTCCGGCGTCTCATCCGTCGCATAGCCGAACATCAGTCCCTGGTCGCCTGCTCCAAGCTCGATTTCCGTCTCACCGGCATTGACCAGAAGCCTCGATTCCAGCGCCTGATCCACGCCTTGGGCAATATCTGCCGACTGCTCGTCAAGCGAGCTGAGAATGGCGCAGGTATGGCCGTCGAAGCCGAGTGAAGAATGATCGTAGCCGATCTTCACGATCGCATCCCGCGCAATGGCCGGAATATTGACGTTCGCCGAGGTCGAAATCTCGCCGGCGATCAGAACGAGCCCCGTCGTGACCGCCACCTCGCAGGCGACTCTTCCGTTCGAGTCCTGTTCCAATATGGAGTCCAGAATGGCATCCGAAATCTGGTCGCAGATTTTATCCGGGTGTCCTTCTGTAACGGATTCTGAAGTAAACAGATACTTGGTCATGTTTCTTCCCCCATTCATTGTGATGGTTTTCACACAATTTTCCGCGCCTTGCTGCTCCCGAATATGAAGAAAGGCCCTGAATCCATGCCATGCTGCCTTGGGCAGCTACGGCGGTTCAGAGCCTCCGGTTATCCGGTCAACCTTTTTCCAACTAAGTTTATAGGATTAATATACATGGTAGGCGGAATGGGATTGTTTGTCAATAGAGCATTTTGCTTAACTCCATGGAGTGATTTAGGCCAACAATATAGAGAGCAGAATGATGGGATCTGTCTGGAGAATGATGCAGCATGCCAAATAAACTTATTCGCACATGATGCCCGGACGCTATTTGATTCGGAGACTGTCCGGTTCCTTAAAGGCCTGCACCTTCCCTCTGCTCTGCACAATAATCATTCCGCTCTCGGACAGGCTCGGGCCAAAGACATGCCCGTTCGTCTCCAGTTGAACGACCGGCTGCGCCGTCTTCAGATGGATGCCGATCAGCCGTCCGTCGGTCTGGATCACATACATGCCGTGGCCGATCAAATCAAGACGGGCGATGGGATTGCGGATGCTTCCATTATAGGAAACCGCCGATTTGTCGGTCGTCTTGACGCCGTACAGATCATGGTTATTGGTAAAAATAATCCGCTCGTCATACGGGCCCGCCGCGTAGGCCAAGTCCTTCGGCCCTATGCTCTCCGCCGAATACGTGTCCCTCACTGTCTTCGCGGGATCGGCGGCTTCCGGATAGCTGTACAGCTTGTTCCCCGCATTCAGATAAATGCGGCCGCCTTCAAACCAGGCTCCATAATTTCCGGGAGCATGCTGAGGATCGGTCAGATTGATGTTCGCGGGATTATAGACAGTCGTTCCGGTAATTTTGCCGGTCTTGGCGTCCAGCGTATCGAGCGTGGTCAGCTCTTGTATTTCAAAAGGCGTACTCTCTCGCTGTACCACTACTTTGCCGTCCTTCACCGCAAGAGGCAAACTATAATGGCCTGACTCCCACAACTGCTTGCCTGTCGCCGAATCATAGGCATGCAACAGATTATACGAATAGGCCCCGGAGATGGTGTTCGTGGCAAATACCAGTCCGCCTGCCGCCATGATCGGCTGATTGAACGGGGTCTCATCCTTGGCGGTCCATTGCAGAACGCCATCCTTCAGCCGGTACGCCTGAATTCCGCCGCTTCTCACCAGCAGCCGCTCTCCATCCACGGTCAGCTGCGACGCTCCCGGGCTTGAAGGCTTGGCGGCAGCCCAGAGCTTTTTCCCGTTGACCGCATTAACCGCATAGATCGTTCCCGGCTTCGAAGCTGTGTACAGCACACCGTTCCGGTACAGGATCGGCGCCTGAAGGCCCGCACCGAACTTCCATACCGTCTTTCCCGTCTGTGCGTCCAGCGCCGTCAGCTGTCCGGATTTGATGATATAGATTTGTCCGCCGCCTGATGCCGTGAGTCCTTGATCCACCGAATAATCTCCTTGAGAATCATCGGCGGCTGCATCCATTGCCGAGACCCACTGCGCCTTGATCTCCTTCGCGGATATTGACGACGCCGAGGTATCATAGTTGTTCCCGACATACGAAGTATGAGATGCCGTATCCGCCACAGCCGCACCTGTCCCCCCAAGCAGCAGCCCGAGACCGAGCGTTCCCGCCGTAATCCGGTTCATCCACTTGATCATTCCCACTTCCCGTCCTCCTCCAGTCGTTTCATCAAGCTTGTCTGATAATGCTCCAGACGCTCCTGAATAAGCTCTGCCGTCAGATCCGTTACGCCGAACGCGGACCAGCCCACGTAAACCTGCGGCGGCTGATCATCCAGCCCGTCGAACAGGGACAGCAGATCCCAGTACGGATGATAGGAGAACTGCGCACCGGCTACATCCGCATACAACTCCAGGAACAAATCCGCGGCTTCCACACCGTACAGCTCCGCCAGATTCAAGCGGCAGTGCCCCACATCGGCTCCGGCAGGGCCGATGCAGGCGTTCGGCCAATCGACGATTCCGCTGACGGAATCCCCGCTCCACAGCACATTGGCCGGATGGAAGTCCCGGTGAATGAACCGGGGCACGAAGGTCGGCCGCCGGCGCTTGACGAAGTCCGCCGCCGCAGACCAGCTCTCCGGGCAGCGGGTCCAGCCGGGAGCCCGGAGGTTCGCGATGTCGCTGTACGGGAAATGCGTCCAGCGGAATTCCTCTGCCGGCGCGGCGTGGATGCCGGCAAGGGCCTGCGCCAGCCCCGCGAGCCAGCTCCGCATGTCGCGGGGCTTCAGATTGACTCTGCCCGGCAGCAGAGTCATCAGGACGGCGGGCAGCCCGCAGGCCGCGCCGTCCGGGTCTGCGCCGAGCAGTCTCGGCGCAGAGAGGCCGGCCAGCTTCGCCCGCCGGAGCGCAGCGGCCTCGTGCTGAGCCAGGTCGGGCTCCATGCGGAGCCAGCTTTCATTGTCATACAGGCGGATGACCGCTTCCATAACACCTGCTCCTCCTTCGTCCGCTTCTCCTTCGTCCTCCAGCGTAACCCGGTACAGGACACTGGAGGTGCTTCCCGGGAGAAGCTGGCTCTCTTTGACGCGCAGAGAACCGGCGCCGAGAACCGACACGATCCAGCCGTTCGCCCGCTGCGGCAGCTCGTCGTTCTTCGCCTCGCTGCCTTTCGCCTCGCTGCTAGGCCGGACTTCCGGAAGCGCCGTATTTTGCAGGCCCGCCCCTGCGGCTTCCTCCTGGATCGGCGTTGTCTTCGGCCCGCCGCTGGCCTCAACCTCCGACTGTGCGTTCTCGTCCGGTTCTCGTAAGTCATTGAGCCTTGAGCCCGCATCATTATCATTGTCATGTGGATGTCCTGCCGAGATGAACTTCCCCTTCCCCTGCGCACCCTCATTTCTCCCTGTGCGCCCGTCTTCCGTCCCCCTGCCGCTCTCTTCCCTGCCGCCTGCCATCCCTTCTCCTCCTCCGCTTCGGAACGAACCCCGTCCCAAATGGTTAATGCTGACATCAATGAGTATACATGATTTTCCAGATCGAGGCTCGGTCAACCGCCAATGAGACGCCGAACGGCCTGCCCCTCAGGCACGTTATCTTCCTGCGCCTTGTGTACAGGCCGTTAATGATTCAGGCGGTGAACCCTTCACCCGGTTAGCCGTTAATCCCGTGACGTGTTACCCCGTAATTGGTTATCCCGTGACCGGTTATCCCGGCCAGCCGGGCATTTAAGATCATTCCACGCACTCGGGGCAGACCCTGGAGCAGCATACGACAGTTAAGCGGAAGATACTTTCCTGCACACGCCCCTGCACTTGCAGCCCACTCACAGCAACGGCCTGTCCGCTTGATCCGCGGACAGGCCGTTTTGTTGTACATCTCATATTCGCCTATAGGCGTCCTGCCGCTAAGCGAGCGTATTTTCCAGCGTACCCAAGCCGTCAATCGTAATCTCGACTTTATCCCCGGATTTCAGCCATACCCGCTTTTCCTCGGGCAATCCAAGAATAACCCCTTCCGGCGTTCCTGTATAAATCAAATCCCCAGGCTCCAGGGTAAGGTACTGCGATATGTAGGACACCAGCTCGGCGCAGGTATGGATCATGTTCCCGGTGTTGGCGGACTGCCGAAGCTCCCCGTTGACACGGCATTCGATGCGAAGGCTGCCGGGATCAATCTCATCGGCCGTCGCAATCCAGGGCCCTACCGGCCCGAAGCCGTCCAGCGATTTGCCGAGGAGCCATTGGGTTGTGCGGAACTGCAGCTCGCGGGCGGTCAAATCATTGCCGGCGGCATAGCCGAAAACATAGCTCAGAGCCTCTTCCTTCGCTACGCGGGAAGCTCTGCGGCCGATCACCACGACGAGCTCCGCTTCATAGTCGATCTGCGACAGCCCCGGCGGTATTGCAATCGTCTCCTTGTGGGCCGACAGCGTGTTGTCGAGCTTGCTGAACAGCACCGGAACCGAAACCGATTCAAAGCCCGCTTCTTCCGCATGGCTTTTGTAGTTGAGGCCAACGCAGAGAATTTTGCGCGGGCGGGTCACGCTGGGCGCGAACTCCACAGTCTCTTCCGGCAGCAGGACCGGCGACCCCGCCAACAGCCCGCTCAGCAGAGTCAGCGCTTCATCGCCGCTCCCGATCACTTCCTCCATATTTGCAGGAGCCTGGACTCCCGCCTGTTCAGCCGTCGCCTCGATGTCAACGATGCCTTCCGGCGTCTTCACGCCAAGCTTGATTCCGCCATTGCTTCTATACTGCAGCAGCTTCATTTCATGGGTCCCTTCTTTCCCCTTATTAGGCTTGCCTTCTGCCATGCTCTCCCAGCTTCCACTATTCGCGGTTAAATCAGGCTGGCGTGCTGAAGCCCTTTGTAAATGCCTCCGTCATCCACGCTGCTTGTCACATAGTCGGCGTAGGGAAGCAGCTCTTCATGTGAATTGCCCATCGCGATGCCGAGTCCGGCCAGCTCCAGCATTTCTTTGTCGTTGAGGCCGTCGCCGAACGCGATCGCTTCCTCCCGGCTAAGGCCAAGGTTGTCCAGCAGCGCCTGAATGCCCATTGCCTTGGAGCTTCCGGGCGGGAGCACGTCCAGTGCAAGCGGATGCCAGCGAATCAGCCGCAGCTTCGTCAGCAGCTCTTCGTACAGCGCCTCTTCATGGCTCTCACAGTGCAGGAACATCTGGTAGATTTCATTGTTTTTCCAGAACTCGGGGTCCCAGCCCGGCTGATCGACCTTCAGGGTGTTCACGGATTCCGTGACAAAAGGATGATTCTCCGTATCGGCAAAATAAGACTCTCCGCCTTCAAACACGAGCGAATGCTTGTGCTTGCCCGCAAGCTCCACCAGCGCCGCAATCGTCTCCTTGTCCAGCGGCTGCTTATGCACAACTTTGCCCTTGTATACGACAAAAGCCCCGTTCAGACATACATAGGAGTCGATGCCCAGCGCTTCCGCCAGCGGCTTGATAAAATAAGGCGCCCGGCCGGTCGCAATCACCGGCTCAATGCCGTTCTTCTTTAAATGGGCGACGGCCTCCAGCGTATCCGCCGGAATTTCCTTCTCCTCGTTGACAAGCGTGCCGTCGATATCAAAAAACACAATCCTATAATCCATTTCCTGTATGCTCCTATCCTTCCGCCAAGCCAAAAACCGGCGGCTTCTGTAATCTGCGCGGGTTCTGTCCGCTTTCATCCTACCCGTAACTTACCATGATTGATCGGCGGCGGGCAAGAAACATAGAAACCCGGGGCTTATTCCTGTTATAATGATCACAATAACTCACTAACTTACTTATTCACTCAAGGATAAACGCCTGACGGCGTCCTTTAGGCGCCGTGCATTTACCGAGAAACAGAAGATCTATTGTAAGCAACAACTTATAAAGTCTTATATTTGAACCATAAACCAAAGGAGTCTTTTCCATGAACCCTTCCATTCTAAAAACGTCAGCGTCCGGCAGCGTCTTTGAGTTCGGCGTCTATACGCTGGGCGATATCGTCCCCGATCCCCTGACAGGCCGTTCGGCGAGCCACCGGGAGCGTCTGCGGGATATTGTAGCGGCCGCCAAGCTCGCCGACGAGGCCGGACTTGATATATTCGGCGTCGGGGAGCATCATCGCCTCGATTTTGCCGTCTCCTCCGTTCCCGTAGTTCTGTCCGCCATCTCTCAGGTCACCAAGCGGATCAAGCTCGCCAGCACGACCATGGTGCTCGGCACCATCGATCCCGTCCGCCTGTTCGAGGACTTCGCCACGCTCGACCTTTTGTCGGACGGACGCGCAGAGATAATGGTCGGACGCGGCGCGTTCACCGAATCGTTCCCGCTGTTCGGATACGACCTGAGTGACTATCAGCAGCTGTTCACCGAGAATATCGGCCTTCTGCAAAAACTCGGAGAGGAGAGCACTGTCTCGTGGGAGGGCCATTTCCGTTCGCCGCTCAAGGACGCGGAAATCTCGCCCCGCCCTCTCCAGCCGAGTCTCCCGCTCTGGATCGGCGTCGGCGGGACGCCAGCCAGCGCGGAGAGAGCCGGCACGCTTGGCACCGGCATGGCAATAGCCATTCTGTCCGGCAATCCGGAGCGCTTCGCCCATCTGGCAGAGCTGTACCGGCAGGCCGGACAGCAGGCGGGCTACAGCCCGGATTCCCTGAAGGTGGGCATAACGAGCCACGGCTATATCGCCAAGACATCCAAGCAGGCGCTGGACGACTTCTATCCGTACTACCTGAACTATCTGAACGGCATCATGGCCCATCCCGGCCAGGAGTTCCGGTTCACGCGCGAAGATTTCGAAGCGTATACCCGGCCCGGCGAGGCACTGGCTGTCGGAAGTCCGGAGCAGATTGTCGAGAAAATCCTGCACCAGCATGAGCTGTTCGGACATACCCGCTTCATGGCCCAGATGGACGTCGGCGGCATGCCCTTCTCCAAGGTTGCTTCGGCCATCGAGCTGCTGGCGACAGAGGTCGCTCCAATCGTCCGCCGGGAGATTGCGAAGAGAACCGGCGCCAATTGATGCTCCGGGACGCCTGAAGATCCGGAATGTCTTGCAGCCAGGCGGCGCATTGTGATGCGGCAAGCGCCTATAAGCACCCGGCCTTCCAGTCCGGCATTACGGAATTCACGGCTACACGGCACTCGCAGCATTTCATGCTTGCGCGGCAGTCGCTGCACGCATTTACGGCTCTTGCAGAAGCCGGGACCCTGGCGTTCCGGCTGATTCCCGGGGCCCGCTTTTCCTGAGCCGATGGAAGCATTTTGGGAGGTTTTCGGTTTGCTTTTGGAAGTGTAGGGGTAAAGGGTTACAGAATTTTTGCGACAGCGGAGGCCTGCAGATGAACAGAGATCGATCTAACCTTACATCGCCCGATCAACGAAATTCGAAACGCCCGCGTACATATTCCCGTTCCCGCCGCAAGGCTTGGCTCAAACCCGCCGCCTGGCTGACAGCCGCCCTTGCCGCGCTCCTGTGCCTTGTGCCGGCGTCGTCCTACACGGTCCGTGCGGACAGCTACACGGCCAAGGTCTACGCCTCCTCGCTCAATGTCCGAAGCGAGCCTGCCGCCAGCTCCGCCATCACTGGCTCGCTAAAGAGCGGCGCCGTCGTCACCGTGACGGACGAGCAGCATGGCTGGCTGAAGATCCGGCAGGGTTCCCTGACCGGCTGGGTCGCGGGCTACTATCTGAAGCGGTCCTCCGGCTCCCCGGCCTCTGTCCAGAGCAATTCACCCTCCGCAGCATCTTCTTCCTCTGCGGGGGGAAGCGCCTCCCGGTCCAGAGCGACCGTCACGGCGGATTCGCTCCGCATCCGCGGCGGTCCCGGAACGGGCTACGAAGTCGTCGGTTCACTGCGGGGAGGCAACAGTGTAACCGTGCTGTCCAGCCGGTCCGGATGGATGAACATCCGGACGCCGGAGGGCGTAACCGGCTGGGTGTCTTCCTCTTACATCTCGTATGCCGCGTCCAGTTCGTCCGGTTCCTCCTCCTCTGCCTCGGGAGGCTCCGCAAGCCGGTCCCATTCCGGCGGCATCCGCGGCAAGCTGATTGTCGTCGACGCCGGTCATGGAGGAGACGATCCCGGCATGATCGGGACGACTTACGGTACCATGGAGAAGGACCTCAACCTGCAGACGGCGCTGTATCTGCGCGACTATTTGACAGCGGCCGGCGCAAAGGTAAGGATGACGCGGACGAAGGACAGCCAGAAGCCATCCCTGTCCAGCCGCGCGCAGCTCTCGCAGACGATCGGGGCGGACGCCTTCGTCAGCGTTCATTTCAATTCCTCACCGAAAAATGTATCCGGTACGCTAACCTTCTTTTACTCGGAATCAGGCGATCTCCCGCTGGCCCGCGCCATCGAGCACCGGCTCGGCGACGGCATCGGCCTCAAGAGCAACGGCCTGTCCTTCGGGAATTATCATATCCTGCGCGAGAACACGATTCCGGCGGCGCTCGTGGAGCTTGGCTTCCTCACCAGTGCGAGAGACGAGTCAATCGTGCGGACATCATCCTATCAGAAGAAGGCCGCCCGGGCGATCGCCGACGGCCTCGCGGACTACTTCTCGAAATGAGCCGGATACCCGATACCCGGTTACAACAGAACACCCCCGGCTGCGGAACCTGCTCGGTTCCGCAGCCGGGGGTGTTGTTAGGTTATATCGGCTTCGGCCCGTTCCGGTCCATGCCGGAGCATCACAGCTTACTTGGAGATGGCGAAGCCGCGCTCATACTGGGCCGGAACCGGAACTTCCTTGCGAAGCGCTTCGGCGGCGGTCAACGCCCAGTACGGATTCTTCAGCATGCCCCGGCCTACGGCAACCAGCTCGGCCTCTTCGTTGCCGACGACGGCGTTTGCCAGCTCAGGCGTGTCAAGCCGTCCTACGGCGATTACTGGCACGTTCAAGCCTTCCTTGATCGCTTTGGCTAGTGGCACCTGGTACGCCGCATGCGTTCCCGGCCGTCCGGCTGCCGCAATCGGACCTTCGCCGCCCGCGCTGATATGGAAAATATCGACGCCCGCTTCCTTGAACGCCTTGCTGAACTCCAGGCTGTACTCAATGCCGTAGCCGCCTTCAACGTATTCCCTTGCGGAAATCCGCATAATGAGCGGCATGCCTTCCGGCATTTCGTCCTTAACCGCCGCAATGACTTCGCGTCCGAAGAGCGTGCGGTCCTGACCGTATTCGTCGCTTCGCTTGTTGGTGTAAGGCGAAGTGAACTGATGGATCAGATAACCATGCGCTCCATGAAGCTCGATCGTATCAAAGCCTGCCTGCACCGCCCGGCGCGCGGCGAGCCGGAATTTCTCGACCATGCCCTTCACTTCTTCAGTTGTAAGCTCACGAGGCGTCTTCGACTGTTCGTTGAACGGAATCGGCGAGGAAGACACCGGCTGCGGAGCATCCTCGGCCTTGCGTCCGGCATGGGCGATCTGAATGCCCACCTTCGCTCCGTAAGTGTGGCAGTCGCTGACGATCCGGGCAAGCGGCGGAATCTGCTCGTCGGACCACAGCCCCAGGTCATAATCGCTGATCCGTCCGTCCGGCTCGACATCAGTCATCTCGATGATAATCAGACCCGTTCCGCCAACGGCCCGGCTGACATAATGGGTATGATGCCATTCATTGGCTATTCCGTCCTTGGCTGTTACCGAGTACTGGCACATCGGCGGCAACACGATCCGGTTCTTCAGCTCCAGATTTTTCAGGGTATAAGGGGTAAACAAATCAATCACGGGTATCTCTCCTCCATCCAAAATGCATGTTCATGCATATAGTAGCTCACCCCCTGTATTGAAGTCAAATGTTATTCGGCTTGCGGTCTGTTCAATCTCCGTGTTCTTCAAACATGAAACGGAACGGGTCCTTGTCCCGGGGGTTAAATGAAGACATCTTTCCGAAAGACCGGTGTTTATCCAATGAAAGCGATGCCGATGCCGAGCCTACAACGATCACGCACAGCAAAACCAGAATCAGCAATCCTTCTATCAGCCACATAATCAAATACCCTTCTTTCCTTGTTATAAGCATTTTAACGAATAGTTTCGTGAATACTAGAGGAAGGAACGCACAACCTCTCATTCAGCCGGAAGCCCCAGCAAATCCTTAAATATATTGTCTGAATCATCCCTCAAATCAAAGACTGAACAAATTATTAAAGCCGCCTCTCCCTCTTCCCCATGCCGTTAACCCTTGATTTCATCTTAATTATTTTGCATACTTCATACAATCAAGAATATTGTTTCATTCTTCATTATCCTTTCATATCTTGCTTTGAGATTAAATTTACAACATCGAACCCAGAAAGGTCGGTATTCCATTGCGAATCCTAAGTGAGCCGAAGCTGCTGTACGCCGGACACATCAGCAGCAGTCCGGCCTGGTATTTTCCAAGCCACAAGCATGACGATCTGCTCGAGATCTTGTACATCCGGGAAGGGACAGGGTATTTTACGATCGGAGACCGGACTTACGCCACCCGAAAAGGGGACATCGTCGTCTACAACAGAGGGGTTCTTCACGAAGAGCGTTCCTCTCCGGGCTTTCCTTTCAGCCATTATTGCTGTGGATTCACCAATATAGAGATTGAGGGACTTCCCCTGGATCGGGTTCTTCCGGACGATGCCGCGCCTGTCATTAACAGCGGGAGGTACGCCACCGAGATGGAGGCGCTGATGTCCGTGCTGTTTGAGGAATCCTCCATGCAGGATGAAGGCTATCAGACGATATGTCGGGGCTTGCTGGTTTCGATCCTTACGCTTATTCAGCGCATCGCCGGAAACGGCCGTCCACAGGAAGAACAAACCGGCGATTCGTTGGCGCTCTCGATCAAGGAATATTTGGACCGGAACTTCGCGAGTTCCATCAGCCTGCAGGTGATTGCCGAGCATTTTCATGTCGACCGCTACTATCTCTCCCATGTGTTCAAGAAGCAGTACAACGACTCTCCTATCAACTATCTGATCAACCGGCGGATGGGCGAAGCCAAGCGGCTTCTCGCTTCAACCGAGATGAAGATTTGGGAAATCTCCAAGCTGGTCGGGTATGAGAACGCCAACTATTTCTCCATGCTGTTCGCCAAATTTATGGGGGAGACACCGAGCTATTTCAAGCACAATCATAGAAAAAACCTCCACTATCCGCAGCGTCCGGATTAAGGAACACTGCAAATAGTGAAGGAATACGACGAGATGAAATTACAGGCTTGCGTCCCTTGTCCGGCTTCTGCCCTTGCCCTCATCGAGACTCAGGCTGAGAGCTGTCACACAACAGCTGACTAGAGCGAACCCGACGGCAGCCCATGGAAGAAATCGCAAGCCGAAATGCCCCATCACGAGCGCACCTGACGCGGAACCGACTGCAATCCCGATGTTCGCGCCTATCGGCATCAGGGAAGAGGCGAAATCCTTCGCCGCCGGGACGAAGCGTTCCGCTAGATGGATGAAATAGATGGGAACCGCGGCGTTTATCGAGAAAGAGATACAGGCAATGGCGATTAAGCCCAGGATACCGAGCCAGGGGACCGACACGGTTATCCCATAAATTGCGAATATAACGGCCTGAATGAGGAACAGGACCTTCAGCTTCGCCATATAATTCCCCGAAGCGATGACTCCGCTGATGATGTTGCTGAAGATCGTTGCCGCTCCATACACGATGAGTACATAGCCGGTCCGGTCGGCAGGAATGCGCATGACCTCGGTCATCAGCGGCACGATGTAGGTGTAATTCACGAAGATCGCCGCCACGCCCAGAACCGGAATCAGAATAGCCAGCAGCACCCGGGGGTGGGTCAATAAGCGGAATTGGTCACTCATCCTGCTCTGAGCGTTGGGCAGATCGCGCGGTACGACCCGGTATAGCAGAACCAGGCAGAATGCCCCAAGTATACCGACCAGTATAAAGGCCGCCGGCCACTCAAAATGCATGCCGACGAAGGTGCCGATCGGAACGCCCAACACGTTGGCGAGGGAGAAGCCGCCCATGATGTACGAGATCGCCCTTCCCCTCTTCTCTATCGGGACGACATCCGTGCTGATCGAGATGGACAAGGATACGCACAGCCCGCAGCACACCGCCGTCATAATCCGGAACACAAGCAGCAGCACATATGTTGAGGCAAAGGCGCTGCAAATGTTCAGGAGCACAACCAGCACTGTTCCCGTCATCAGAGAGGCAGGCTTGGAGAAGCGGCCAGCCAGCGCCATTGCAAACGGTGTTCCGCAGGCATAAGCAACGGCAAAGCCCGACACGAAGGCTCCTGCTTCCGCAATCGATACGCCGAGACCAGCCGCCACCTGATCCAGCAGTCCCACGATTACATATTCTGTCGTGCCCAATATAAATGCCAAAAAGGTAAAGGCCAGTGTCAGGGCTTGTTCTTTGCTGATTTTCACGTCTTCATTCCTCCAGCGGCTTGAACATTCTGTATGCTATACAAGCCTACCGGAAGCCGGCTCAAATAGCCATTCAGCATCTTGTTCAATCTGCCGGAATCATTCACTATATTGTCCTAAGCCCCGGCACTCCCCTCCCCGAGCAAGACCCATCACGACTCAAATCTCAAAAAATTCATAAGTCCGGCTCCAGCGTCCCGTTTGTCCCGGAGGAATATGCAGCGATATAAAGATTTCGGGCGATATGACATGTCTTTTCCCCCAAAGCGCGCAGGCGGCCACCGCAAAATCCCCCGACTCCCGGACTCCGGCACCGCTTGGAAGATGAATGAGCTCCCAGTTCCAGGGCATGGAGGCCGGCCAGCCGGGAAGGCGGGCGTAGAACTCCCGCTCCGGCACAGCGTTCCAAAGAACCTCGTTCCCCGCTGCCGAGAGAAGCTTCGCTGTATAACCGGACTCCACCTCGCTGAAAACCGCCGGGACGGGGAAACGCAGCACATAGCCTGGGCCTGCCGGCTGACGGTTCACAGCGAGGAAATTATGCACGTATTCATCACTTTCCAGCGTCCGGCTTCCCGTATTCTCCAGCATATATTCGATATGAATCCGGGCGTCGCGCAGAGTAATGCTCTTGGTCAACCGGAAGGCGTACCCCCGGCAGTCGGCGGGCAGGACGGTGAACGTGATGCGGTCTATCCCCGTCTCGGTCACCACTTGATAGGGAACCACCGGATAATCCTCGAAAAAAGAATATGCTCTGACTCCCTGCCTCGTCAGCAGGCCGACACCGATTTTGGGGAAGTCTTCTCCGACACCCGCATCATCGTAGCCGTTCGGGCCGCTGATGCCGAACTCGGCGCACAGGCCGCTTCCTCCCGTTCCGCGGCCGGGCGCGAAACTCTCCGGAACGCCGAACTCATGTCTCCGCCGCCCCTTCAGCCTTACGCAAGCAATCCAGCCGGTACGGTCAAAGCGGCTTCCCGCTGCCTCCTCCGGCATTTTCACCTCGGCTTCAAGAACGCCGTTATCCAGCACGACTCCCATACTTAACTGGCTCCTTTTATGAAAATAGCCCGGCATCAGATGAGCTTCAAGCACAGCTCATGCACGCCTTCCTCCGGAAGGCTCTTGATGAGCGCCCGCGACAGAAGGCAGCCTCCCGCCGCCGGTTCAACTCTTGCCGGTTTGCCGTTCAGCAGACAGGAACCGGCCTGGCGGTCTCCATACTCCTTGCGCTCTTCGTTGATGTAGACAACCCGCAGTCGCCGTCCGGCAAATTGGGTAACGACCGCAGCCTTCCCCGCCTCGTCGAACTGCTCGCCCGACAGCTTGGGCTGAAGCAGCAGGTCTCCCAGATCGCCTTTGACGCCGTACACTTCCATCAGCTCGGTCAGCAGCAGCCAGCTCGCCGAGCCGGTAAGATAGTGGTACATGCCACGGCCCTGCTCGTTGATGTACTCCGGGATTCCCGGATAAATCCGGCTCTTCGGGAAGTCGGCGCAGAGCGAGTAGATGGAATCCAGCACGGCTTTGCCTTCCTTCACAAAGCCTCGCTTATACAAAGCGTTGGCGTACATCACGGTCATGTGACTGAACATGGCTCCATTCTCTTTGTGGCCGAAGGCGAAGCCAAATGCCCGGCCCAAATTCTGCTGGATGCCGCCGAACCGGGAATTCAGTCGGTAGCCGATCTCCTCATCAAGCAGATGGCGGTCAACCGCCTGAATGACGGACGGAATCTGCTCTTCCGCCGCAACTCCGCTCATGATCGGGAAGACCTGGCCGGTGAGCGTCATCCTCACGCCCTCCGGATGGTCCCCTTCCACCCGCTCGCCATCGTTGTTGTAATAGCCATTGAACCATGAGCTGCCGCTCTCTGAAGTCACCCACTCGCTGGTGCGGATATGGTTCTCTATCCAGGAGGCTTTGCGCTCCAGATCCTCGGCAAGCGAGACCAGGGAGATAGCGGTCTTGCGCCCGCTTACCCCTCCGGCAATCCGCTCGAAATACCGGTTCAGCAGCTCGTGCTTCGCGGAGACGGAATCATAATCGGCCGGCTCTCCCAGGCTGTCCAGCAGCACCAGCATTTCCTCCGCCAATTTGGCGGCTGCGGTTCCGGTGCGACGCTCCAGCTTCCGCAGCACGGACGCCAGATCCCGCAGATTGCCCGCATAGAAAGCCGTAAACGCCACGCTCTCCCCGCGGTCCGCAGCCATATCCAGCCCATCGTTCCAGTCGGCGCCCTCCAGTCTCATATGGTTATGCTCCCCGACCAGATAAAAAGGCGTCAAATGCTGGAGCAGCATATGCTCCAGAATCGTGCCGCGGTAGATCTCGCCGTTGGTGGTCCTCAGCAGGTTCCCGCTTTCCGGAGTCCAAGAATCATCGCGTTCCCGGCAGCGGTTCACGAAGGCATCCCTGAAGTAGGTCTGCTCTTGAAGCAGAAAGTTGAGATCACCGCTCTGATTCAGGTAGAGCAGCACCGTCAGAAACGGCCAGGCGCCGTGATCCATCCAGACGCGCGGGATGTTATTGCGGTCCGCCACGAACTCGCCGGGAAGCCTGCCGATGATTGTGGCGTTGCTGCCGTCGATTCTTACGCCGGCGAAATTGTCCGACAGCAGCTGCCGGACCTCCTCCGGCTCCATGATCATGAGCGCCAGGCAGTCCTGCCACAAATCACGCCAGCCCCGGCCTCCCCGGCCGTAATCATGATGGGGCATGAAGGAGTTGCCGCAGAGCCGCCGAAGGATCGGCTGAAGCGTCACCCACTTCATCCATAGATCGAATTCCTTGTTCGCGGAATGGAACTGGACGGCGTCCGCCTTCTCTCTCCAGTAAGCCTTGCATGCCCCCAGCAGGTGATCGAACGAAGCCTCGGACATATAGGTCTTCCACAGACGGTCTTCATCCATTCGGTCATCCGTGATGGCCATGGCTACGATGTACGACTTGCTCTCTCCCGGCTGCAGCACAGCTTCCGCAAACCGGATAGCCCCGACGGCTTCAAAACCCTCGAGAGCCTCTCCGGGTCCGCTATGCGGAACATCATTCCGCACTATGGCCTCCGGCCAGTCATAATTGCCGCCTTCTCCGATAAAGCGTTCTGCTATTGGGAAAAATCCGGCCGGCTTCCCGCCGTCTCCTTCGCTTCCCAGCACGGAATAGGCGGTCTTGTTGACCCGGTGGCCTCGCTCGTCAAAGGACAGAGAGGGCTGAACCTCAATGCCTCCTGCGGAGGTATAGATCCGGTGCAGCAGGGACGTCACATGCCGGTGATCCCGCAGATCGTCGGCGGAACGGGCATAGAGCGGAACCGCCGCCGTCGGCGTCAGGGTTAGCTTGCGGTTGCCGGTGTTCGTCAGCGTCACCTTCATCAGCTCCACCCGATCCGCGCCTGCCGGAACAAAGCTGACCGTTTCCGCCCGCAGGCCGATTCGCGTATTGTTGCGAATGACCTTGTGCCAGAGCAGCCCTGCCTCCAGCGTTACCTTGTCTCCGCCTTCTGTCTCTTTATCCAATCGACTCGCATGCTGAACGGCAGAATTTCCCGTGCAGGACCAAGGCCCGAATTCCTGATTATGTACCCAAAAATTCCGGGCAGCCCGGGAATTGTGAAGACTCTCCGCAGATACCGGCTCGGACAGGAAGGTGTTATGGCCGGATTTGATATCTCCATGCAGAGAAGGAGTAATGGAGGACATCATGCCGGCTTCATTGACGAGCGGAAAATACAAATAGCTCGTCAAATGAGGGTCCTTAAGCTCGAAGTCTCCTTCCGATCCTTTGAATGTCCAGGTTTGAGTTTGCGTTGACATAAACCGACCTTCTTTCCGTTTTGATTATCGAAACCCATTTCGAAAATAGGGACGCTGTTTCTCGGACACAATGCACAGCGCCCCCCTGTTGCTTTCGCGAGCTTCTTGCTGCGGCCGCTTCCGACCAGCTTATAGCTGACCGGAAGCGACGCGTTTGCCTAATGCGGGGTGATTGGCTGCGGCGGTCTCTCTTGCGGGGATCACGGTGTTCTTGCGCCATGAATGTGCTACTCCGCTTCACGGGATCGCTGTCTTCTTGAGCGGCAGGTGTTTCCCCCATGACCTGACGAGTGCGGCAGGCGGGTCCATATTGGAACGCCTGACTCAAGCTATTCCAGCACAACCTCAAGCTCCGTGTACCGTCCGGCCCGGATGTCTTCAGCCAGCTTGCCGGACAGTACGCTTCCCTCAACGGTCAGCGTGTTCCCGGCGCCGTCTTTGACGCTAATTCGCCGGATAGCGGCGCAGTTCTCTCCGAACGTATCGGCCCGCCGCTCATTGAGGTAAGTCACGCGGACCGAGCCAAGGAACCGGAACGAGAGACGGCCGTCATCCTTGAACAGCCAGCCCGGAAGCGCCGGTGCAAGCTCCAGCACAAGGTCTCCGTCTCCACTCAACCGGAAGGGACGGCTTCCCGCCATCATGAGCGACCACATGCTCAGGAACTCCGCAGTCGAGCCGCTCAGGCGGGCGACAAAGCCGCGGCCGTGCACGCCGGGGTCGGGGTTGACGCTGCTGGCGAGGAAGGAGGAATTCTCCAGCGTGCTGCGCCCGTAGACGGCGGGGTCCTGGAACGGGATCAGCGCGCGCTTGAATTCTTCATAGAACGTCCCGGTCAGCCCGGTCTTCAGCAGCTCAAGGACATATTTGTAGGACATGTGCAGGAATATCGATTCCCGCTCCAGCCAGCCCGGGGTGAACGCGCGGATGCGGCCGATTTCCTGCGGCTGCTGCTCCAGGCTGACGGAGGTTTTGTACATGCCGAGCTTCTCGTCGTACAGGCCGCTGCTTCGCACCGCCCGGTAAATACCCTGTGCTTCCTCCTTGCTTTCCGCAAGCTTCAGCCCATGCACCGGCCCTTCCAGAAACGCCGGAAGCGCTTCGGCGCGGAACCGACTCACCGATACTACCGGAAGTCCGTAAGAGCTGATAACCGGGCCTCCGTCACCGCCCTTTAGAGGCTCGTAGTCCTCTGCCTCGAAGCGGAAGTAGGTGGGAACAAGGCCCCCGCCAAGCTTGACGGCCTTCGCGATCCCCTCATTCAGCCGCCCCAGAAACCGCTTGAAGACCGGCTCCAATGCCGCAAAGACAATCTCCTGCTCGTCGCCGGACAGGCCGAACCGGATACTCTCGCGGTAACGCTCGCGCGCCGTCGCCAGCAGATCCCAGCATTCCAGGTCGGAGATGTCCCCGCTCTCCCGGCGGGATAGAACCGAGTCCGTCTCCGACAGCAGCTCCGCCATTTCCAAAGGCAGGCGGACCTTCCGTCCGGCAAGCCCTGAATCTCCCGGGTCCCCGGAGACAACTGCCCCTCCCGGCATTCCGGATAGCGCTTCCAGTATGAACAGCACTAGACGCTTCAGTTCATAGGTCTCCCCCATACCGGAGCCGAACAGACCGGGAAGCCCGTTCATCGCATCATTCCAGCCCGGCTTATCCCCTTCCATCTCAATGCCCATGCCGTAAGGGTCCAGCGTCGTCATTTTGATCAGGGCCAGGGACAGCATTTTGGCGAACAGATCGGTACGGTAGACCTCGCCTGTTCCATGCTGCGTTCTCAGCCAGCGGGTGTCGGACATTCCGCCGCCAAGGCGCTCCAGCTTCTCTTCATCATGCACGGCAGAGCCATATTGGCGTACCTTGCCATCCTTAAGCACCGTCTTTTCGCTGCGCGGCAGCACGCGAACGGGGCTGTCGAAGAAGCGGCAGGTTCCAGGCGTATACAGCAGCTCCTCCATTTTATCCGGAAAAACAGAACGGTAGCTGTCCACCAGATCCATATTGTAGGTCCAGTGATCAATCCAGTAGCCTTCTCCAAAGCTTGCTTCAATATTTTGCGCGGACAGACCCAGCAGCTTATCCAGAAACTCCTCTTCGCTCACGTTAAGCATAATCTCATGATCGCAGAGGTAATGAATGATCTGCCCCGGGGTAAACGGTTTGGCCGCTATAGCGGACAGTTCCCGGCGGTGGCTGCCTACCGCTTGTTCCAGTAAGCTGGCGAGCTCCGCTGCCCGTTCCTCCGGCACTTGGAAGGTGCTGCCCTTGACCTGCAGCGGATTATAGCCGTCCGCCTGAATAAGGCTGAAGAACATATAAATATTGAATGCGCCCGCTTCCGGATGGAACAAGACGTCGTTGCGGCGGTTCTGGTTCATATCCCGGAAATTGCCGTTGCCTTGGGAATAATATTCCGGAGCCAGTGAGAAAAAGTTATAATCGCGCTCCAGATCCCCATGCTTCCGGGAAAATAAATGATAGATCTTGGTCTCCTGCCCTTGGCCGAATACCACGGGATAGCCGCCGCGCAGCATATTGTCGAGATAGCTCTGCCGGCAGTAAGCGTCGAACATCGTTGACGAAGTGGAAGTCGCGATATCGCCGGTAAGTTGTTCCGCCATTCTGGCAGCCTCCTCCCGTTTGGTTCGGAAGTATTCCGCCCGGCAGAGACGTCCGGTCTGCGACTGGATGCTTCCGATATCGCGTGTATGTCCGATCATCGCGTACAGGTTCAGGCTCTCGCCCGGTCCCAGCTTGCCCGCCGCGCCGCTAAAGGCGCACGGAACCTTGTTCGCGGTAATCTGCGGCATCGCTCCGAGTTGTTCTAGGGAAGCGCGCGCAAATGAGGCCGGATACACGAGAGAAGTATTATGTCCGAAGATGACTTCATAATCGACGATCGGCGGAAGAAGCTCTTCCTCGTCGCTGAACGAAAGATAGAAATGCCCTCCCTTAATCTCGCTGACTTCGGCCTCATCCTTGGTACTGGAGCGGAGCTTGAAAAATGGCACGGCGTTCTCCAGATTGTAGACCTCCATCCAGCTGCGAAGCAGATTGCCCATTTCCTTGTATCCGGCATTGTCGATTCCATAGGGAAGAAGCTCGGGCAGGCCGTCCAGCACCTCGAGCGGCATCGGCGATGCCGACAGGTTCGTGATTTCCGTGTGCCTGGCCAGCGCGGCGAACCCGTCGCCCGGAACGTTGAAGTACACGATTTTCACCTGAAGATTCAGAGTATGGTTCGTCTCTTCAATCACTAGCTCGTTTAACCCGATTGACATCGTCCGCCGGATAGAAGAGTCCTCGCCTTGATCCTGGAACGGTTCGTAGACGGCGCCGCCAAGCTTGATGAATGTCCGGAAGCCGCTGAGCGGCACATTTTTGTAGCTGATGTTAGCCGGGGAGAACTCCATGATGGGCGAATTCTTGTCCCGGATGCCGAAGCTTGCAATTCCCTGGCCCCGGTTGACGTAGAACGTCCACATCGGGATGCCCTTCGGTCCGGCTAGGCCGGGCAGGAAGCTGGCGAAGGTCTTGGCTTTATCGAATTCCTCTATGACAAAATACTGATTATCCATATAATAGGCTGGCATTCGTTAACCTCTCTTTCGTATGGACCGCCGGCGGGCGTCAGTTTCCAAGCACATACGTCGCGATCGAGCGGGCGGGCAGGCTCGCTTCAGCCAATTCGCCGCCGTATCCCAGCGTGAACGTCTGCGGCTCGTCGCTCTCATTCATGACGATCACTGCCAGCGTGTCATCCGGGTTGCGGAAGGAGACGGACTGCAGATTGCTCCTGGAGAGTGCCTGCCCGATCCGCACCGCGCCCGGGGCAACGAATTTGCTGAAATGCCCGATATAGTAATAGGAACTGTTGTAGTGGATTTCTCCCGTTCGGGTATCCGCAATGACCGGCGCGTCGCATAGATTGTTCACATGATTTGGGCCACCCGTTTCATCGAGCACCAGATTCCAGTCCAGATAGCCCTCCATCCAGTTGTTGAAGTCGCCGATCATATTCCGGCCGTAGCGTTCACCGGTCTCCCAGGAACCGAGATGTACACCGCCCTCCTGGCAGCCTTCCGTGAACAGCAGATGTTTATCCGGGAACAGCTCATGGACCTTGCCCACCTGATCGAAGGCTTCGCTGACATACCAGTGGAGGCCGGTTCCCCATACGTATTTGGCTGCTTCCGGATCACTCAGGACGGTCGAGGCGCGCTCCACGACAATGTCGCGGTTATGGTCCCAGACCAGAATGTTGACGTTCTCCAGCCCCTCTAGGTGCATGGTCGGCCCCAGATAGTCTCTGACAAAATCGCGCTCTTCCGCCGCCGTATATTCGCAGGAATCCCAAGTCTGCTTGGCGGCCGGCTCGTTCTGCACCGTGATGCCCCAGATCGGCACTCCCTCAGCCTCATAAGCCCGGATGAACTTGGTGTAGTAATTGGCCCATGCCTGGCGGTATTCGGGCTTCAACTTGCCTCCGTTGTTCATTTCGCCATTCGTCTTCATCCAGGCTGGAGGACTCCAAGGAGAGGCCAGCAGCGTGAAGGCGCCGCCTTTTACAGCCATCGCATCCTTAATCAGCGGCAGCACCCACTGACGGTCATGGGAAATGTCGAAGCTCTCAAGCTCCATATCGTTATCCTTCACATAGGTATAATTGCCAAGCGCGAAATCGCAGCTGTGGATATGGACCCGGCCCAAGGTATAGCCAAGCCCGTTCACTGGATCGAAATACCGGCCGATGATTTCCCGGCGCTTCTCCTCGCCGATCCGCAAGAGCGTATACGCCGCCGCTTCTGTAAAAGCTCCTCCAAAACCAAGGATTGTCTGGTAGGAAACCGATGGAATCAGCTCCAGATCAGCGGCCTGACCCGGTGTCTTGTCTTTAAAATCCAGCCTCCCGAGGTTGGAGAGACGGTCATTCGTGTCCCGGCTGGTCAAAATAATGGTTCCGCTTGTCATAAGTAACGCTCCTTTCTGAGTATCTAAAAATAAGAGAGAAAACGTTGAATCAAGGAGGTGATGAACGAATCGAAATCGGTTTCGAAAATGGCGGTGAGACATCCCGAGGATGTCTTGTTAAGTTTCGCCTTCACTTGTTGAACGCTGCTCTCACTTGTTGAATGCCGCCCTCAAATATGAGTATGCGGGTGAAAGGCTGATTAGCCCGCGGTCGCCGGCCAAATTTCTCCTTACAGGGGCTTGCAGGAATCGCGGACGACCAGCTCCACAGGCAGCACGACCGCTTCCGGTGCGCGGACCGTCTCGATCGACTGGATCAGCATATCCGCTGCTCTCTTGCCAATGCTGGATATATCCTGACGGATCGTAGTCAAGGCCGGCGTTACCAGTCCCGCCGCTTCGATATCGTCGAAGCCGATGACGGACAGATCCTCCGGAACCTTCAGGCCCCGGTCCTGCGCGGCTTTGATGGCTCCGAGGGCCAGATTGTCCCCTGCCGCCAGCACGGCGGTCGGCGGCTGATCCAGATCCAGCAGCAGGCTCATCGCCGCATAGCCGTCACGGGTGGAGAAATGCACTCCTCCTGTAACGATATAATCCTCCCTCTTCCCCAGCTTCAGCCTGCTGACAGCCATTTCGTAGCCAAGCCTCCGATGGCGTCCCGCAAACGTCACTTCCCCTCCGGATATATGGGCGATATGACGGTGGCCCAATTCATACAAATACTGAACGGCCAGAAAGCTGCCGTTGACGTTATCGGAGCAGACCGTTCCCGCCTTCCTTGATTCGTAATCCAGAATGACGCAGGGAAGCCCGCTGTCCACCAGCTCCTCCACCCCGGGGTCCAGGGCGTCCGCCAGCACAATTACGACGCCGTCAACACTTCTGAACCGGCAGTGCTCCAAATAGCTGCTGCTCTTCCCCCCGATGTTGTCGGAGATGAACATGAGGTCATAGCCCTGGGCTTCCGCCGCCCGCTTGAAGCTGTCGAGAACGCCATTAAAGAACGGATGCCGGATGCCCATTCCAGAAAATTCATTGAACAGAATACCGATGGTCCAGGATTTCTTGGTCATCAGCGTCCGCGCGTGGGAATTGGGCAAATACCCCATTTCCTTCGCGGCGTCCAAAATTTTGTTCTTGGTCTTCTCGCTCACATCGCTATAGTGGTTGAACACCTTGGAGACGGTAGTCGGTGAATAGCCGGTTGCCTTGGCGATGTCGTAAATGGTAGTCAAGCCTTGTCACCTCCTTTTCGAAATCTATTTCGTTCGAATGAAGTGTAACGGCTTCCATCTCAAAAGTCAATGATCAAAATGCCGAGATCACGATTACCCCAACAGCAAAACACCGCCCGACACGGGCCGCCCTCTGGCGGCCGCGCACCTGTCGGCGGCGTCTTGATCTTCGGACCTGCATGACAGGTCCCTGCCTATCAAACCGATATCTGCGACCCCGTTACTCCGCGCTCTTCCCCGGTTTGTAGTACTTCTCCTTGAACTCATCGAACGTGATATTATCCGTCTTGCCCGCCTCAAACGATTTATGGACATATTTCCAGTACGCGATCAGATCCGCATGTCTTCCCTGATAATCGTCCGGAATCTGGTACAGGGCCTGCACCGACTTCGCGTCATCCCCGTCCTGTCCGTAAATATTGTACTGGGCGAACAGATACATAGCCTTCAAATCTTCGTCCGGATTCGAAACAGCCTTCACCAGCGCAGCGATTGTCTCATAGTCCTCATCCTGCAGCGCCTTGTCGATCTTCGCCCACAGCTGCTTGTTGTCTTGGCCGCTCGTTCCCGAGGGCTTGGCGGACGGCTGGGCCTGCGGCTTCGCCGAAACGGCTGGCGAAGGCGAAGGTTCCGGCGACGGCGAGGCGGGAACCGAAGGCAAGACCGGCGCGGCGGAAGCCGCCGGAGCATTGGCGGCGTCCGAAGGCGGCGCCGTTACAGCGGGCGCGGCCGAACCGGTCGCCTGCCGCGGAGCGATTGCTCCGCCGCCGCAGCCTGTGACGGCAAGGAGAAGAATGAGAACTGCCATGCTTTGTAGTTTTTTCATGTATGACCCCTGCTTTTTAATATATATAAGAATGGATAAGCGGTGTGCTTGTCCCGATTCTTCTTTTTACAGGAAAACACTCACCTAATAGTAACACTAAAAAACGGCAAAAAACAGCAAAAAACCGGCCCCGCGCGAAGAATCGCGCAGAGCCGGCCGCATGTACCAAGGAGAGCTCTATCAGAACGCCAGTTCGACTGAACCATCCTCGTAAATATCGACCCGCTGGGCGCAGAGCAGCATGCCAAGTCCGTTGGCAAAGCCCTTTTCCTTAATATCCTGCTCCCGGCGCTCCCATCTCGGGCGGTCATGAATGATATCGTACAGATAATAGAACTCGTCTTCCGTCGCGGTCTTCATTTTCTCCACAAAGATAAAGTCCTCTCCGAACAGCGCGCTGAACCAGCCTGCCGCTTCTTCATGTGTCGAGAACTTGGGAAGGTCGGACTGAAACTGCTTGGACAGAAAATTCTGCTGCAGTCTGCCCTTCTTCTCGTAATAGCTGCTGAGTGTCTCCGCGTTAATCATTGCACATCGCCCCTTTTCTTGAATCGCCGGCTGCATCATGCCAAAAATTTATGAAAATTTTATCGTATTTCAGAAAAAGGGGATATGACTTAGCGCATGTCTTCCGCCTTCCTTAGAAATGCCCGCACTGTCCCGATGTAGGCTTCCGGTTCCTCCAAATAGCCTGAATGGGAGCTGTTCTCCAAAATATGCAGCGAGGCTCCGGGAACCAGCGAACGGTAGTAGGCCGTCGACTCCGGCGATGCTTCATCGTAACGGCCGCACAGAAAGAGCGCCGGGAGGTCCAGCTCATGCAGCCTTGACGTGCAATCATAGGTCTTCAGGCTGCCGGTCGGGGTGAACTCGGAAGGTCCCCACATCGCCATGTACACATCCCGGTTCGCTTTGGCGCGGCTTTCCGCCGCCAGGGGAGACGGCTGTTCCAGCCGGTTCACATGCCTGCGGTAATATTCCTTCATCGCGGCCTCGTATTCCTCCGAATCGGTCGTCCCATTCGCCTCATGATGACCGATAACCGCCTGCGTCTTCGCCGGCAACAGGGCCAGGAAGGCGTCGGCGTCCCGCTTCCACATCTCCGCGCTCAGGCAGGGGCTGGAGAAAATGACGCTGCGAACGCCGGGTAGCGCGCAATCCAGCAAGTAGGAAGCGGCCAGCATCGTTCCCCATGAATGTCCAAGCAGATGGACCTCATCCAGGCCAAGCTGCTGCCTGATGCAGGCAAGCTCCTCGGTGAACCGCTCGGTCGTCCAGAGCGAAGGCTCGTCCGGTCTCTCCGAATTACCCGATCCCAGCTGATCGTAGAACAGCACCGGCCGTTCATCGGCCAGCACATGAAGCTCCGATTTCAGCAGCAGATGCGACCCGCCGGGGCCGCCATGTATAACGATCAGCGGGACTCCGTCTTTCTCCTCTCCCATCAGACTGTACCAGACCTTTCCGCCCGGCACGCCGACATACCCTTCACGCTGTCTCATTCTGTATGCTCACCCGTTTCCTTTCTTGATTCCATCTGTCCCTATACTCTCTACCCAATTCTACTCCAGCTTCAGTATGCTCTTCCAGGCGGCTTCAATCCGCTGCGCTCCCTCGCGGGGAGACTCGCGTCCAAGCAGCATCGCGTTCAGATTCTTCGTGAAATCGCGGTACAGCTTGGAGCTCTCCGGTATCATGGGCTGGCTGCGCGCCAACGATAACGGCTCCTTGAAGCTCTGCAGCAAATACTCCGAGGCCAGCCTTGGGTCCTCGTACACATCGCTGCGGGTCGGCAGCGTCCGGAGCGACAGGCTCTGCCTGGCCTGGACTTCTTCACTCGTCAGGAAGGAGATCAGCTCGTAGCTCTCCTTCGGATGCTCGCTGTAACGGTTGATGACGAGACTGTGGCCGCCGATCGGTGAACCTTGTCCGGCTGGGCCTTTCGGAACAGGAGCGACGCCAAGATTATTCGGATCGGCGAATTCCTTGGTCTTCAGCAGATCGGCCACCGCCCAGGGGCCGTTGATAACCATCGCCGCCTTGCCCACGCCGAAGTCATGCATCATTGTGTCGTACCAGCCGTCGAAGCCGGCATAGGGCTGCGAAGCCCCCTCCGTCCGCAGCTCCCGCATAAAAGCGAAGGCCATCTGCGAGGCGGCCGAGGAGATTTCAATCTTCCGGTCCGCGGTTACCGTATCTCCTCCGAACGCCCATACGAAGGGAAGCGCAAAATAGGAGTCCTCGGTGACGTAAAGACCATACCGGTCCGGGCCGGACAGTGCTTGTGCCATAGTCTTCAGCTCATCCATCGTCTGCGGCGGATTATCATAACCCGCCTCCTTAAGCAGGGCTTTATTGTACATCAGCGCCGGAACCTCCATTACGGAGGGCAGACCATATACCTGTCCCTGATAGGTGACGGCGGACAGCGCGGTCGGCACGAATCGGGACAGCTCCCGGTCCGCCGCCAGCCGATCCAGCGGCATGATAATGTCGAGATCGGCATATTCGGGAATCCAGGTATTATCCGCGCGGAGCACATCAATGCTCTGTCCGCCCAGAATGGCGTTCTTGTACTCATTACCGGCAGATGATAACGCTTTCTCCAAAAGGGTCACTCGGATATTGGGATGAGTATTCTCGAACTCCGTGATCATCTGACGGAAGAAGAGCGATTCCGATTCCGAAGTCGTCGTCCAGAACACCAATTCCACGGGGTTGCCGGTATTTCCGCCGGCGCTGCAGGATGGCAGCAATAGGGCCGCCGCCAGAAGCGGCAGAGCAGCTTTAAGCTTCATATAGCAGGGCTTCCTTTCTTCATCGGCGTTAGACTGAATCGGGCCGCTAATGGCCCGGTCCGTAGACGACGGTCCGGTTCCGTCCTCCCGACTTGGCCTGATAGAGCGCCAGATCCGCCTGCTTCACCAGGTTGTCGGGGCTTGCCGCAAGCACGGCCGGCATGGCCGCGACTCCTAGGCTCAGCGTAATGAAGGAATCAGTCTTCGATCCTTCATGCGGAATGCGCTCCCCGGCAACGGCCTGCCGGAGCGACTCCGCGATGCCGGCGGCGTCTTCCAGCGTCCGGTCCGGCAGCAGCACGACAAACTCTTCCCCGCCGTAGCGGGCGGCGAAGCCCTGCCCCCGGATCTGCTCCAGCAGAATGCCCGCTACCCGTTTGAGGCAGGCATCCCCGGCCTGATGCCCGTACAGATCGTTGTAATCCTTGAAGTAATCGATATCCAGCAGGATCAGGGCCAGCAGGCGATTACCCGGGGACAGAAGTTCCCACTCCCGAACCAGCGTCTCGTCATAGCAGCGCCGGTTCGGCATCTCCGTGAGGCCGTCAAGCAGAGACAAGTGGTACAGAAAATGATTGGAGTCGATGACAGACCGCAGCGACTCCTTCATCGTATTGAAGGAGTCCGCCAGCTCGGCAAGCTCGTCTCCGCCTTTGAAGGACAGATCCGAAACATGCAGATTGCCGCCGGCCACAGCCTGCGCCGAGTTCTTGAGCAGCCGGATTCGGCGGGTAAGATGGCTCGACAGTACGATCGCAACGGCGATGGACAGCAAAACCGCAAGCGTAGTCAGCATGACATTGATGAACCGGATAATTTCTCCGTTGCGTTCAATCGTCGTCCTGTAGGTCTCCGTATCGGCCTTCTCCCGCACATAGAAGCTGTGCAAAGAGAAAGCGATAGGATCAAAGCTGTCCCTGGAGGAAATCTCGCGTGCTTCCTCAACGCGCCCCTCCTTCTTCATCTGGATGAGCTGATCGCTTTCCTTAATATACGACGCCCATTTCTGCTCAAAGCTCTTAATCTGGGAGCTGTCTTCCGTCTCCTGGATCATGGCGCTCAGACGGACCAGCTCGTCGCTGACGTATTGAACGCCGGAATCGAAGCTGGACTTGAATTCATCCTCCACATATATGGGCGCGATCAGATAGCGCGCCAGGTTGTCGTTCGCCGTTCTGGCGAACAGGTTCAGGCGCTGAACGCTCTCCATCCGCTGCTCCGACTCCAGAATGAAACGCGTCAGATTGACGTTCCGCTGCGACAGATAGGTGGAGACGGCAGCGGTAATCAGAAATAGCACGATGTTAATACTGAAACCAAGATATAGCTTGCTTCGAATGGATAATCTCATCGGTCAGCACCCCGGCTGCTTTAACAGTATGTTAGTTACTATATCGGTAGGACTTTAGTCGTAATGAAGCCGGAAGATGCTGTTTCACCTTATTTCCAAATCATTTAGGAACGGAGGATTACACGGAACGCAAAATTGTTATTGAGCCGGTGAATAGCAGGGCGTAGCTGAAGAGGCTGCCTTTGGTGACGGCAGCCTCTTTTTTTCCAATTGCGTTATTTGCGAGCTGTGAGAATGAACTTCTCCAATGAACCTGTATCAGTAATACTCTCATTGCATACCTGGTTATCCAGACATACATAATGACCAAAGCGGGAGAGATTATCCGGCGATGCGCTGGCAGACTTGGTCTGCACCGAGAAGAACGCAAGCTCGTGATGCCGGTTGCAGAACAGGCAGTACCCTTTCTTGTTGGTCGGCGTAAGCCTTCCCTCGATGCCGATGAACTGTCCGCCATACGAATATACGATGAACAATTTGTTCGTGGCAATATCCGTCCAGCCCAGATAAGTCACATACCGGAAGTCGATGGATACCAGATCCGGAATTTTCAGCTTTTTATTTTTAGGGAATAGCTTCTGAATCTGCTTCAGCGTAATCGGCGGAAAAGGCTCCAGGTATGGTTCCAATGCGGCAAGATATCTCTGGAAATCATATGCGGACTCCAAGGCCGAAATTTGTTCCAGCATCCCCTTCTGATCCTCGGATAGACTGGGAAATGCTTCGACAATGTTCATGACGGCCTGATGTCTTACAGTCGCCAGGACACCCCGATCCGCGACGCTGCGCAGCGTTTTCTGAAGAAATTCCGCTTGCTTCTTAATAACGTTAAACTGGTGGTTTCTAATGAATGGTGTATTCATAGCTTCTCAGCCCCTTATTATAATTGAAAAAGACAATAAGGTGCAAAGCCCGTTATTAGAAACGATAAAATCAGTTTGGGCGATCGAATTCATTCCACCGCACCCCACGCAAAGTATCGCCCCAAATCAGGCTTTGCATGAGGACTTCCTAGCCAATGAGCAATTCGGTATTGCCAACGGTAAGACCCCCTATCACATACAGATGGAAGAAGTATAGCAAAAATGGTCACCGGCGACAATTGATCCGCAGCATGGTTCAACAAAATACATACTCCCTACACGCTTGCATTTACCGCCCCAGACCGTGCAGCTCCTTGAAATCCTCCGGGCTCATGCCGGTATGACGCTTAAAGACCGCGCAGAAATAGCTGGGATTCTCGTAGCCGACCAGGCCGGCGATTTCGTAGATTTTCCGCCCGGCTTCGCTGAACATCAGCTTCTTGCTCCGGTTGATGCGCTCCTGGTTAATATACGCAAGCGGCCGCAGCTTCAGCGTCTTCTGAAAAAGCCTGCACAGGTACTGCGGCGAAACGCCTGCAATATCCCCCAGCTCGGCCAGCGGCAGGGGCCGCTCCAGATTCTCCGCGATATGCCGCAGGACAGGCCGGATGCGCTCCATTCCGTAATCCCGGTTCACCGGCGCGGGCAGAAGCTTCTTCAAATCCAGCAGCAGCTGGTACAGCAGCTTGGAGCATTCCGCTTCGAATTCGTCCTCTCCCTCTTCCATCGCAAGCATTTGCTGCAGCTCGTTCAGCAGGGAACCCCGCCTAAGATTGGCAGCCCCCGACTCGTTCAGTCCCGCATACGCCAGCAGCTGCCGGGCTTCTCTGCCCTGAAACGATACCCAGGCGAGTTCCCAGCGGTCGCTGATTGGCGTATACCGGTGCGGAATTTCCGGAAACAGGAAAAAAACATCCCCGGGACCAACCGTCAGATCCTTCTCCCCGATGATGAGTCTTCCCTGTCCGTTTAGCACCTGATGGAGCTGAAAATCGGGAAAGCCCGACGTCCGGACCGTCTCCGTCTGATGCTCCCAATATCCGGCCGTCGTCATATAGAGCGGCAGCAAGGACGTTTCATCCGACTTTCCGAAGATCATTTTGGACTCCATTTCCAGCTCCTCCTTAGTTTCATATTTTGATATTTCCAGCTAATATTCTTTATTTTCTAAGATATTATTCAATCATATAATGTTAATATTATACGATCTATTAGAGGGAGTTGCTACTATGCGCACCAAACTGGCTTACACGGCGCCGGCTAACGGCTACCCGGAATGGAACAACAATCCGGAGATTTTCCAATTGGGACGGCTTAAGGCTCATTCTTCCATGATGCCGTTCCCCGGCGTCCCGGAAGCGCTGGCCCGCGATGCGTCATCTTCGCCGTTCTACCGGTCCCTGAACGGAACCTGGAAGTTCGCCTTTGCGGAGACGCCGGAGCAGCGAATTCAATCCTTTTATGAAATGAATTACGACTCCAGCGGCTGGAGTGATATGCCCGTTCCCTCCCACTGGCAGCTTCAGGGGTATGATTACCCCCATTATACGAATGTCCGGTATCCCTGGGCGGAATCCGAGCCGGACTTAAAGCCCCCGTATGCTCCAACCCGCTACAATCCGGTCGGCTCCTACATCCGCACGTTCACCGTTCCCGATGACTGGAAGGGCCGTCCCGTGTTCATCAGCTTCCAGGGCGTGGAGTCCGCCTTCTACGTCTGGGTGAACGGGGAGCTTGTCGGCTATGGCGAGGATACCTTCACCCCTTCGGAATTCGACCTCACGCCTTATCTGCGAGACGGCGAGAACAAGCTTGCGGTCGAAGTATACCGCTGGTGCGACGCCAGTTGGCTGGAGGATCAGGATTTCTGGCGGCTCAGCGGCATTTTCCGCGACGTGTACCTGTATTCACCCCCTTCCGTTCATATTTCGGACTTCTTCGTCCGCACTGAACTGGACAGCGAATACCGGGATGCGGAGCTGCAGCTTGATGTTGAGCTGACGAACTATTGGGATGAGTCTGCACATTCCGTTACAGTGGAAGCCCAGCTGTACGGCGCCGATGGCAGTGCCGTACTGGAGCGTCCGCTTGCCGCGACGGCTTCCCTCGCAGGTGAAGAAGACTTCAAATTCAAGCTTTCGGCCGAGATCAGGAATCCGCTGAAATGGAGCGCTGAAGCGCCGAATCTGTATACGCTGGTGCTGACGCTGAAGGACCGCGAAGGCGGCGTCCTGGAAGCTGTCAGCTGCCGGACCGGATTCCGCAAGTTTGAGCTGAAGGACGGCCTGATGAAGATCAACGGCAAGCGGATTGTCTTCAAAGGCGTCAACCGCCATGAATTCTCGGCGGATACCGGCCGTGCTCTCGGCAAGGCGGAGATGATCCGGGATATCGAGCTTATGAAGTCCTTTAATGTGAATGCGGTCCGGACCTCGCATTATCCAAATCAGTCCATCTGGTATGAGCTCTGCGACGAATACGGGCTCTATGTCATTGACGAGACCAACCTGGAGACGCACGGCTCCTGGAAATACGGACAGCAGGAGCTGAATGAATTCAACGTGCCGGCAAGCCGGCCCGAATGGCTCGCCAATGTACTGGATCGCTGCAACTCGATGTTCCAGCGGGACAAGAACCATCCGTCCATTATCATCTGGTCGCTCGGCAACGAGTCGTTCGGGGGCGACAGCTTCATCGCCATGCATGACTTCCTGAAGGAAGCCGATCCGACAAGACTCGTCCACTATGAGGGCATCTATCATTACAGACCGTCCGAAGCGGCGAGCGATATCGAATCGACGATGTATATCAAGCCCCGCGAGGTTGAGAAATACGCGCGCAGCAATCCGAAGAAGCCTTACATTCTGTGCGAATACGCCCATGCCATGGGGAACTCCCTGGGCGGACTCCATCTGTATTGGGAGCTGTTCGACCGCTACGATATTTTGCAGGGCGCGTTCATCTGGGACTGGGTCGATCAGGCGATCCGGACGACAACTCCGGACGGGGTGGAGTATCTCGCTTACGGCGGAGACTTCGGCGAATCGCCGCATGACGGGGATTTCTGCGGCAATGGCCTGATTTTTGCCGACCGGACGATCTCGCCGAAGCTGTACGAAGTGAAGAAATGCTATCAGGATGTGCGTTTCGAGGCGGCCGATCTGCGTGAAGGGCTCATCACCATCCGCAATCAGTATCTGTTCACCGATCTTGGCGTCTATGAGTTAGCCTGGAAGGTCGAGCATGACGGAACAACCGTTCAAAGCGGTACGCTGCAGATTGCAGCAGCTCCCGGCGAAACGGCAGACGTGAAGATCCCATACACTACTGCGTTCGAGACGGATCAAGAAGCCGTATTGACGGTGTCCCTCGTGACAAAAGAGGATCAGGCATGGGCCGAAGCCGGGCATGAGGTTGCCTGGGAACAGTTTATTCTGTCTCCCCGTGTCCGCCGCGCGCTTTCCGCCTTTGCGGAAGGAACGGCCGAGACGATAAGCTCCAGCGATGAGCTCCTTATTGACTGCGGCAAGGCGGCCGTTCGCTTCAGCAAGATCACCGGCGATCTGGTCTCCTATCAATGGGAGAACAGCGAGCTGCTTGCAGGTCCGGCAAGACCGAACTTCTGGAGAGCGATGACCGACAACGACTGCGGCAACAAGCTGCCGGAGCGCTCCGCCTTCTGGCGGTCCGCCCCGTCGGAGCGGCGGCTCACCGGCTTCAGCCAGCGCATGGAGGGCGGAACCGCCGTGGTTCAGGCGGATTACACATGGGAGAGCCATCCTTCCTGCACGCTGTCGCTGACCTACCGCGTCGCTGCGGATGGAGCCATCGAAATCCGGCAGGCGCTGAACCCCGGAACCGGCCTTGCCCAGCTTCCGGAATTCGGTTACCTCTTCCCGCTTAAAGAGCAGCTGGACACGGTATCCTGGTACGGCAGAGGCCCGCATGAGAATTACTGGGACCGCCAGACCGGGGCGCGTCTCGGCTCCTACAGCGGCGCTGTCCGGGACCAGTTCGTCCCGTATCTGAAGCCGCAGGAATGCGGCAACAAGACGGACGTGCGCTTCGCCGAAATGTCGCAGAGCGCCAGCGGAGCCGGCCTGCGGTTCGAGGCGGATGTACCGTTCGAGCTGTGCGCCCTGCCGTGGTCGCCGCTGGAACTGGAAGCCCATGACCATGCCTACAAGCTGCCGACAAGCGACAAGACGGTTGTCAGAATCAATTACAAACAGATGGGCGTCGGCGGAGACGACAGCTGGGGAGCGCCGACCCATGATGAATTCACCTTGCCAGCGAACCGGCCTTATCTGTTCACCTTCACGATCTCGCCGCGTCCTTAAGAAAGCAGGAAACGGGACGCAGCGTAAGAAAAGATAAGAAAGGCTCCTATCGAAGTCTCATCGAAGATGTTGCCGAATCCCTCTTTAGTGGTAATCTTTCTTGCAGGATCAGGATGCCTGAACTTTAAATGTTCTACGTTCTGATCTATAAATTAACAGGGCTGTTCCCGAGCGGTTCATCATCCGCCCGGAGACAGCCCTGTTTTTTGGAATACAATGCTTCGGCATGAGGCTGTACCCTATTACCTTACCCCATACCTCGTCACTTTTCCCTATACCTCGTTACTTCCCCTATACCTCGTATCGTACGTTCTGGCCTTCCTCATCCGCATATTCGATGACAGACCGATTGGCGGAGAGATTTACATTCAGGGTGCAGCGCAGATTCCCTTTGCTCCATTCGAGCCGGACTTCATCTTTGGCGGAGTCCAGCACCCGGAACTCCCCGTTAAAGGCCCCATACCCGTTACGGAACCGGATCAGCTGAAGCAGCCGCTGCACGGCCTTCTTCTCCAGCGATCGCTCGATCTCCTCCACGCTGAAGTTATGCCGGTTGATTTCCCGGCCTTCCCCCGTCTGCCGCACGCTGTCCATATCATTCTCGCCGGCCAGAAGCCCTACATAATACACCTGCGGAATGCCCGGCGTAAAGAACTGGATAGCCCGGGCCGCCAGATAGGCGTCGTCGTCGCAGTTCAGGACCGAGTAGAACGAGCAGCGGATCTGGTGGACATCGAACCCGTCTCTGTCTTTATGCTCATCGGATAGAATGAGGCTGAGGTTGGCGCCGCGCTCCACGCAAATATCGACCAGCTTCCGCGCCTCCTTCGTATCGATGAGATCATCGAGATCGGGCTTCACGGGGATGCCGTCATGGCAGTCCAGCATGGTGAACTGCTTCGCCGGACGCGTCCGCAAATAATCAAGCAGTGCTTCACTGTTCTTGTTCACCAGCGTATCGAGGATGCGGTAGGGCAGAATAAAGTCATAAATCCAGAATCCGTGCTCCGCCAACTTGTATTGAATGCTGTAATGGGCATGAACCTCCGGAAGAAGCTCGATTTCAAGCGAGTCAGCCAGCTCCTTGATCCAGTCCAGGAATTCATAAATATCCGGTTCCACGAAGAAGCAGCTGGTACCGAGTTTTTTAATGACATAACCTACGGCATCCAGTCTGACAATCTTGACCTTGTTTCGCTTGAAATTCTCGAAGATCTCCTTCAGCAGGCTCTTGACCATCTCTGAATGAATATCGAGGTCGATCTGCTCGGACGGATCGGTCTTTCCGAAGGTGGTCCACACCTTCTCCTCTTCTCCGGTCTCCTTGATGGTGAAGGTGGAATACGGCAGGCTCCGCCGCAGAAACATTTTGGCGATGTCCTCCGGTACCGGCCTTCCGTCCTCCCATATTTTATCCAGCGTCAGAAACAGATCCGCATAAGGCGAACGTCTTCCTTGGTGCAGAAAATCCTGAAAATATGCCGACTGCCGCGAAATATGATTGACCATCAGGTCCAGCAGAACATCGTACTTTTCCCCAATAGCTTTGATCTCTTCCCATGTTCCGAAGCTTGGCTCGATCTCCAGATACGTCAGCGGAGCGAACCCTCTGTCTCCCGACGAAGGAAAGGGGGGAAGAATGTGGACACCGCCCTTGAAAATATCCGCAAAATACCGCTCCAGCACATGATTCAGCCGCTCTAAGTCCCCGCCCATCGAGTCGGGATACGTAATCAGCTGTACTTGGTTGTTGACCGCCATTTCCTGACCTCCTATATCTGATAACGTTGTTCAAATTCCTCAAGCCTCGGCAAATCGACGACCGCCCCCATATACTGCAGCTTATAGGCGCTTACCGCCATCCCGAACTTCAGCGCCCTGCGAATGGGATAACCTTTGACCAGCGCGGCATAAAAACCGGACCAGAACGCGTCACCCGCGCCCGTCGTATCCGCCACATCCTTGGCCAGGGTGTCGAATTTCACCGTCTCCTTTCCGTTAGAGACCAGAGCGCCGTCCTTGCCCAGAGTGAGGATCACCAGCTTGACGCCAAGGTCCAGAAACTTCCGGAGCTGGTTCTCCGGCGTATCGGGCCCGAATAACCGCTGCGCATCGTCCTCCGACGGCTTGACGATATCTACGTGACGCAGGATGGATTTGACATAAAGGGCGCCGTCCTCCCCTTTCTCCCATAACATCGGGTGGTAGTTGGGATCAAAGCAGATGAGCACCCCATTACGCCCGGCATCCCGGATCACCTCTTCCATCGTCTGCCTCACAGGCTTTCTCGACAAGGGCCAGCAGGAAAAATGGACAATCTTCGTCCGCTCCAACGCCTCCTTCAGCTCTGTTGTATACGCCAGCTGATAATCGGCCCCCCGGTAAAAGATCGGGATCGGCGTCGCGCGGCTCTTGGTGATCACCACCATGCTCGTCGACTCCTCCACCTGCTGCACACAGCGTGTATCTATCCCGGCCTCCTTCAAATGCTCAATCAGGAAATGACCGAGCCCGTCGGCTCCCACCGCCGAAGCGACAAGCGGACGAGCCCCGAGCCGCTTCACATTCATAGCGATATTGGAGGGCGACCCTCCAAAAAATTTACCGTATGTCCGGCTTTCAAACGAATCGCCGTATTCCTCGGAGATCATATCGATGAGCATCTCGCCGACGGTTAAAATATCCAGGTTTCTCTCTGGAAACTCCACTCTATCCTCAAATTCAAACACGGGTATACCCCCTACGGTTCTTCTTGGACTTTTCCTGTTATTTGATCGATCCCTGCATCACTCCCTGGATAATGTATTTCTGGGCGAAGAGATAGACGATCATGATGGGCAATATCGTTAAGACCAGGCCGGCCATCAAAGGTCCGTAATCAACGGAGTACGTACCGTAGAAGGAATATGTGGACAGCGGCAGCGTCCGGTTGCCGGGACTGATGAGCACAAGCGACGGCAGCAGATAATCGTTCCAAATCCACAGGACATTCAGGATTGAAATGGTCGCTGTGGTCGGGGCAAGTACCGGGAAGACAATCCGGAAAAAGGTCTGCGTGCGCGTGCACCCGTCGATTTGCGCGGCTTCCTCCAGCTCGGCGGGCACCCCTTTGACAAATCCATGATAGATAAAGACCGCGAGCGAGCAGCCGAAACCGAGATACATATAGATCAGCGACCATTTGTTGTCCAGCATGTTAAGGGAACCGTAAATCTTCACGAGCGGAATCATGATGGCCTGGAACGGGATGATCATGGAAGCGACCATCATCAGAAACGTGTACTGGCTGAATTTCGTATTGTTCCGGACAAAATAATGCGCCGTCATGGCTGCGAACAGCGAGATGATCAGGACCGAGCACACGGTGATGATCAACGAGTTGAAAAAGGAACCGAAATAGTTCATATAATCAAACGCTTTGCTGTAGTTCGCCAAATCGAACGACTCCGGAAGCCCCAGCGGATTGGACGTAATCGCGGTATTTTCCTTGAAAGAGTTAAGCAAGAGCAAGAGAAACGGAAACACAAAGAGAACCAGCAGCAGACTGAGAACCACCGTCTTAACCCATCCGGAGTAAGCTTTCGTACCTGCCATTAGGCCTCCACCTCCAACTTTTTGCTGAAATACACCTGGAGAAGCGTAATGACCGTGACGAGCAGGAACAGCACCAGCGCCTCGGCCTGGCCCAGACCGTAATCGCGGGATAAGAAAGCTTTGCCGTATACATGCATGGATACCATTTCGGTGCTCTTGAACGGCCCTCCTTTGGTCAGCGACAGGTTGACGTCATACACCATAAAGCCGCGCTGGAGCGTAAGGAAAATGCAGACGACAAAAGAAGGAACCATCAGCGGAAGAGTGATTCGGCCCAGCTTGGTCCAGCCGTTTGCCCCGTCGATGCTGGCCGCCTCGAGAATATCGTTCGGCACGCTCATAAGTCCTGCGATGTAGATAACCATCATATAGCCGGCATACTGCCATACGGTAACAAGAACCAGCGACCAGAACGCCTTGCCGGGCTCCGAGAGCCAGGAGGCTTCCAGGAATGGAATGCCGGTCTTCGTCCCGATATACACGAGCACCTGGGAAAAAATAAACTGCCAGATCAGACCGAGAACGATGCCGCCGACCAGATTGGGTACAAAGAAGCCGGCGCGGAAAATGTTCTGTCCCTTCATTCCCCGGGTTAATCCAAATGCCAGCAGAAACGCCACCGCATTCACCAAGATCACGGTAAACAACACATATTTCAAAGTCAGACCGAAGGACTTCCAGAAGACGGCGTCCTTGAATACACCCAGATAATTGTCAAAGCCCACAAGCGACTGCGTAGTCGAAATGCCGTCCCAGTTCGTAAACGTCAGGTATAAACCGTAGAAGAAAGGCACGATCATGACGGTCAGGAAACAAAACAAGGTGGGGCCGGTAAACAGCAGGCCGCCGCGAAGCCGGCTCCACCTTCCCTTTTCTGTATTCATTGGGATCCCTCGCTATCCGTAAAATAAATACAATGGATAAGGCCCTGCGGCCTTATCCACCATGTCTGCCGCATTGCAGTAAGGTTACTTCAGATTCTTCCAGTAATCTCCGATTTCTTTCGCCAGGGCCGCGCGGTCGCCGGCTCCGCTCAGGTATTTCTGCATAGAGGCGCCGACAACAGACCAGTGGTCAGCCGGCATCAGGCTCATCGACGGCTCCGACTTGCCTTTGGCGATATAGTCCTGGATGGACTTGCCCAGCGGATCGGCCGCCGGAAGCGTAATGTTCTTGAAAGCCGGAATAATGCTGGCTTTGTTCACCAGGAAATCCTGGCCATTTTGTTCATACACAATCCAGTTGAGGAAGGCCTTGGCCGCCTCCTGCTGCTCCGGCGTGCTCTCTTCTTTATCGATTACGATGCGTTTGGAGACCGCCGAGGAGATTTCCTGGTTGCCGTAATCCGACGGATTGTTGCTAATCGGAACCGGCAGGAAGGCGTAAGCGCCACTGGTAGTATCAAAGCTTTGGATTTGCGGCCATGCCCAGTTGCCCTGGAACCAGAGCCCGACTTCGCCTTTGCCCAGCATTTCACCTCCGCGCTCGTAAGCGCCGGACAGCGGCGATTTCTGGTCGATGTTGTATTTCATCATGATGTCGAAGGTATCCATCAAGCCGTTAAAGACTTTGTTCTGGGCGAGGTCCACGCTCCCCGCCTTGAGCGATTCAATGAACTTGTCGACCTCGGCCATATCCTTGCTTTGGCCCGCATAGGCAAGAGGCAGGAAGTGCGCGCCAAGCGACCAGTCCATCGGAGAGATGATCAGGGCCTTCTTGCCGGATGCTTCAATCTGCTTGAACAGCTTCTCCAGGTCTGCAGTCGTCTGAACGGTGGACGGATCGAAGGTACCGCCTACCGCTTGATCCAGCACCTTCTTGTTATAGATGAAGCCATAGCCTTCAATCGAGAAAGGAAAGCCGTAATTTTTGCCGTCATAAGTAGTGTAGGAAGTCGCATTCTCTACCGCATCCGCATTCCATTTCTCGCCGCTCAGATCGAGAATGCGGTCCTTGAATTTCTCAACGTCAGCTGTATCCAGCATCATCATGGTTGGCGGGTTTCCGGATGCATACAGCGTGGAAGCCTTTTCAAAAGGAGATGTGCCATTAGGTGCAGCCATGATTTCCAGCGTAATATCCGGGTGGTCCTGATGGAATGTTTTGGCGGCCTCCTCCAGCTGGGTTTGTATTTCGCTCTTCGAGTTTAGCAGGGTGATCTTAACCTCTTTCGCAGAACCCTTGGCCGAGCTTTCAGCGCTGTCTCCGCTGTTGGCATTTCCGCCGCAACCGGCAAGAACGAGAGAGAGAGCTGCAGTGCAGGCAATTCCTTTGACCCATCTAGTCTTTTTCATGTACCTTCCTCCAACCTCAAAATGTAATCGTTTGCAACTTACAAACCGATTATATGTCAAACCTTTAGCATATGTCAATGGTTTGACATATCAAACCTTTAACATATTTTTTCGAAAAAAAACTCTCCGTTGTCATGTGGTCTCTCTTTCGACCAGCTCAACGGAAAGCACATTGTTAAAGCTCACTTGTTCTCCTTCGATTTGTCTGTGAAGAAGCCGAACCGCCTGATGGCCCAATTCATCGATCGGCTGCCGGATCGTCGTCAGTTCTGGTGTCAGCCAGCGCGCCGCCCCGACGTCGTCGTACCCAACGATACGCACGTCCTCCGGAACTCTTTTGCCGGCCCTAATGCATTCCTTAAGCGCATAGGCGGCCAGGATATCGCTTGTAGCAAAAATACCGTCGATGTCCGGATTGGATTCCAGCAGCGTATGCAGAAGTTCACTGTACAGCGATTCGTTGAACACGTTCATATCGGTCTGAACGACCAGATGGCCCACTCCCGCCCTGCCTACTACGTCCAGGAAAGCGTCGGTCCGCTGATTGGACAGCATCTTCAGATCCAGGTTGCCGCAAATGTGGGCGATCTTACGACAGCCTTTGGCCACAAGAAGCTCGGCCGCCAGTTGTCCTCCCCGGTAATTGTCCGAGCTGAGACAGGGGATCTCCTCGTCGATTTTCCGGTCAATCGTAACAATTGGAGAACGAAGATTCTGGTATTCTTCAATCTCAAGCGTATGGCTGCCCATAATGATTCCATCCACCCGGTTCCGCTTCAGCATTTCGATATAATCCCGTTCTTTGGAAGGATCCATTTGGGAATTGCAGAGCAGAACCTTGTATCCTTCCATATCCGCGTAGTACTCCACCCGATCCGCCAGCTGGCTGAAAAAGGGATGCGAGACGTTGGGAATGATCAATCCCAGAATATTCGACTGCTTGCGAAGCAGGGAACGCGCAATTTCATTGGGCTGATAGTTCAGTTCATTCATTGCCTGATACACCTTGCTGCGGGTCGTCTCGCTGATGTATCCCCTATTATTCATAACACGGGAGACGGTTGTTACCGATACCCCTGCTTTTAATGCCACATCATGAATGGTCGCCATCGTTCCACGCTACTTTCAACAGCATATGATTACTTGAATGATCTCCAATATATCTCATTATTTTACCGCTGTTTGCCTGCTGGCAGCAAGTGGGTCTGCCGTATTATACGGCAAACCGCAACTTATGCATCAAGCTGACATCTATCCCCTTGTAATTTGAAGAATGATACCCAAAGCCAAGGGGAAGTGATATATACTTTTTTTACAGAGGAAAATTTCTGAGCAACATAGAGACTAACCGCAATATGCCTGGAGGTTCCATATGAATATTGAACTGAAAAGAGTCTATGAGCAGCCTCTTCCGGAAGACGGCCTTCGAATCTTGATCGACCGGCTGTGGCCGAGGGGAGTTTCCAAGCAAGGAGCGGCTGTTGGCATCTGGATGAAGAATTTGGCGCCAAGTCCCGAGCTGCGCAAGTGGTTTTGTCACCAGCCGGAGCTATTTGAAGAGTTTCAATTACTGTATATAAAGGAACTTGAAACAGACCCGGTGAAGCTGGAACTGGCCGAACAAATCCATAAGGCGGCGGAAGCCGGTAAAGTTACGCTGGTCTATGCCGCCAAGGACCCACAGTACAATCATGCAAACGTACTAAGCAAATGGCTGTCATCGTTTTGGGATGAAAATTAACCGTCAAAGGAGACCTCAGGATAATTATTCAACTCGATGACCACACGGAAGAAAAGCTATCGGAAAGTTTGGAGGGACTACCCGGTTACTTCAAGCTTTTTTTGATACCGAGGATTGCGGATGCAACGGGGTGCTGGCCATCCGAATTCTTGAGCAGCCTCTAGAGACCGATATTACGGTTCTGGTGGGATCATTTTCTTTTTTGATCGACCAGGCGCTGGAATGCCAGAGGCATTACATAAGCGATTTAAGGTTAGCTTATTCAATCAGAAGGATTATAAAGGTATTTATAATAAATATATTTGAATTTATAAGGAGGGGATGTTGTGGATGAAATCGATCATCACATTCTGTTTCACCTGCAAAACCAGGCAAGATTATCCATGACCGACTTGGGGAAGCTGGTTGGCTCGTCTCAGGCGGCCGTAACGGAACGCGTGAAACGAATGGAAGAAAAAGGGGTTATTGAAAAATACCGCACTGTGGTTTCCCCGCAAAAAGTGGGCAAGCAGTGCACAGCTTATATGCTTTTTCGGACGCGGGAATGCTATGCTTTCCTTGATTTTTGCCGTGAATCGCCTGAAGTGTCTGAATGTTATCGGATCAGCGGAGAGCACAACTATTTATTGAAAGTGATGACCGATTCAACGCTGGGACTGGAAGAGTTCGAAAATCGGTGTGATCCGTTCGGGACCTATACAACCCTAATTGTGATGTCTTCCCCTATCGCATATAAAGACCTTATTGAAAGCGCGAATTTACTGGCATAAAACATGTCCGGTATCGAATGAAAAATAAATAAAAAAAGGAATCCGGAAGATCGGGTTCCTTTTTGCGTTCCAAATATTATGGTGTATCTTTACTTTTTTCCAGGGAACCCGTGCTTTTGGGCCCACCCAGCTATTATCAGAGCGGGAAGCAGTAAGATGAACAAGGAAGCCGGAAGGTATTCCGCCCCGAACCACTCAAGAAGGATAGCGCCGATGATTCCTCCCCCGCCGATAGCCAGATTCCATACGGTAACAAGCATCGATTGGGCAATATCCGCGCCCTTGCCCCCTGCTTGAGCAATGGCTGTCTGCAGTAAGGTTGCCGCTCCTCCAAACGTAAGTCCCCATGCCGTCACGCCTAAAAGAATAACTGGAGGTTGACCGGCGCCAATCCCTATCGCTATGGAGGCCAACGCAAACACTGTAATGCCGACTAAAACGAGCAGCCTCATGAAACGGTCGATGAACAACCCGACAATCCAAATGCCCAGGACCGAAGTTATACCGAAAATCATCAAAACCAAATCAACCCTGCCGGCAAGCGCTGTCCGGGCGAGATATGGAGAAATATAAGTGTATAGAATGTTATGAGCCAACACCCAAGTCAAGACAACGAATAGAATTGGCCTCACTCCAGGAATCGAGAAGACCTTATAAAGAGGAAGTTGATCATCCGAAGGTTCCCCTCCATAATCCGGCAGCTTCCAGAGCACCCAAACAATCAAGACTGCTGTCAGCATGGACACGGTTCCGAAAATCAAGCGCCAGCCCACAAGGTTTCCGAAAAAGGTACCGACCGGCACGCCAAGCGCCAATGCCAAAGGTGTGCAACCGTGGCCACAGCCATCGCTCTTCCTTTCTGAGAATCAGGCACCATTCGACGCGCGTATCCAGCAGTCATCCCCCAAAACACGCCGGCCGATACCCCTGCAAAGAAACGGGCTGCAAGGGTCAGCGCATACTCGGAAGATACAGCGGTTATGGTGTTAAACAAAAGAAAACCGATAATACACACCAATAAAAGTGGACGCCGTCTCCATCCGCGGATGGCGGCCGTTAACGGTATGGCAGCCGATAGTGGCCCGACCGCATAAAGAGTGACGAACTGTCCGGCAAGCGCCTCTGTTATTCCAAGGTCCTCTGCCATGTACGGCAGCAAACCGGCCGGCAGGCTTTCAGTAAGTATACATATAAATCCAGCCATGGCTAATCCCAGCAGGCCAGTTAACGGTAACCGTCGCGAAACTTCAGCACTTTCAAGCACTTTCACCAACTTTGTTAAGAACAGTTGTATTAGAGTTCATGAAGAAAAAGTCCCCTTTATCATGTGTTTGAAATGACTTACGGATAAGTTTATATAAATCATCCGTAATATTGCATACATGATTAAAGGGAATTACGGCAATTTAGAATGATAGTGCAGTTATCTCCTTAATAATTCTTATAATTTTAAAGTCGGTGCTTGTAGTAGTTCGTTCCGGTTCGCTTCGAGGCGACCTCCAGCATCCGGGCGGCCGAGGCCTGCGCTTCCCGGGCAAGCTGCTCTTCATCCGTGCCGACCAGCCTTCCGTCTTTGACGACAACCTTTCCCCCGACGATCGTCATGTCCACGGGCCGTCCGCTGCCGACCGCGGCCGGCAGCGCCGCATCGTCGAACAGCGCCCCCGCGAATTCGAGCCGCCCGGCGTCGATCATGAACAGATCGGCGGCCTTGCCCGGCTCCAGGGAGCCGATGGCATCGTCCCAGCCGAGCACCCGGGAAGAGCCGACGGTGCCTACCCAGAGGCTCTCCTCGGCCGACAGCCCGTTCAGGCCGGAGGTGAGACGGTGAAGCAGGTACGCCTGGCGCACCTCCGCCAGCAGATTCGAGCCGTCGTTGGAGGCGGAGCCGTCAACGCCGAGCCCCAGCTTCACCCCGGCATTCAGCATTTGCCGGACTGGAAGCACGCCGGAGGACAGCTTCATGTTGCTGCTCGGGCAATGCGCGACACCGCAGCCGCAGGCTCCCAGCCGGTGAATTTCGTCGTGATTGAAGTAAATGCCGTGCGCATACCACACGTCATTGCCCGTCCATCCCGTCTTCTCCATGTATTCCAGAGGCCGGAGTCCGAGCTTGTCATAGCAGAATTTCTCCTCATCCTGCGTCTCCGCCAGATGGGTATGCATGCGCACCCCGTAGCTGCGGGCCAGCTTGGCGGATTCACGCAGCAGGTCCTCGGAGACGGAGAACGGCGAGCAGGGCGCCACGCCAACACGAAGCATGGAGAACGGGGAAGCATCGTGATAGGTCTCGATGACCCGCTGCGTGTCCTTCAGAATGACATTGATGCTCTGGGTCACCTCATCGGGCGGAAGCCCTCCGGCCGACCTGCCCAAGTCCATGGAGCCCCGCGTCGGAAAGAAGCGGATGCCGAGCTCGCGCGCCGCCTGAATCTCCTCATCGATCAGCTCGCCGCTGATTCCGTTCGGGAAGCAGTAGAAATGATCCGACGCCGTCGTGCAGCCGTTCTTCAGCAGCTCGCCAAGCCCGACCTTGGCGCTTAAGTACACATCGCGCGGCTGCATATGTCTCCAGATGTCATACAGCGTGACCAGCCAGTCGAACAGCTCGCAGTCCTGGGCCCAGGGAATGTTGCGGGTAAAAGTCTGGTACAGATGATGATGCGTGTTGATCAGCCCCGGATAGACAATCTTGCCCATCGCGTCGATCACCGTATCCGCCGTTTCATAAGGCAGATCGTAACCGATCGCCTTGATTTCATGCCCCTCGGCATAGAGGCTGCCGCCGGGATAGCATGTGCGGCCTTCATCCATGGTTATGATGTTTCTGGCATTCCTGATTAGCAGAGTTCCCATTCTCTTCTCCTCCTTATTGGATAACGCAAATAGGACCACATAAAAAACCTAACCGGACGGACGCAATATCGTTCATATTGCGTTCGTAGTTAGGTTTTACGGATCCTAGTAGAGCCCCCGAACCGATTATCAGGGTTATACGAACTGCTGTTTAATTGGTTCTTAGTATAATGCTTTAAATTTGAATGTCAATATAAGCTTAATACAGCGTAGGAACAGGCGGACAGGAAACCTCGCGTATAAACCGCGGATCTATGCCGTAGTAGTACCAGAATTGTCCGCTCCAGCGGTAACCTGAAACTTCTCCATATTCAACCCGGGTCGGATAATACCAGAAGCTGTCTCCATTCCACAGCCATACATAAGTGTAGCTGTGCAAGCAATCAATGAGGTATGATCCGCCTTGTGTTGGCGGAATGTAGCTGGGCGGAGGAGGCAGCGTCTGACCGGGAGATCCCGACGGCGGCAAGTAGGCCATTTGGATTCACTCCTTAACATCATTATCTAGTCGCTTCACCATATGCAGCCGCCCAGTTTAAGGTTCGTTCTACTTCATATCATCAAGGCTTCAGTCCCGTTCCACAAACAAGGCACAGTCAAAGGGCTGCATGACGATGCGTACGGATTCGGCTAATCCGTCATAGAGCCCCGGCTTATCTGCGGCGATCCCTGGCTTATCTGCGGCGTTCCCCGCCTCCCTGCTCTTCCTGCCGGGCGCGCTTCCGTCACCGCCCCCGAAATCTCCCGATACCTGCTCCCATCCGGCCGGAATGTCAAGCTCGCATGTGGTCCGGTTATGGTTCATAACGAAGTAATAGCTGCCGTCTCTCCCCCGTCTCCGGTCGATCTCGACGCCGTCCGGGGCGGCGGCAATTCCGGTGATACCCGCACTCTTCATGAGCTCCCGGACCAGCTTACCCATCATCCGGGGACCCAGCTCCGTGCCTGCGTAATAAGCTAGTCCCCGGCCGTAGGCATGGCGGGTTACAGCCGGAGTCCCGGCGTAGAAATCCCGGGTATAGACGGCCAGAACCTCCGCGCCTTCCGCCGTGATGATGTCACACCACAGCTCCGCCTCTTCCTCGCCTTCGCCGCCATCCGTGCCAACCGCGCCGACTGGCTCTGCTTCAGCCAAGCCCGCTTCATTACCGGCCACATCCGCGAGCCCGGGCAACTCGGCTTCCTTGTACGTCTTGTCGAAATCATCCTCCATGCCGGAGGCGGCTGAGACCGGGGAGACGGCGTTTCCGCCATCCTCCAGCCATTTCACTCCTTGCCCGAACTGGCGGAGGCAGTCGTAATCGTAAATACTCAGCCCCAGCAGCTCCGCGTACTCTCCCGGCAGCGTCTGTGGAATAACGGCGTTGTTCCGGTCCTTAACGCCTGCCCGCATATCGAGCAGGACATGGCCGCCTGCCTCCGTATAATCATAGAGCTTGCGGCAAAGCTTAGAATCCGTGACGAACAGAAGCGGAAAGATCAGCACTTTATATTTGCTGAAATCGTCATGCTCCGATATCAGATCAACCGGGACGCTCTGATCGAAGAAGGCCTTGTAATAGCGGTGCAGATGGGCAACGTAATTCAGATCGGGATGATGGGGCTGGATTTGCAGCGCCCATTCCTGGTCATAGCTGAACACGATCGCGACCTCGGCTTCGGGCAGACCGCCCCGGAACGCCTCCATATGGGGAGCCAGCTCGGCAATGCTCTGCCGAATCTCCGCATAGCGCCGGCCCGGAATGCGGCTGTGCGGCAGAATGCCATGCCAGTACTGCTCGCTGCCGAACAGGCAGGTGTCCCACCGGAAATAGACGATGGCATCCGCCCCGTGGGCGACGGACTGGTACGTCCACAGCCGCATCTGTCCCGGTCGGGGCGTCGAGCCGAGAATTTCCGTGCCCGTCGGTCCGGCAAGCTGTTCCATGACCCAAAACGGCTTGCCTTTCGTACCTCTCATGAGGTCGAGCGCCATGCCGAGATGGGAAGGCGAGCTGCGGCGGATGCGTTCCTCCAGGAACAGCATCGGATACTGGTCATGGGAGACGAAATCGAGATCCTTCGCCAGCTCGAAGTAATCCGTCTTGTCAAAGAAGCCCATGAAGTTATGGGTAAGAAAATGCCCGGGACATACCTCGCGCAAAATATCGGCCTGCCACTTCTGGAACTTTACGACCAGGCTGGAGCAGAAGCGTTTCCAGTCCAGAAGAAGCGACGGATTATGGCTGTTAGGCGTAGGCAGAGGGACGGGAATCTGCGAGAAGCTGGTGTAGGTCTGGCTCCAGAACACCGTCCCCCATGCCTCGTTCAGCGCCTCAATCGAGCCGTGCCGTTCCTCCAGCCACCGCTGAAACTGCCCCCGGCAGTAGTCGCAGTAGCACAGATTGCGGTGGCTGTTGCCCAGCTCATTGTCGATCTGCCAGCCCGCGACATGAGGGTTGTCCCGGTAGCGCAAGGCCATCGTGCGTACGAAATCTTCAATATGCTTCCGGTACGCCGGATGCGATTGGCAATCATGATGCCGCCCGCCGAAGCTCACCCTTCGTCCCTCCGCATTCACCGGGTACAGATCGGGATGCAGTTCCATCATCCAGACCGGCGGTGCTGCTGTCGGCGTGCCCAGCACCGTCTTGATCCCCCGCTCTCCCAGCAGGGCGATGGCTTCATCCAGCCAGCCGAAGTCATACACTCCCGGCTCCGGCTCCATCTTCGCCCAGGAGAATTCCGCCATCCGCACGACCTCGATGCCCAGCTCCCGCATCATGTCCGCATCCTGCTCCCACAGCCCGGGCGGGCAGTGCTCGGGGTAATAATCAACGCCAAATCTCATGGCCCAGCATCTCTCCTTCCTCTTCGGGCATAAGCTCTCACATCTTCAATCACTCGAATCATTGACACATCCGAATCATTAACGCTTTCCTGTCACACGTACATCTATCCTTTGCCCGTTGCTATCCCTTGACCGCCCCGTCAATCATGCCGGAGATCAGCTGACGCTGGAAGATCAACACGATAATAAGCAGCGGAAGCACGCTGACGACCGAGCCGGCCATGATGAGATGATACGGCGTGTTGTTGCTGTCCTCCAGCGCCTTCAGCGCCACGGAGAGCGTCATATGCTCCTGGGAGCGCAGAATGACGGACGGCCACAGGAAGTTGTTCCACTGCTTGACGAACAGGATAATTCCCAGCGCGGCGAAAGCGGACTTCAGGTTGGGCAAAATAATCTTGCGGAACATGCTGATCTCGCTGCAGCCGTCGATCCGGGCCGCCTCCATCATTTCATCGGGAATCGTGCTGCAGTACTGCCGCATGAAGAAGATGCCGAATGCGTTGGCCAGGTCGGGCAAAATCACGCCCCAGATGTTGTCGATCAGGTGCAGATTTTTGTAAATGACGAAGAGCGGAACCATCGTCGCTTCATGCGGAATCATCAGCGAGGCAAGCACGAAGATGAACAGCAAGTCCTTGCCCCGGAACTTGTATTTGGCAAAGGCGAAGCCCGCCAGACTGCAGAACAGCAGCGCGGTAACCGTCATGGTCGTGGACAGCAGCAGGCTGTTCCAGGTTATGATGCCGAATTTGCGGTTCACGAACAGCTCGGTGAAATTCTCCCAGTGCAGCGTCGTCGGAATCCAGATCGGCGGATTGATGAAAATCTCGCTGATATCTTTAAGCGACGAGCTGAACAGCCAGAACAGCGGGAACAGGGTCACGAGGGAGACGACCGCCATCAGGAGGAAGGCTGCTCCGGAAGTCAGGCTCTTTTCTCCTGAACGGCTGGCCCTCTTCGCTGTGGGCTTCATTTTCGTCTGAGTCAGTATCGTCAAGCGAATCTCCCTCCTTATTTCTCATCGAACAGACGCATCTGGATCAGCGAGACGGTCATCATCAGGATGAAGAAGCAGACCGCGATCGATGAGGCGTAGCCGAAGTTGAAATTTTGAAAGCTTTCATTGTACAGCATCAGCACCGGCGTAAGCGTCGAATTGAGCGGACCGCCTTTGGTGAGGATGTAGGGTTCGGTGAACAGCGAGAAGGTGCCGATGGTGGAGAGTACGGTGCAGAAGAGCAGCATTTTTTTGACCAGAGGAATCGTGATCAGGAAGAAGCTCTTCACCTTCGTTGCCCCGTCGACATAGGCCGCTTCGTACAGATCCTTCGGAATGCTCTGAAGTCCCGTCATCAGGAGCAGCATATTGTAGCCGAGCCAGCGGTACAGCACCATCGACGCCACCGAGAAGCGCGCCCACCAGGGGGAATCCAGCCACGGAAGCGGGTTCTTGATCCAGCCCAGATTCATAAGAAACGTATTGATCAGCCCGTCCTGGGTGTTGAACAGCAGCACGAATACGAACGATACGGCGACCACCGACACAAAGTTCGGCACGAACAGGGCCATCCGGAAAAATCCCTTGCCCACCATCCAGTTCGAATTCAGCATGCTGGCAAAAATCAAGCCGAGAAACAGCATCAGCGGCACATACATCAGGAAGATAACGACGCTGTTCCACAGCGACAGCCAGAAGTAATGATCTCTCAACAGGGCCGCATAATTGTCCAGCCCCACGAACAGCTTGTCGCGCGATCCGTTCCACTCCGTCAGACTGAGATAGAAGGAATAGATGATCGGGTACAGCGAGAAGATGCCGAATAATATAAAGTATGGGGAAATGTACAGATACGGAGCATAGCGGAGCTGCCTGTTCCAGCCTGTCCTTTCCATGAAAATCCTCCCCTCCTTGAATCCTTGATTTCTGTATGCGGTCTACTCTCTCTTGGTCTTCTGGCGAAGCTCGTCGGCCATGGCCTTAAGCGCGTCTTCCGAAGACGCATTGTTCAGAAAGACCTTCGCCCACACATCGGTCATCAGCTTGTTGGCCATCGGGAAATCGGAGGTGTAAGCCAGCGGATACGTACTCTCCAGCGATTTGGCGTACGTCTTCAGAACAGGCTGTCCTTTGAAATAGTCGAACTGCTTATCCATAGCCGAGGTTGTGTACACGGTGGTCAGCGACGGGAACAATCCCGCTTCCAGCATCATCTTGGTCTGCGACTCTTCGTTGCCCAGCATGAATTCGATGAACTTCCACGCTTCGTCCGGATGCTTCGAGTTCTTGTTGATCGCGAGGTTGGAACCGCCCTGATTGGCTCCGCCGTACTGGTCATCCGCAGACCATTTCGGCATCGTCGTCACCGACCATTTGCCCGAATCCTGCGGGGAGTACTGCTTCTCGATCGTCGCGTCATGCCAGGAGCCCCCGACGACAGTCGCGATTTGGCCTTGGCTGATGGCATTGCCCCAAGGATCGGTGTTCGCGCGGGCGTCATAGACGAGCCCTTCCTTCTGCATCTTGATGAGATAATCCGCGATCTCCTTCACTTCCGGGCTGTCCACTGCGACCTTGCCATTCTCGTCGAAATACCAGAGCCCGCGCTGCCACATCATCGATTCGAAGACGCGGTTGCTGGAGTTCGTCTTGGAATCACCGTACATGAACGCTCCGGTCTTCTCCTTCACGAGCTTGGCGGCTTCGTAATAATCGTTCCATGTCTTGAGTTTCGAGGCGACTTCATCCGGATCGGTCGGCAGGCCGGCCTTCTCGAACAGGTCGTTTCGGTAGAACATCACCACCGGGCCGCTGTCCCATGGCATGGCGTAGACTTTGTCGTCCATGGTGGCGTCCTTCCATTTGTAAGGCACGATTTTATCCTTGTACGGCGCCACACGGTCGGTGATGTCGAGCAGCGAGTTGATCTGCACCATCTGCGAGAGATTCGTCGATTCCAGCGCCAGCACATCCGGCACCGCATCATCCGTATTGGAAGACACCAGATATTTCTGATAGAGGTCGGTGGATTTCATGGTCTGGAATTCGACGTCGATATTCGGATAGGCTTCCTTGAAGCGGTCCATGTTGAGATCGATTCCCGCTTTGGCCTGCTCCCAGATCCAGACGACCAGCTTGACCTTCTCTCCTCCTCCCTGCTGTGTCCCGCCCGAACCGGAAGCGTTCTGCGAATTGGAACCCGAGCAGGCGCTGAGCAGCATGGAAGCCGCGAAGAGCCCGGAAAGCAGCATTTTCCCTCTTTTGTTCTGCATGTGATTTTTTGACCTCCTCTAGTGGGTTGATCTCATCATAAGAAAAATGTAAGGGGTTTCACAGCCGATTGCCGTTCGAAAAAGGTTCACTTTTATTGGAATGTAGCAAAAACGCCCGGCGGCTCTCCGGGCGATTGGTTCTTTTATTGGATTTCAGTGTCTTTTTGTCTGCTGGCGGTATTGTCCGGGAGCGAAACCGGTGCTCTTCTTGAACCATTTGGCAAAATACTTCACGTCGCCGATGCCGGCCTTCTCCGCAATTTCCTCGATCCGGTAATCCGTCATTTCCAGCAGGCTCTGCGCCCGCTCCAGCTTCTTGCGCGTGATGAAATCAATCAGGCTGCAGCCGGTTGCTTCCTTGAACACCGTGCTGAAATAGCTGCGGCTGACGCCGATCCGGTCGGCGATTTCGCCCGCTCTCGGGTCAAGCTGCAGATGCCGGTTAATATAGTCGATGGCGCGATAAATATCCTCCTTGTGCTGGCGGCTTGAGAGAGGCGTCTCCCGTTCAATCGCCCGCAGGCGCAGAAGGCGCATCACGCCCTCGGTCCAGCGCATGACGCCTTCGACCGGGCCATCCTCCCTCCATTCCAGTCCGGGAATGCGCGCGAGCTTCACATTCAGCAGCTCATGCTCGGCCAGATCCCGCTCATCCCAGGGGCAGAGAAGCAGCACCGAGCCGTCCGGGCAGGGAAAGAGCGCCCGTCCGGGTATCCCCGTTGCGAAATCCGGCGCAAGCAGCCGGTACAGCTGCCGCTCCGGCTCCTCCACGGATTGACGCCCCCATTCTTCAAGGGATCGCTGCTCCGATTCCTCCATAGGCCGCCGCTCCGGTTCCTCCAGAGGTAGCCGACCCGATTTCTCTGTCAGGACAAGCCCGCCAGCCTGCTCCGTCAGAACAAACCCGCCGACCTGCTCCTGTGAAACGTCTTTCAGACGGTTCCTTCTCTCAGCGGAAGCGGTATCCGAATTTTTGGTAACGCTTCCAATATCGTATAAGTGAAGGATGCAGCTCTGTAAGATCATCCAGCTCCATTCCTTCTCAAGCTTTGCCGACAGCTTCGCAGCCGCCGGAGCATCCTGCCGCCGCAGCCAATCGGTCACGGTGTCCCCGTCATCTGCGACCGGCGCCTCCGGGAGTTGTGTCACCGGGCGGGAAAGGCATTCCCGCCGGATTTTATCCAGGCAGCGCTCTACTTCTTCTTCGCCCATACTGGTCTTGACGATATAGTCGGAGATGCCGATCTGGATGCCCTGCTGCGCATAGGCGAAATCACGGTGACAGCTCAGAAACAATATTTTGACATGGGGATAACGGTTACGAATTTTCTGTGCCAGCTCGATGCCGTCCATTTCGGGCATTACGATGTCGGTTATGACAACGTCCGGCTCGTGGCGGATTACCTTCTCCCAACCCAAAGCGCCGTTCGGGGCGTCATCAACGACGGTCATATCATGTCTGCCCCAATCCACTGTCATTTTCAGGCCTTTTCGGACCAACTGTTCATCATCGACGATCAATACCTTCAGGGGGCGGTCTCTCCGTAAGTCTTGGGCCATCGTATCGTCACCTTCGTTCCATGGTTTCGTTCTGACTCAATCGTAAACGTACAGCTATCGCCAAAATGCATGCTAAAGCGCTCCATCACGTTCCGCAGGCCAAGCCCGCCCTTTTTGCCGGGAACGACTTGACCGTCTCTGACATATTGCAAATGCTCCGGCTTGATGCCAAGCCCGTTGTCGGTCAGCACCGCCGTAATTCCATCCGGTCCGGAAGACAGCGACAGCCTGATTTCGCCTTCCCCGTCCGTAAAGCCGTGAAAGAAGATGTTCTCCAGCAGCGGCTGGAACACCATGCGCGGAACAAGGCAAGTCATCAGCTCCGGCGCCGCCTCCATCGTGAACTTAAAGGCGTCGTCGTAGCGAAACCGCTGGATCTCGATAAAATGCTGGACGACATCCAGCTCTTCTTCCAGCGTGATCAGCGTCCTTGATACCGACAGGCTGCTGTCCAGCACAGCGACGAGATGCTCGACCATCCTCTGAATATCACGGCGGCCGGCCAGTCTCGCCTTCCACTGGATGGTGTTCAGGGTGTTAAAGAGCAGATGCGGATTGATCTGGTAGTGCAGCGCCCGCAGCTCCGCTTCGCCCCGCAGCTTCTCGGTCCGGCTGATCTCGCGTACCAGCTCCTGAATCTGCCCGGTCATCCGGTTGAACGAGCGGCTTAAATAGCCGAGCTCGTCAGAGGACAGCACGGGCGTCTGAATGAACAGCTCTCCCTGGCCGAATCTCCGCATGGATTGGGTAAGCTTCTGAATGGGCCGCGTGAGGCGGAGCGAGAAGAAATGAGCTATCAGGATGACGAAGACGAGCGTGCAGCCCGCAACGAGCAGCGTGTAATTGAGGATCACGCCGGAGGACCGGTAGAACTCGCTATGCGGCACCCGGGCTTCAACGGTCCAGCCCTCCCGCTCCATAACGCCGGACCACACCACATCGTCCTCCGCGCCGACGTATCCCTCAGAGCTCTGGAGCAGCACAGCGCCGTCTCCCGAGCGGATCTGCAGATGGGCGTTCATGTTATGCTGGAACGCCCGCAGCAGATCGACCACAGGGTCCGCCTTCGTATCGATCAGAATCCGGCTGCCCGAAGGGAGTCCGAAATGGTCCTTAACCGGCACCACGAGACTGATGACCGTGTTCTCTTCCACGAAGCTGTAATAGTAATCTGAACGATGGATGATGACCTGCCGTCCCCCGTCGCCGGAAGCGCCGTGCCAGAAGGAGGAATCCGCCAGCCGGATAGGATCGATCGCGCCGCTGCCGATAATTTTACCCGACGGAGTCACAACTGAAACGCTTACAATATTGACCGTCTCAAAAGACATCAGGTAGCGCCGCAGCGCTTGCTCCTCCTGATAGCGGCTGTAGCTCGGCGTCTCGCCCTCTTCGATCACAATCGGCGTAGAGATCAAATAATTTAACAGATTTCCCGTAATATTGTCCATCTGCGCCACGCTGGTGTCCAGCAGCAGCTTCAGCTCCTCGATCGCGTTCATCCCGTAGCTTCCGAACTGCGCATTCACGATCTGCGACGATTTGTGGGTGGAGAAGTACCCCATGACTGCCAGCGGCAGCAGCGCAATGACCATGAAGAACATCAGCAGCTTGGCGTACATGCTCCGGCCGACCGGTACCGCAGGAGGGCTGCGCCGGTCTCCGCGATACGAAGCGCGCCATTTCATACGATCCCCTCCATCTCCATAGCTTCGATTGCCTTATTTACCGAGCATTTAACATAAATCCATGGAGCGAGTTGAACCAACCGCATACCATCAACCTGCATGTATTCCAATTACGCCAGATGCCGGCCGTATTACGCAAAATGCCAGCCGGAAAAAGGGCAAACCGGATCTGACTCGATCCGGTCTCCCTGGCCTATCCGTACATCCGGCCGTGACGTCATCTATCTGGCCCAGCCTGCCTATTGCCTATTCATCCTCCTTGAATACCGGCGCTATGCTCAGCCCGAATTCGAATTCCTTCTCATCCAGCCTGTACGGCGCAAGCAGCGCGGGACCGCAGGAGTTGGAGCCGACGCCGCTCATCCGGTAATCCAGATGAACGATCGTCTCCGGTCTGCGGGACAGCTCGTAATTATGCCCGGCCTCGGTCAAATCCTCCGGTGTATAATGCGAAGCGTTGAATGAGAACGGTGTGCTGCTGTCGAATCTCAGCCCCATGCCGAGCTCGCTGGAGACGATAACCCACTCCGTTTCATTGTGGGAGCCATTCTCCTGCGGCATAATATAATCTTCGAACAAATCGTCGACAGTAGTCAAGTATTTTCCCGTTTTGGTGCTGCGTCCTTTGTCGATATAGCTCTCATGGGGACCTTTTCCGAAGTACTCCACTTCTTCATTCCCCTCCGGCATTACAGCGCACAGTCCGAAGCGCGGCAGAAACGGAATATTATCCCTCACCTTAACGCCCGCTTGGAGGTGAAGACCGCCTGACGCGTCCGCCGTCCAGCGTGCCGTTCCTTTCAGGATCGGCGGGCGCAGATAGCCTCCGAGCGAGAACGCCGTCTCCACCTCGATGGCTTCGCCGTCCTGCCGGATGATGTCTACGGCGTAAATATGCGCTTTCGCCCGCTCGTAGCCCTCCTTCATCCATTCCTCCTTCACGAACCGGTCGTTATCAGCCGGGGCGCGCCATACCGAGAAAGAGAGCGGCGTCTGCAGCAGCTCTACTCCGTTCTTGACCAGGCTGTCGAACGATCCGGTCTCCAGGTTGAAGCCATACTCAAAGTCAAAGCCGCGGATGACAAGCCGGCCGTCCAGCATCTCCGTATGCAGCGGTGAAAGCGCCTCGGGCTTGAACGTCTCCGGCTGCGGAGTCGGGAGCTTAAACTGGCCGAAGGATATCTCGTGGCCGGGAGCCGCCCACCAAGTCTCCTGCGCCGTCACGCAGGACAGCGTCACATAGTACCTCCCCGGCCCATCCGGCTTGCCGAAATCGGCTTCAAGGGTCTGCGAGCCGTGCGGACCGGCAGATAGCCCGCCGATTTCGCCCTGGCGGACGGTCTCGCCGTCCCGCTCCAGCTTCCACAACACTTTGACGCCGGAGAGATCGCTGAAGTCGTATCGGTTGTGAACCTTGATAAGACCCGCCTCCAGATCTTCGGCCTCGAAGATTACAGGAGCGATGACCTGCTTCAGCTCCAGCAGCCCGGGATGCGGCTTCCGGTCCGGCGACACCAGGCCGTCGATGCAGAAATTGCCGTCATTGGGCTTGTCTCGGAAATCCCCTCCGTAGGCGTAGAAGGGGCGGCCGTTCTTCATAATCTTGATGCCGTGATCCACCCATTCCCAGACGCAGCCGCCCATCAGCTTCGGATAGCGGTTGATAACATCCCAGTAATCCTGCAAATCGCCCGGCCCGTTGCCCATGGCATGGCTGTACTCGCACAGGAACATCGGCTTGCTCGTATCCGGGTCGGATGCATAGGCCGCAATCGCTTCGCTCGAAGCGTACATCCGGCTCTCCATGTCGAGCACTTCCGTGTCCGGACTGCCGCCGTGCCGGGGGTCGGAGCCTTCGTAATGAATCGGGCGCGAAGCGTCTCTGCCCTTGGTCCAGCGGGCCATCGCCATATGATTCTCCCCATAGCCCGATTCATTCCCCATGGACCAGATAATGACGGACGGGTGGTTCTTGTCCCGCTCTACCATCCGGTATGCCCGCTCTACAAAAGCCTTCTCCCATCCCGGCTGGCGTGTGAACCAGTTGAAGTCTCCTGCCGGCAGCGCGCCGTGGCATTCCAGATCAGCTTCGCCTACCACGTAGAAGCCGTATTCGTCGCACAGCTCCAGGAACCGGGAGTCGTTCGGATAATGGGAGGTGCGGATCGTATTGATGTTGTGCTGCTTCATCAGCCGCAGATCCTTCACCATATGATTGACCGGAATTGTCTGGCCAAGCTCCGGGTGGGAATCATGCCGATTGACCCCTTTCAGCTTCACCGCCTGCCCGTTGATGGTGAACACGCCGCCTTGAATCGATATTTCCCGGAATCCCACGGCAAAATGCAGCACCTCCCCGCCTGCGCTCACATACAGGTGGTACAGGTACGGATGCTCCGCATTCCACAGCACGGGATGGCTGACGCGGAGCTTAAGCGTTCCCAGGCCGTCGATTACTGCCTGTGCGGTTCCCAGCGTGACGCCGTCTCCATCCCGAAGTTCGGCTTCGACTTCCAGACTTCCGGTTGTCCCGATTTCGCAGTCCAGCGCCGCTTCATCATAGCCCGCCGACAGAGATGTGCGGTTGAATACATCAGTGATGTGGGCGGATTCCCGGGCAAGCAGATAGACATCCCGAAAAATGCCGGAGAATCTCCACAGATCCTGATCCTCCAGATAACTGCCGTCGCACCATTTCAGCACCATGACGGTCATCCGGTTCACACCGGGACGCACATAGGATGAAATATTGAATTCAGCGGGCATCCGGCTTCCTTGGCTGTAGCCGATGAACTGACCGTTCACCCACAGGTAGAAGCAGGAGTTGACTCCTTCGAACACCGCGTATTTCTCCTTGCCTTCCCACTTGTCCGGGAGCGAGAACTCCCGGACATACACGCCGGCGGGGTTCTCGTTCGGCACGAAAGGAGGATCGAACGGAAACGGATAATTGATGTTCGTGTAATGCAGCTGGTCGTAACCGTTCGTCTGCCAGCAGGAAGGCACGGTCAGATCATCCCAGCCGCCGGTGTCGCAGTCCGTAGTCACGCATTCTTCCTTCACTTCCGAGACGCTGCTGTGGTATTTGAACTTCCAGCGCCCGTTCAGCGTTACATAATACGGGGAGCGCCCCCGCTTCCGGCTTCGCGCATCCGCAGCGGATGCATAGGGGATATAGTAAGCTCTCGCCGCTTCCCTGTTGATTTGCAGCAACTCGGGATCTTCCCAGTACTTTGGAACAAATGACATAACCATCCTCCTGAGCTTGTTGGCTTATTGGCTTTTTGAATTATTGGCCGCCCACTTGTTAGCCTTATGATTGATTGGCTTTCTGGCTTCTTGACTTGCCTTCCCACTGGCTTGTTAACCGGCTTCTACCATTCCGCAATGCTGCCGTCCCGGTGACGCCACACCGGATTTCGCCAGCGATGCCCCGTCTTGGCCATCTCGCGGACATATTCCTCATTGACCGTTATGCCCAGACCTGGTCCGTCCGGAATCCGGACATGTCCGTCGCTGTAGGCAAAGACCGAAGGGTCGGTGATATAATCCAGCAGATCATTGCCTTGATTATAATGGATGCCGAGGCTTTGTTCCTGAATAACGGCATTGTATGAAGCCGCGTCGACCTGCAAGCAGGCAGCCAGCGCGATCGGCCCCAGCGGGCAGTGCGGAGCGACCGCCACATCGAACGCCTCGGCCATGGCGAAGATTTTTTTGCACTCGGTGATGCCTCCGGCATGGGACAGATCGGGCTGAATGATATCGACTACCCCATCCATCAGCAGATGCTTGAAATCCCAGCGCGAGAACATGCGCTCACCTGTCGCAATCGGCGCACTCGTATGAGCCGCGATGTCCCGCAGCGCTTCATTATTCTCCGGCAGCACCGGCTCTTCAATGAACATCAGGCGGTAGGGATCAAGCTCCCGGGCCAACACCCGGGCCATCGGCTTATGCAGCCGTCCATGAAAATCAACGGCTATGCCGAACTCCGGCCCACAGGCTTCGCGGATGGCGGCGACCCGCTCGACGACGGCGTTTACCTTGTCATGCGTATCGATGAACTGCATTTCCTCCGAGGCGTTCATCTTGATCGCCGTGAAGCCTGCGGCCTTCTTCTCCAGAGCCGCCTGGACGACATCGATCGGACGGTCGCCGCCGATCCAGGAATAGACCCGCATCGTGCTGCGGCAGGCGCCGCCGAGCAGCTGGTACACGGGCGCGTTGAAGGCCTTGCCTTTGATGTCCCACAGCGCCTGGTCGATTCCGGCGATTGCGCTCATCAGAATCGGACCGCCCCGGTAAAATCCGCCCCGGTACATCGTCTGCCACAGATCCTCAATCCGCTGAGGGTCCTGCCCGATCAAATAATCCATCATTTCCTCAACGGCGGCCTGCACCGTATGCGCCTTGCCTTCGACCACCGGCTCACCCCAGCCCGAGATGCCCTCGTCCGTGTCTATCTTCAGAAACAGCCAGCGCGGAGGTACGATAAACGTTTCATATCCTGTAATTTTCATGGCATTAAGCTCCTTTGGCTCTTGTTCTTCTGGCCTTGTCAACCTCTTCGGCAAAACGGCGCGCCATCTCTGTCAGCTTCCCGTACTCTCCCCGCGCTGCCGCCTGCCGGTCCACGAGAGCGCTTCCCAGACCGAGCGCGACCGCTCCGGCGGCAATATACGAGCCAGCATTGTCCAGCGTCACGCCTCCTGTCGGCATCATCCTGAGATGCCCAAGCGGCCCCTGCAATTCCTTGATGTAGGAAGCGCCCAGCGAACTGCCGGGGAACAGCTTCAGCAGATCAGCCCCCGCTTCATGCGCCCTGACAATCTCCGTCGGCGTCATCACGCCGGGAATGGCAATCCGCCCTGCATTTACGGTCAGCTCCACAATATGCTCATTCAAATTGGGCGAAAAAATAAAGTCGGCCCCCGCTGCAATTGCCCGCTCGGCCTGCGCCGCCTCCAGCACCGTTCCGGCTCCCACCAGCAGCCGTTCCCCGTACTTCGCCTTCAGCTCCGCTATCAGCCGGTTCACCTCCGGCGTATCGGCCGTTATCTCCAGCGCGCCCACGCCGCCTGCGGCCAGCGCTTCCGCGATCCCCGCGACATGCTCCAGCTCCGGGCGGCGGATGACCGCCACAAGTCCCGAAGCGATAAGCTGTTCAATCCGGCTCTCCTTGTCCATGTCCTTCCTCCTTCTGATTGATGGATCTCGATTGCATCCCCCTTACCGGGTTATATCTTCGCTGGCCGCTCCTCCTGCCAGGAGCCGCTCGACTTCATGCCGTGTCGGCAGGCCCTCCACATCGCCGCTGACTCCCACCACAATGGAGCCGACCGCATTGGCGCGCCGGACGGCTGCCGGCAGCTTCTCGCCCAGCAGCAGGCCGCTTATAAATCCGGCGGCGAAGCCGTCTCCGGCGCCCATCGGATCAATTAGCCGCCTTACCGGGAAGCCCGGCTCATATCCGGAGCTCTCGCCGCTGCGGTAATACGCACCAGCGCCGCCGAGCTTGATGACAACCGCTCCAGCGCCGCCTTCCAGAAGGCGCTCCGCGATCTCCTCCGGCGTATGACCTCCCGTCAGGAACCGGCCCTCCTCAACGCCGGGCAGCACATAATCGGCCAGCCCCGCCATTGCGCCGAGCACCTCCCCGGCTTCTTCTCTGTTCCAGAGCTTCCAGCGGATATTGGGGTCAAATACAATCGCTGTTCCATGCTTCTTCGCCGTTTCCATCGCCCGAAAGGTCAGCTTACGGCACTCCGGACTAAGCGCGGGTGTTATGCCGGTGACATGCAGAATGCGCGCTTTTGCCACATAAGCTTCATTTAGTTCGCGCTCATTCATCAGACTGGCTGCCGATTGGCGGCGATAGTAGTACACCTGGATGCGGTCCGGAGAGATTTGTTCTTTGAAGAACACCCCCGTCGGCGCCTCGTCCGTCGTCCGCACCTCTGAAGTATCTACGCCATGGCCTGTGATGAACTGCCGGACATAGCGTCCGAACGGATCGTTCCCGAGCTTGCTGAACCATCCTGCGCGATGTCCCATACGGGCAAGCCCGATCGCCACATTGCTCTCCGCGCCCGCCACATGCTTGTGAAAGCCGTCCACATACTCCAGGGGAGCCATTCGGTCCGCCGCAAGCTGAACCATGGTTTCGCCGAAGGTAACAACCTCCATCTCCTTCCTCCTCACCTGTTAATGAATAGATGTCCACTAAATCAAAGATCATATCTTTAGTTATAAAAAGCAGCATTCTCATCCCGTATATTCGAAAAAACTTATGATTTCCTAGTTATTTTACGAAAAACCATAGAATTAAGCGCTGCTATTAGTCGTTTTATTTATAATGATACGATCTTTGTGTTACAATCATATTATCTTATCTGCAGGCAGTCAATACTAATCTCTTATCTTCATCGGACCTGTGCTAAAATAAGGGCATTCATTCCAAGACAAGGGCGGACAAATATGAAACAGACCAAACAAACCGCGTTTCAGGCTACGATGGAGCTTATGAAACTGAAAATCCAGAACGGAGAATGGGCGCCGGGCGACCGCCTCCCCACTCTGCAGCAGCTTGCCGCCGATTTCTCCGTCAGCGTCACCACCGTCCGCGAAGCGCTGCGGATACTGGAGAGCCAGGGCAATGTCAGCATCGAACACGGGCGTGGCATGTATGTGCGGAACGACCCGCTGCTCCTGGATGATCCGGCGGCGGCGCTCAAGGAACTTGAGGATATCTCGCTCGTCGACCTTCTGGAGGCCCGGCTGCTGATCGAGCCGGAGCTGGCCGCCCTGGCGGCGCAGCGCGCCGATGAAGCGCAGGTACGCAGGCTGCGTGATCTGGCGGAGCGGATGGTGCGGCAGATGGAGGAAGGCGGGCCCTTCTTCGAGACGGACCTGGCTTTTCACCAGCTGATCGCCGAGAGCGCTTCAAATCCGGTACTGGCCCGCATGCTGAGTTCGGTTCTCCCCCTGCTGGCGGAGGGCCGCAAGCAGACGAATACGCTGCCTCATATGCGGACCAAAGCGTCCAACTACCATATTCTGATCGCCATCGCGATCGAGGAGCATGATAGCGGGACGGCCCGGCAGCTCATGGACAGCCATATCCGCAGCATGCTGACGAGCCTGCGGAAGTAGGCAGAGACACCGGAGCAGCCCCGCCTATCGCAAAGCGCAATTCGCCCAGGGCGCCAGGTACCCAAGGCGCGAGACGTAATACCCAAGGAGGCAAAGCCCGTGAAGAATAACGAATTGCTCATCATGCTGTTCGGGGATTCTCAAGCCTTTGAGCGCTGGCTGGAGGAGCATCACGCGATTTCGCCGGGAGTTTGGCTGCAGATCGCGAAGAAGAACTCCGGGCTCTCATCCGTCAGTTATGCTGAAGCGCTCGAAGCGGCGCTGTGCTACGGCTGGATCGACAGCCACAAGGTGAAGCATGATGAGCGGTCTTGGCTTCAGCGCTTCACGCCCCGAGGGCCCAAAAGCGTGTGGTCGAAGGTGAATAAAGAGAAGGCCGAGCGGTTAATCGGAGAAGGCCGGATGAAGCCGGCTGGTTTGGCCGCAATTGAAGCGGCTAAGCAGAACGGTGAGTGGGACAAGGCCTACGAGTCGTTCAGCAGCGCTTCAGTTCCCGAGGATTTCGCTGCCGAGCTTAGCAAGCTGCCTCAAGCGAAGGCATTTTTTGACTCGCTGAACCGGCAAAATCAATACGCCATCCTGTACCGGCTTCATCAGTCGAGAACGCCGGCAGCGAGAAACAAACGGATTCAGCAGTTCCTTGAAATGCTGGCGAAGGGCGAGAAGCTGTATCCTTAGCACTTGGCCGCGACCCCCGATACTTGCGAACCTGAGTCCGTTTGTTAAGGAATCCCTGAGATGTGCCGATATAAGCCATGTGAGCTTTACAAGGTTTAATTAACGTAACGGCAGGCGCGCGGGACGACCAGTCCCCCGTCACTCATCAAGGAGGAGTTCCATTTGAAAGGTCTATCTCTAGGCAATCTGAAGCTTCGCATCAAAATGAGCATTCCCCTGCTCGCTCCACTGCTGGCCCTTGCTCTGCTGGCCGTATTCTCCAACACTTCGTTAACCCGTGTGTACGGGGAATTGACAGACCGCCTGTACAATGAAGCGCATCAAAGCGATTATTGGCTGCTTAATGCGGACCGCGATTTTTATCAGGCCGATGCCGCCCTGCGAACCCGGATGACCGAGAGCAGCCGGCAGCAGCAAGACCTGGCCAGAACGGACTATCAGGAGAATGTTCAGCAGACGGCGGAACGGGTGGGCAAAGCCAAAGAGATTTTACAGCACAGCGACAGTACGATTATGTCTTACAAGCACAAGACGTCCGGAAAGACGGTGACTCAGCTTTTTGACGAGTTCGACCAGAACTTCAAAGCATGGTCCGGCCTCTACAATGTCGAGCAGAATTCGTTAACTGATTCAGCCGCTTACAAGATCGCTTTTGACTTGACGCGCAACACGATCAATCAGGTGGAAGAGATTCTGGATGTTTACAGCCAGGATATTATCGCACGGAACCAAGCGGATGTGGCGGACGCGAAAAAGCAAACCCTGCTGCTGACAGGAGGCGCTCTGCTGCTCTCCCTGCTGCTGGGCGCCTGGATCATCCGCAACGTTAACCGGCGCACTCAAGCCGCTCTCGGTCTGATCCGCAAGACCGCGCAATTTGATCTGAAATACGACGACAGCTTTGGTTCCTATTTGAATGAAAAAGATGAATTTGCCTCCATCATCACAGCGGAAGCGGGAGCAAGGCAGGAATTCCGCACTCTGATCACAAGCGTGATCGAGGAGACCGGCCGTCTCAAGGAGGCGATTGGCAGCACCAAAGCCAGCATGAACGAGCTGGGCCGGGAAGTCGAGGACATTTCCTCCACCACGGAGCAGCTGTCCGCAGGCATGGAAGAAACGGCTGCTTCCACGCAGGAAATGAACGCTTCCTCTCATGAAATGGAACACGCGGTCGAAAGCGTCGCCGTTCATGCCCAGGAAGGCGCCCAGTCAGTTGAGGAGATTAATGAAAGAGCCGGCCGCCTGAAAGAGAGCTTCGAAGCATCCAACGCCCAGGCTCTGATCCTGTTCTCGGACATGAAGGAGTCGCTGGGCAAGGCTCTCGAAGAAGCCAAAGCGGTCGAGCAAATCGACATGCTGGCGAGCGCGATTCTCGACATTACCGCCAAGACGAACTTGCTTGCGCTCAACGCCTCCATCGAGGCCGCCCGCGCCGGAGAAGCGGGCCGGGGCTTCGCTGTGGTCGCCGGAGAGATCCGCAAGCTGGCGGACGACTCCAAGAACACGGCTGCCGAAATCCAGCAGGTCGCGGGGGCCGTCGTCCAGTCGGTATCGCATCTGTCAGGCCAGTCCGCCAAGCTGCTGAATTATGTGGAGCATGATGTGCGCAGCGATTACGGAACGATGCTGCAGGCGAGCGACCGGTACCGGAGTGATGCGGACCAGATCAACGGGCTCGTCACCAGCCTGAGCGCCACCTCCGAGGAGCTTCTGGCCTCGATCCACAGCATCGTGAAGGTCATTCAGGAGGTCTCCATCGCCGCTAACGAAGGCGCCGCCGGAGCCACCCACATCGCCGAGAAGTCCGGCGTCATTGTCGAGAAGACCGAAGAGGTCTCGGCTTATATGGACCGTTCCGTCGAAGGCGCGCGGCTGCTGGAGGACATGGTGTCCAAGTTTAAGCTGTAATTGGTGCGGTGGTGCATCATAAGACCGGGTGAATGCCAACGGTAAAAAAGAGGCCATTGAAGCTGTACACTTCAATGGCCTCTTTGGGCTGTTTGGACGTTTCTAGCGTGCTGCGAGCCGCTTTCCGGAGCCCGCCCCAGTCACCGGCATCCCCGGAAGGTCCGGCGCAGGTCTTCTACCCACAGCTCCGGAATTTCCCACGGGATGAAATGCCCGCCCTCTTCATGGGCAGTGATGTTGACAGGGTTATACCAGGATGCCCGTTCACTGTCCAGAAAGTTCTGTACGCGGCCTTCGGTTGTAACCCCCGGCGGATTCTCGTAGCCTACAAAAGTGATGCCGGCCGGAGATTCAATAGCAGGACGGCGCGAGTGGGAAGGCGCCCACGGGTAGCGGTTTGCGTTCGCATAGATTCGCATCGACGTTTCGATCGTATTGTTCGCCCAGAAGATCATGGCATGTGTCAGAATGTCATCCTTCGAAAAAACATTTTCGATATTCCCTTTGTTGTCGCTCCATCTCGTCCACCGTTCCAGAATCCAGGCCAGCATGCCAATCGGGGAGTCGCTTAAGCCATAGGCAAGAGTGCCAGGGTCCAGAACATGAACCGCAAGATGGGATGCAAAACGCCGGTCAAGCTCCAGTATTCCTGTCCGGATCGGACCGGGAACCGTATCCGGGATGGGACGTCCCGCGGCGTAATCCCATGCCCGCTCCCCACTGAAGAAATCCAGCTTCAGGGCGGAGCCGATATGAATGGCATACAGCTCATCGCTGTATTTATGCCCCAGCTGACCGGTTACGAGCGCGCCGACATCGCATCCGCCCGCCGCGTATTTTGTATGCCCGAGAACCTCCGTCATAAGGGTGTGCCAAAGGTCGGCGATTTTCCAGAAGTTCATATCAGGACGGCCCGGAATCGGCGCCGAGAATCCGAACCCGGGCAGGGACGGCACGATAACGTCGAAGGCATCGGCTGGATCTCCCCCGAATGCGGCAGGGTCCGCCAGCGGATCGATAACCTTGGACCAGTGCCAGAACGTCCAGGGCCAGCCATGGGACAGGATCAGGGGAATCGGACTCGATCCCGTGCCCGGCTTGCGCATGAAATGCACGGGAACGCCGTCAATGTTCACTCGGTAATGCTCATAGGCGTTAATAGCCCTCTCGGCCTTGCGCCAATCATACTTGTGAATCCAATAATCGGCCAGTTCCTGCAGATAGCTCCGTTTCACGCCATAGAACCCGTCTTCGTTCCCGGCATCGAGCGGCCATCTGGTGGCCCGCAGGCGATGCTTCAGATCGTCAAGCACTTCATCCGGTACGTGAATGGAGTAAGGCTCCAGCACATAAGAGGCTGCTGTCATTAGGTTCCCTCCCTATTATGAAGTCCGCCAAATCAGACAGCCCCGGCCATAATTCGGGCTAGGATTCTTTTCCCAGCCTGGCGAGCCGCCGCATTGCAGGAATCGCGGATGAAATGGCCTGCCGTTCCTCCGGAGTGAGTCCTTCCATAAAGGACGAAAGCTGCACGATTCTGTCATTTCGCCGGGAATCAATAACTTCTCTGCCCGCATCGGTAATATGCACCTGAACCACACGTCCGTCCTTCGGATCGGACCGCCGCTCCACTAGTCCGTCCCGTTCAAGCCGGGTCACGAGTTGGGTAATGCCCGACTGGGTCACCTGCTCCGTTGCGGTAAGCTCGGTCAGCCGCATCGGGCTCTTGAGGGTCAGCGTGTGCAGGACGGACAGCGTGGTGAAGCTGTATTTTTGAATGGATGGCAGACGAATCATGATCCTGGTCAGGTCTTCCAGCACTAGTGCGAAATCGGCGGCATTGTAATTGTGGGAATCGGATTTAGTATTCATGCCGACATTATATCACAAACTTATATAAGTTTCTAATATAAAATACTGCTATGGGACCCGGGGGGCCTCTGCCTCCCTCACTCTTCTTCGCTTTCACTCTTGCCAGGTTAATTTAGCTGCTTAATTGTTCGTACTTGACTCTATTGCTAGACTCCATTGCATGATCTGCATGATTTGACTCTCGGCACTTCACTGCGTCATTACTTCACTTTCGCAACACTAGCCGCGATCTCTTCCAGCTGCGTCTTGCTGACGGATTGATCGGTTGAACTCAAGGTTACGAACCGGTCATCCAGCTTGAAGGTCAGCATCGGTGTGTCGCTAGGCGTGTACCATTTACCCTTCAGCCCGTTTTTCAGCGTAACCGAAGTACCGTCGTATTCATAGGAGTAGTCTCTCGGAGAAACACTGACCCGCATGTGAGTGAACAGCAGGCTTACACCGTCATCCGAAGCTGCTGCCTGCTTGAAGGCGTCGCCCTGAACCATTTTCATAGGGGCATATGCTGATTCAAATCCCTGAAACTTGGCAAACTCCGCCTTGATGGCCTGAAGCTGCGACTTGCTGTAGCTGACTGTGGAATAGCCTGCGGTATTCCCGGCTGGGGCTTCTCCCTTGGAACCAACGGTCACCGTATGCGTCTTGGCATCAAACTGCACCTGAACCTTCAGCGCATCTGCAAAAGCCCGGAGCGGCACATACTGCATATTCTGATAGTTAATCGGTGCCAGCTTCGTTCCTTTCGAGTCCGTCGGAGTAAAAGCTGCCCCATTTACCGTAATGGTAGTCTGGCGATCGAGATAGGCCGAAATTTTCTGCAAATTCGTGCCCGCGTACACGCCCGCCGCTCCCGAGAGGGTCATGCCCATCACCATCAAAGCTGCTACCGATTTCTTCATTTTCTTATTCATTTGTATATTCCTCCCAGGTTGTTCTTGATTGATATCTTGTTCTTCTTACTTAAAATCGATGATCTCCGTAACCGGCAGGCTCTGATCTCCCGAGAACGTAACGCCAAGCCGTGTGCCGGAAGGATTCCAGCTAAGCGGATAGGTCGGATAATAGCCCGGTCCCACCAGCGATACTTTGCCTGAAGCTGTGTCAAGGACATACACGCCGTTCATTCCGCTGGTCTCCTCCGTATATACGGCGAATGCCAGCTTGGAGGAATCCGGCGACCAGGCGGTATACGTAACGGTGTCGCCTTTGGCCATCAGGGTGCCCTTCGGGCTTCCGGCGGGATCAAAGAGCCGCAGCTCGGTTCCGGACAACCCCGTCGAGGTCCGTAAAGTGACAGCGATCCACTTCCGGTCAGGCGATATATCGAAGCGGTCTACTTGTTTCAGCAATGAGACCGGCTTCGTCTCTTTGGGATCGAATGATTTCAGTGTCCGGTTGTTGTCGGTGTAATAGATCCGTCCCTGCGCCGCTCCGAATTGCCCGAACGCCTCGACCTCCAGATCGTTCAGCTGCAGCGTGGAGACCGTGCCGTCTGTCTGGATGGAAAGAAGCTCTCCCCGGCCTTCCTTGGAACCCGGCGCCAAAATATAAGTATCGTTGTCCATCCAGCTTCCCGTCTCCAGATACGTCGGCCCTTTGATTTCCCTCTTCTCGCCGGTTTGCCGGTTCTTGATCCAGTTGCGGGCCGTGTACTTGTCCTGCCACTCCTGGATAAAGCTGAATGCTCCGTCCGGGGAAATTTCCTCCTTGGCCACTCTCCCGGCGGCAGTCTCTTCGTTCTTGCCCTCGCCGGATTTAACTCCCGTGGTCACATCATAGGTGGAGGACAGATAGGCGAATTCCGGCTCTTGTGTCTCCGTACCGGGCTTGACCAGTTCCGTGGTCGTAATCTGGACGAGATCGTCCGACTTCCAATGGTCGAGGGAGACGCTTTCGAGCCGGTGAATGCGCGCAATCGCGATATCCTGGCTGGCCTGGTCGGCAGGTCCCTTCACTATGGTCAGCTTCCGGCCGTCGCCGGACGCAGCTCCCGATCCGGCGCTGGCTGTGGCTTGGCTGCCGTTATCTGAATGGACCGGCGTTACCTTCGCGCCGGAGGGCTGGCACGCGGTTAGTCCGGCGACCAGCGCGGAGGCGGCGATCAGCTTCATGATTATTCTTTGGCTTCTTGTGTTCATTACAGGTCCCTCCTAATGCAGTAGTTGTTCAAGCTGCTTCCCTGTTCGAATTCAGTATAGAGCCGCAATATCTCCAATACATATCCGGCTTGTATCTAACTTGTAAACAAATGTATGCCAAAAGCCCAGGCTGCCGTATACAGTCCTGGGCTTGCTTAATGCTCGGGGTCATCTTCCCGGACCTCTTCCGCACCGGGCTTTCCCTGCCGTACATCCCTCTTCCCCTGCTGCGCATCCGGCTTCCCGGCGGGAAGCGTAAGGACAAATCTGGAGCCTTCCGTGCCCGTCTCGGCCAGGTATACGCTCCCGTTCTGCTTGTCGGCCAGGCTGCGAACCAGGGGCAGCCCCAGCCCCGAACCGCCCGTCTCCCGTGATCTGTCGGCGCTCACCGTATAGAAAGGATCGAAAATCCGCTCCTTCGCCGAATCCGGAATGCCGATTCCCGTATCGGTCACCTCAATCTTCATTCGGGTCTCCCCTTCCAGACCGTCCTCCAGCATATTGGAGACCGTAACCGAGCCGCCGGGTCTGTTGTATTTGACCGCATTATCCAGCAGGTTCAGCAGCATATGCATCATATGCTCCGGGTCCGCCCAGACCGTTCCCTCGGTCAGCCGGGAAATCAGGCTGATCCGCCGGCTGGCCGCTTTTCCCTCCAGCCGGCTCACCGCCTCCTCAAGCAGCGGCTTAAGCTGCACCGTCTCCGCATGGGTTTCGAAGTCGTAAATATCCATCGCGGAGAGCTGCAGCGCCTTCTCGACAAGCCCGTACAGCCGTTCCGCATCCCTGCGGATCTGCATCCGGGCTTCGCCGAGCAGCGCCGGGTCGTCCTGATACATCTCCAGCAGATCGGCGTATGCCATAATGGAGGTCAGCGGTGTCTTCAGCTCATGGCTGATGTTGCCGATGAACTGCTTCTGCTGCTGCTCCAGCTCCTGGAGCCTGACGATGGCCGCCAGCAGCTTCTGCTTCTCATCCGTCAGCAGATTGACCGAAGACTCCACGCTTCCGCTCATTTCATAGATGCCCTGCGCCAGCTCGCCAAGCTCGTCCCGGCGGCGCACCGTCGGTTCCTTCAAATACCGGCCCTGCCCGATCCGCCGGGCGGCCTCGTTCAGCCTTCCGATCACGTTCACCTGGCGCCAGACGTAGAGATACCCGAGGAGAAAGCCGGATGCCAGCACCGCGGCTCCGATTCCGAGGAACAGGTTCTGGATTCGCCTGTAGAATGCATGCTGCTCCGCCAGGGAAGCGTGAAACTGCAGCGTTCCCAGAAACTGATCCGCATTATACAGCGGAGCCAGATACAGAATCTGATCGCCTTCCGTAATATAGACGGATTGCTTATTGGAGGTGTAAGCCAGAGCATCCTTAACGTCGGCCTGCGGCTGGAACGGAAGCGAGGTTCCGGCAAAGGCGCCCTCCGCGTCATACAGCGTCACGGCCATCCCGCTCTGCTCGCTCAAGTCCACCGCGAGCTTCTGCCCGTTCCGCTCCATGAAAGCCGCCGGCTCCACAGGCTCGCCGGTCAGAAATTGCTGCCGCACCCGCAGATTGGCGGCATCGGCCTGATGGGCGAAGGACTGTTCGAGGCGGCTTTGCTGGTCATCCCGTATGCCAGCCAGCACCAGCACACTGAGCAGGACCAGTACAAAAGCAAGGAGCAGGGCGAGCAGCAGCGCCAGCTTCCCTTTTAATCCGATGCGAAACATTCTCTTCATGTCTGCTTCCTTGTGGCCTTATAGCCGATCCCGTACACCGTCTGAATCAAACCCTGCATGTCCCCGAGCTTCTTGCGCAGCCGCTGCACATGAATATCCACCGTACGGGTCCCGCCCGCAAAGTCGATATCCCATACCTGATCCAGCAGCGCCTCCCGGGAATAGACACGCTCAGGATTTCGTACGAGCAGCGCCAGCAGATCGAACTCCTTGGGCGTCAGCTCCAGCGCTTCTCCATGCAGCAGGACCGTCCGGCTGTAATTTTCTATCGTTAAATCGCCCGCCTGAAGCACGTCCTCTGCAGGCGCAGGTGCGGCTGTTTCCGCTCCCCGCCGGCGGGACAGCGCCTTGACCCGGGCCATAATTTCACGCATATCGAAGGGCTTGGTCATGTAATCATCGGCTCCAAGCTCAAGCCCCAGCACCTTGTCCACAATATCGTCCTTGACCGTCAGCAGCAGAATGGCCGGCTTGCGCTCCCTGCCTTCCAGCCTGCGGCATACCTCGTACCCATTCAGTTTGGGCATCATGACATCAAGCACCATAACATCCGGCTGAAAAGACTCCACCCGCTCCAGCGCCTCCTCGCCGTTGCCCGCCGTTTGCACGGTATAGCCCTCTCTCTGAAGCGCATAGGACACCGCCCCTGCGATGCTGGCTTCGTCGTCGACGACAAGCACTTTTACCATCAGTCTCCGGCCCCTTTGTTCATTATTGCCTTATACCCGGCTGCACCTTAACCCTAGTGGATGGATGAAGGTCTGTCAATCGGGCCGCTTGGTCCAAGGTTATCCTGATTTACGAAAGCTATACAGAACGGCTGGGGGCGATCCGGATATCCGCATGTAAAAAAGAACAACCCGGCGCGGGTTGTTCTTCACTTCACTTCACTCCATTTCACTTCACTTCTCTTCGCTTTCAGCAGCGTGCCTGTTAAATGACTCTCGCAACTTCATGAGCTTCAGCAACGGCATTCAAAGCTCTGCGGGCACGCAGCGCATCTCCGATTACATGGCATGGAATATGGTGGTCTTCACAGTACGCATTGATGGTCTCAAAATTACGCGATCTCGCACCGATGGCTACCACGACGGAATCGCATGGATACTCTGCAATCTGTCCCTTGCTCTCGATAACTACCCCATGCTCCTTGATCTCCACGCATTTGGCATCTGTCAGTATTTGTGCGCCGGAAGCGTTCAGATTCTCCATTACACAGATCGAGCGCAAATCCCCCAAATCCTTGGCTACCCGATCCAGCATTTCGACTACAGTTATTTCCGAAGCCTTACCATGCAAATATTCCGCGACCTCCAGGCCTACAAGCCCGCCTCCGATAATGATCACTTTGCCCGACACTTCCGACTTGCCGGCAAGCACGTCATGGGAATTCGTGACCAGCGGCAGATGACCGCCGGGGACCTTCAGCTCCATCGGGGCGGCGCCTACCGCGACAATCACTTCATCCGGCTGCAGCTCTTCCAGCACAGAGGCGGTGACAGGCGTTCCAAGTCTTACCTCGATCCCTGCTCTGACCACCTGTTCCCCACGGGACAAGGCCGCCTCTTTCATCTCTTCTTTTCTCGGAGCCTCGCCGGCAAGCGCGAACTGTCCGCCGAGCGTCGCCCCGGCTTCGCATACAATGGGATGATGACCTCTGTGTTTCAGGATCATGGCTGCTTCCAGACCGGCGATTCCGCCTCCTGCAACGACGACCTTCTTCGGATGATCCGTTGCCGATAACCGATATTTCGCTTCTCTTCCCAGTGCCGGATTTCTCAAGCAGGTAATGAAGGGCATCTCGCTTGATACAAATCCGTCATAACAGCCCTGATTGCATGCGACGCACTGGACGATATCTTCCGTCTGTCCCGCCTGGGCCTTGTTGCAGAACTCGGGGTCCGCGAGCTGGGCGCGGCCGATGACGACCATATCCGCCTTGCCATCAGCCAGAATCTCTTCGGCCTGGGCCGGGGCGTTGATCCGTCCCACCGCCACGGTCAGCATTCCAGTCTCCTTCCGGATTCTGGAGGCGTTGTCAACATTGAAGCCTCTCGGAAGGTCGATCGGTGGAACCTCGTACTTGATGGCCGCGGAGGAGAAGTTGCCGCGCGACACGTCCAGCACATCTACTCCGGCATCCTTGGCCATGCCGCAGAACTCGATCACTTCCTCTATGGTCAAGCCGCCCTCCAAATAATCGTCATGCGCGTCAATTCGCATAAAGAGCGGCATTTCATCCGGAATATTACGGCGTATAGCCTCGATACATTCGATGAGGAAACGGGCCCGGTTCTTCAAATCTCCGCCGTATTCATCCGTTCTGCGGTTGAAGAAAGGACTTAGAAAGGAATGAGGCGTGTAATTATGGCCGGCATGAAATTCAATGGTGTCAAATCCCGCTTCCACCGCCCGTTTGGCGCCCTCCCCGAATGCCTTAGCCGCTTCTTTCAGCGTAGAAATCTCCGCTCCGGGAATCGTATGCTCTGTTCCCTGGACGGGTACGGGACTTGGAATAATAATCATCTGCTCGGGGTCGCTGGCCACCGCCAGTCCTCCAAGCCATAGCTGAATCCCCGCTTTGCCTCCCGCTTCGTGAATCGCATCCGTAAGCCGCTTTAGTCCGGGAATATATTTGTCATCGGAAATGGCAAGGAAGTTCTTGGGGGAAGCAGGTCCATAAACGGAGCATACCTCGGTAAAATTCAATCCGCAGCCTCCCTCGGCCCGGGCTGTCTGATAATCAATGAGCTGCTGTGTGACGTAACGATCCTCGCTAGGCATCTTTGTTCCCATTGCGGGAAGTATAACCCGGTTCTTCAACTCCAAACCTCTGATCCGAATAGGGCTGAACAAAGTAGTAAACGCCATATGAATTCTCCTCCGCGTTATCGCGTTATTTTGCCATGCAAGCACGAAGATTGTTCATTAATTCACAAATCAACCCTCACCGGCTTGCCTGTACGATAACTATATCGGAGAACCAAAATTAAAACAATATGTTTGAAACATAATGTTTGAACAATTCAGCAACTTAAGGTCTTAAGGAATTAAACCGACTGCAAAGCTCTAATCAGCAGTTTAAGATACTCCATTCTTGCCTCTTTCTGCATTAAGAACGTGCTGTCCATTTCGGCAATTCCTTCATATTCCGTGGGGTAATTGATGGATGAGGTGAACATTAGGTACTTGTAATTATGGCTGGTCTCATCACCCGTTATAAGATTCCGCAGCAATTGCTTCAGGCGCTCCCCGATTTCCGCAGATAGCCTGATAATTCTCCCGGAGGTCGCATCCTCCCCGGCTATTTTCATCGAATGCGCATGGATGACCATATTGCCGGGAAAACGCAATGAATACTCCATAATCTCATTGGCGGCCAACAGCAGCTTCTCTTCATCGCCGTATTCTTCGCTCTTCAATATGTCCAGCACGGTCATGGTGTTCTCAATGTAGAACTCTTTAACCAGCCTCACCATCTCGTCCTTTGTCCGAAAATAGTAATTAATGGCGCCCACATTCACGTTCGCTTCCTTCGCTATAGCTCGAATGGAGATATCGCAAGATTTCTTTTTTCCCATTAAATATAAGGCCCGGTCCAGGATGTGTTCCTCAATATTGTTAAGCTCTCTCATATGCCACCTCTAACTTGTTAATCTGTAAACAATGTATTAGAAAATGGCGGATTGCGCAAACCCTTTCCTGAACTGCAGCGCTGTATACAGTCCCTAGGCAAAACAAAACCTCCCGGCTAGGCCTGTTGAAAGCCCTCGGGAGGTTATGGAGCACTAATCAGGCAATTACCGCTTCCTGCTGCTCATTGTTTAGTCGAACGTGTAGGTCCAGAACTGTTCCGTCCCGTACCGGCTCCGGGCTTGCTCATCAGTCAGCTCCTGATCGCCAGCAAGCTCCAACGCCTGATATTGCGAACGGTGCGACTGGATCGACGCCATTTTCTTCTCAAGAAATGCGGTCACATCTACGGTCACATCCGCCTTGCCGATCATCTGCTCATGATTGTTGGCGAACGCGATGCAGTGCACCAGCGGACGCTCTGCCGCGGGGAGCCGGCCTATCGCTCTTATGACGGCGGCACCGGTTGCATCGTGATCCGGATGCACACTGTACCCTGGATAGAAGGTAATAACCAGCGACGGGGCCACTTCCTCGAGCAGCTCCATGATCATACTGTCGAGCAGCTCCCAGTCTTCGAACTCGATCATTTTGTCATGGAGGCCAAGCATCCTCAAATCCTGGATGCCAATCGCAAGGCAGGACCCTGCCAGTTCGTCTTTGCGGATCGCTGGCAAAGTGACCCGGTTGGCGAACGGCGGGATGCCCATATTGCGCCCCATCTCCCCTAGTGTCAGACAAGCATAGGTGACTTGTGCACCGCCTTCTATGTACATAGCCAGCGTCCCTGCTGCAGTGAACGCTTCGTCATCGGGATGGGGAAACACAACCAGGATGCGTCTATGTTCAGCATGTTTCGTATTCATTACCGCCGCTTGACCCTCCGCTTTCATCAGAACCCCTCCCGGCTCAACTGCAAGGCTACAATTAGCTTTCCTTGACTGTCATGCCCAGCCAGAATTAATCGTTCCGCTTCATTGTCATCAACATGTGTAAGGCCTTCGGCATAAACCCAGCCCTGCTCTGTCTTTAGACCGACCCGGTATGGGCCCGTGCCCGAGATGGAGCCATGCGTATATCGGATGACCGCATTGGTAATGAACACCGAAGCCGGGTGCCGGGTGCTGTCCAAGTGACTGGCGTAGGCGCCTGTCGTGAGTTCGAGATGTATATATAGATCCTGACCGGCGAGGTGCTCGAGCCGGAACTGGATATCTTGAGGATGTATCAGTTGCATAGTGGCCTCCTTGTAGATTAAGAAACGCATAGTATTAGTTCATTTTAGCACATGAGGATCTCACATGAGGATCTCACATAATGATCTCACATGATGCCTATTGTTCAGCCGGACAATTAGTTCGAATTCATGTCCCCCCGAGTCCTGTCAAAATTCCATGAACAGACTTGGCGGCCGGACCCGCGTACATTAATTAGGGTCTTCCGGGCGTTTCTATTCTTTTTCTCAAAATCACAATATTACAATATCTCAATATACCCCTCTGTTCCATTCACGCGAATGCGTTGCCCATCTCTGATCAGTTTGGTGGCATTCTCCACTCCGACAACTGCCGGCAGGCCGTATTCGCGTGCGATCACAGCTCCGTGGGTCATCAGTCCGCCAACTTCGGTGACCAGCCCTTTGATGGAGACAAACAGCGGCGTCCAGCTAGGGTCTGTGAAGGGGGTGACCAAAATATCTCCCTCCTCCAGCTCAGCATCTTCCATGTTTAAAATGACACGCGCCCGTCCCTCTATAACGCCGAAAGAGACAGCCAGACCTGCAATGGCCGCGGCCGGGATATTTTCCCGTTTGTATTCGCCTGCAATGATTTCACCATCAGACGTGATCACACGCGGCGGAGTCAGTTTTTTGTATAATTTGTACTCGGCTTTTCGTGTGTCGATGATCCGGTAATCCAGTTTATGGGTATGCACGGCTTCGTGAAACTCTTCAAAAGTGAGGTAGTAGACATCTTCTTTGTCATGTATAACACCCGACTGCACGAGCTGTTCGGCTTCTCTCAGCATCGCCTGCTTATACACGAAGTATCGGCTAACTATGCCGTATTTCGGATACTCCCGATACCCGCTGAAATTGCGGATCAGGTCGATCATGATTTTGGTTTCCTTGGCTTTATGTTCACCATCCGGCAATTGCTTCAATCGCTCCAGCAGCTCTTGTTCTTTCTTCAGCGCTTCCTGCCGCCCCTGCTCGAATTTCCGGCTGCCGGCATTTGGCTCAAAGCTCTTAACATTGTTAAGAATCATGGGGACAAGTGTAGTCGGCTTCTCGCTCCACCGGGTTCTGGTTATATCGATTTCTCCGGCACACCGCATCCCGTATTTGCTGAGATATTTATGGATCGCGTCCAGGGCTTCCTGCCCGCCTTCAACCTTAATCATTCCATCCAAAGAGTGCTCATCTTTCACATGCTGCAAATAATCAACGACTTCCGGATATGGGCGAATCACATCTGCAACATCCAATAACGCCAAGCCCATTTCCGAAGTAATATTGCCCGGTACAGATTGAGCAAGCGTATCCGCTGCGTTCTTCTCACCCAGCCACTGGTTCATGTTTGCATTGATCCATGCTGAAGCATTCATAGCCGCCATAATCACAGGCATACTTCGCGGGTCAAATAGCAGCTTCTTTAACTGCTCTATATCTTCCCGAATAAAAGCAAATAAATCCGCTCCCGATTTCGACTGGATGCTGAGCTTCAACTGTTCGATCGATGCTTCACTGTCCTTAATCAAATCAGAAACGATAGACGGATCAAGTTCGGGCTGATCTTGAGAACCCGCAGGCGAGCGCCCTATATGGCTTGTCCCGGAACTCTGTCCCTGGTTCACATCTGGTTGCAATTTTATAAAGTCTCCCCGCTCGATGACGGTCATAAGGGCGTCCTTGATGAGCGGATCGGATGGGCCCAAGGTATGGATTAAGAAATCTCTGCCAGCAGGAGAACCCAGATTAGGTGCGACATCCACAAACAGCCTTCCGCCGGCTTTACGCATAGGTGCGCGAGTTATTAACAGGTAAAAAGACAATCCCAATGGTTTAATGGGATCGGTCATCATTTGCTGGTGGCCGACAGAGACGTACACATGATTCTCCCCATCATCAGCTTCAGGGATCGGGTATAAAGTAGTGATCGGCCGACTCTGGACGATATAAAAAGTATCATGGGCCAGACACCATTCGATATCTTGCGGGCAGCCGAAATAAGCTTCGATCTCTCTTCCGATGCGTGCCAGTTGTACAATTTGCCGGTCAGTAAGGGTTTGAGCCGTCTGCTGTTCGGGATCAATCTGCCGGGTTTCTGTTCCGCCTTCCTTTAGTCCATAGATTGCCAGCTTCTTGGCTGCTATCCTCTTATCGACGATTTCCTCTCCCTGTACTTTATAGCAATCAGCCGACACCAAGCCGGAGACCAGCGCTTCGCCAAGTCCAAAACCGGCATCAATGGACAGCAGCTTCCGGCTGGAAGTGATCGGATCAGCGGTAAATAAAATTCCTGAAGCCTGCGGGAACACCATCCTTTGAACAATAACGGATAAATAGACCTGACTGTGATCGAATCCATTTTGCATACGGTAGATGACCGCGCGATCCGTAAACAGGGAAGCCCAACATTTGCTGATATGCTGCAGGATTGCTTCCTTGCCGATGATATTTAGATAAGTGTCTTGTTGACCGGCAAAAGAGGCTTGCGGCAAATCTTCGGCTGTCGCACTGGAGCGCACAGCATAAGCATGCTCATCGCCATATCGGGAGAGATATTGAGTCACGGCTTCTACAACATCGGAAGGAATCTCTGCTTCCATAATGATGTGCCGAAGCTTCCTGCTGATTTCACCAATTTGATCCCGGTCTTCTGCTTTTAGCATTGTTAATTGATCCAGCAAAGCATAATACGCTTCATTATGTTCGATGGCCTTTTGATATCCCACCGTTGTAACGCAAAATCCTTCCGGCACTTGAATACCTTCGATTTTGGATAATTCCCCTAAATTCAACCCTTTTCCGCCAACGAGCAACAGCTGCGTCTTGTCCATTTCCTGAAAGCCGAGAACCCATTCACCCATTCAATATCTCTCCTAACCATTAGATTGAGAAAAACATTTGACAAGAGTTTACCGGCATGGTATATTAGAAATATAAGATGAGATAATTACGTCTGTGTTAAATAAATAGTTGCGTTCTGATTATAGCATCACGTTTGTATATACGCAATATTAAAGAACCTGGCAGGATGCCAGGTTCTTTTTTGATTTTCCCTATATCGTTAGTATCATCAAAAATCGATTGATTTGCGCTGGGGCCGGCTTCAACGCTCGCCTACCCGGTACTGCATTACGTCTGCCACCCCACTCTTCTTAGATCAAAGTCTTACCTACTGACCACGCATCAGCAATGACGTCACCGACTTTTATATACTTTCTTTGATAAACATCAAAAAGCAGCGGCTTTGCCAATGAAATATCCAAATTATTATCTACTATGCTGTCTTCATTCCAATAGGTATTTTTAACCGTACACACATAGACATTATGATTAGGCATATCAACGATTTCTACCACTTCACACTCCATGCAGGCAGAGGCCCCATTAATCATAGGAGCACCTTTCAAATCTCCATAGAAACTCTCAAATACGCTAGATTTGTCAACTTTCGCTCCGGAAACCATCCCTACATAATCCGCTTTAGCTACCATCTCCTCGGAAAGGACATTGATACTCATGGTCCTATTGTCCTTTAGCCCTTTATTGGAGTATTGAATCTTTCCAACACTTACCAATACAGTTTGACTATCCAGCATACCTGTGTTGGCAACCGTAATATAATTGACTTTACCATCAAACTCCGTGCCGATCACTACCAATGGTATGGGGCTGAGCGCTACCTTTGCATCAACTTTCTTCATCACGTTCCATTACCTCCAAGAAATATTTCGCACTTTATTGATAATACTCGGGCGATTTTTTCAGGTGCGGCCATTGCACAGGATCATGTCCAAATACCACTAGATTGACATTATGTTCTTTTTCTAGTGCTTTCAGTTTTCTAATGCTATTAGTCTTCATCTGGGCTTCTTTATCAAGATCATTGGCTTGCTCAGACAAGTATTCATCCTGACGGAAAACCGCATCTCCAGTAATAATCACACTACCTAAGGTAGGGAGTTTCACTAAAACCGATTGATGTCCAATCATATGACCGGGTGTATGAATCAAATGAATACCTGGCACAAGTTCGAAGTCACCTTCAATCACCTGATAATTAAGATGGGGCAAGTCCCAATATTTCCTGTACGTTTCGAGACGACTGTTTGCACCGCTTTTAGCAAGATCATAATGCTCTTGTTGTATCAGGTATGTCGCATTGGAAAAAAGATCATGATAACCACAGTGATCCGGGTCCAGATGTGTACATATTACGTAATGAATATCACTTGGGGCTAAGCCAATAGATAAAAGCCGCTTTTCAACGGTATCTTCTTCCTCTGCCAATAAATTCCCCGAAAAAGGGTCCTCCTTTCTGAAGCCTGTGTCCACTAAAATGTTTTTGCCATCATCCGTCTGAATTAAGAATCCAGGAACCGGAATTTTAGTTGTCTTATCTAAGACAAATCCATATTGATAAATATAAAGTTTCACCAATGCACCTCTCTTTCGAATAATACACTTATGCCTATTAATTCCTGAATATTACATTCTATTGTAAAAAAAATCTATGATATGTTTATCTTCCCAATCCCTTCTACTAAAAGAAAAAAGCAGGAACTCTTCGCAAGTTCCTACTTTCCGTTTAATTGGATGTTATTATTTGGGTTGACTTAAACAATAAAACGGCGGCATCCATAGATAAAAATCTTTGGATCGCCGCTGTATTTAACGCTCTTTCCCGTGAACACAATATTTTGGCTATTCATAATCCTTTAATCACGAATAATGATACCCGGTTGGCAACCTCTTCCTTGTTCATCTTCGTTTTTCCGGTAGCCCATTGTAAGGCCCCTGTATAGCTGCTGCGACATTTCATATTCGGCTGTTGGTAAAAATCACAAATTGCCAAAACGAGCTGGTAAATCGTATCGAATTCAAATTTCACTTGATACAAGAAATGATAGATAATATCGGTTCTATGGATGCCCAATTACGTGATGAGCTAATTTATACTACCTTATCACATTGGATTCCTGGTAATTTTCCAACTGCAAACGAACTAGAACAACTTCTGCCAGTTGTTTTGGATAACAACCATTTGCTTTTTAAGCTTGGTGAAACAAATATAGACTCTGTCTTCACTCGATCTTTCTCTATGCTAGTCATACCGCTCCTCTTCATGAGGCATAAAGAATCACCATTTCTCTCAAGAGAACAAATCCATCAGATAAAAGAGAAAGTGTTTTACAATGTACAAAACGAGCAAGATTACCGTGGGTATGACGAAGAAAAAGGCTGGGCTCATGCCATAGCCCACGCAGCAGATGCTTTAGACGATTTGGCTCAATTTTCCGAACTGGATAAAAACGACCTCTTAATCATCCTCGATTTGCTTTACGAAAAGATGACCATAACAGATCGAATTTACTCCTACGCGGAAGATGAGAGAATGGTAAACTCCGTAATTAGTGTTTTAAATAGAAAAGTACTTAGTCAGACTTATGTAGAGCAATGGATTCAAAGTTTTGGTGATGTGGAGATAAATCCAGAATTTCTTCCTGCCTTTAAGCAAAAAAATAATATAAAGAACTTTTTAAAAAGTTTATACTTTCGAATTAAGTTTTACAAAGTAGATGCCGATCTCTGCCCAATTATCGAACATACATTATATAAAGTAGAAAAAGTATACTATTCCTAATTGAGCATTTTGCATAATTCATATTTTGATTTAAAGTCAAAGTTAGGTTACAACGAAATCTCAGTGTTGTGAGAGTGGAGTGAAAAATAGACAGACGGACAGAATTTCAATGAATCGGAAGTTTTTAAGCGGCGTTCTGTACTCGTTGCTTCGCAATGGCAAGCGCAGAGGCAAGTAACACAATCGCATTTAAATATTGGTGAGTTGTCACTTTTTGAATCCCCCAGACGTGAAGCTGGTCTGCAGTTAAATAGGTCTTCATTCGAGAATTGCAGCGTTCTACACTGGTTCGTTTATTGTAAAGTTCCTTCCAGCCTCGGCTTTCCCGATGCGGTAGCGCATAACGCCGGAGATCCGTTTGACTGTTGATTTTAACCACCATTCCATAATTGGAGGACGAACAAGCGGCCATACCCAAAGGACAATCCACTTGACCTGTCGCATGTGGACAACGGAATTTTAAATGCACCTTTTCCTGTCCCCAATACGTCATGGGAAATCCCATCGAACAACAGGGCGTGCCTTTGCGGGTAATCCCCGCTGGCGGTTCCTTTTCATTCCGTGGATTCAGCGGAATAATGGCTTGCGCCTTGACGTTCCGGGCGGCCTCGTAGTTTTTTATTTGGTCGTAGCCCGCATCCAGCATGAAGAATTTCACTTTAGATTTCGCAGCGACAGTCGTCATGAGTGCAGGCCCTTCGTCTCCGTCGTTCACATGGGCAGAGGTCACCTTGAGCGCCATGGGAAGTTCACTTTTGGCATCGACGGCCAGATGCAACTTATAGCCAAACCACTTGACTTTGTTGCCAAAGGTGTCAAACTTGGCACCCCAGTTGGCATTGCCGGTGAGTTCACTTTTTCGCTTGGGTTCCTTTTTCTCGTAAGCGTGAATAGCGGCGCTGTCGATAGCGACATGAGTTCCGTCGATGATTCCAGCTTCTTGGCACTGAGTCACAAGATCCTCAAACAACTGCTTGGCAAGGCCTTTGCCAGTCAACTCGGCAAAGACTCGACTTAATGTAGAAATCGAAGGAGCGGGGATATCCAGTCGAAGCCCACATTGGTAACGGAAACGGAGGTCAAACTTTAGTCTGCGCGCTAGGCCGGTGAACGTATCGATATTCTCTAAAGGAGCTGCGAGTAGCGCGCGAAGAATGCCTTGACGACAGTGTCCGTCTGCTCCTCGGGGTGAGGGATTTCTCAATTCTCTTGCGTAAGGTCGCAGGTCCAAAGCGCTGAAAAAGATGGGCAATCGCTCTTTCGATTCGATTTTTTGAAGCTCTTCAAAGGAAAATAGACTTTCTTGGAGAATATACATAGTGACTTCACTCCCTTGGGTTTTCTCGTTTGGTCACTTGAAAACTTCTCCAAGTTGGGGTGAAGTCCTTTTTTATGCTCAAAATTGCTTTGTGTAACAAGGGCTTAGATTAATGCAAAATGCTCAATTAAGAAAAAAGCGAGGGATAAAGCACCCTCACTTGTGTCGGGACTGACCCCAGAACGTGAGACAAATCCCTTCAGACAGCTAGATATACCAGAAAAAGCGCCTCTCGGGGACGCGGGGACGTTCACGCCAACCGCTCCGTCCAGGCGCCGAACCATTTCATGCACAATCATATTGCCACCCCAATCCCAGGGTCATAGTCTTTGTCTGAAGCTTTGGGCGGGTTCCAGCAAAACAAATTGTCGTGTCGTCGGATTCCAGCCGAACAAATAACGTTTCTGTCCATCAGATACGGATTTGGCCGTATAAGAAGCCTGCCGTGTTCGAGGCCTTCACGATAACTTTCTCTCCAGCCATGCAGGTAAAAGAGTTTGAACTCCCCGTCTTCGTAGTAAGGGATAAGCTCTGCTCTCACATACTCTTAGTGGTCTTGGACTACCACAACTTATACCCTGCTTCTATAAGGATTTTGTACCATTGTTCACGGGTCATTTCCTCACCGCTAGCCGATCGGATGGCCCGTTCTATGCGCTCCTTTTTTCCGGTTCTCAGCACTATGGCGGGGTTGGACGAGTGTCTGAAGATCCATTTATATACGACTTCGTCGACAGTTTCTAGTTTAAGTTCCTGCCGGATGTCCTCCAGAACATTCTTCATGCTTTCCTCTTTCGGATTGTCCGGTTTAAAAATTCTCCCTCCTGCCAGTGGTGACCAAATCATCGGAGAAATGCCTGCTTTAAGGCAATGCGTCATTATGCCATTGAGGTAATTTTCAATGCCCAAAGGATTGAGCATGAATTGGTTCGTGACAAATTGAATGTCGGTATACTTCTGCAGAGCATCAAATTCAAGGGGATTATGGTTGGACAAGCCAAAATATTTGACTTTCCCCTCGTTTCTAAGCTGCTGGAGCGTTTCATTAAGCTCGGACGGATCGATTAACAGGTCAAACATATGAATCAGTAAAAGATCAACATAATCGCAGCGAAGCTTATCCAATGATTCATTTACCTGTGTCAAAATATATTGTTTATCCGTGTTGAAGAAGCGCGTTTTAATGCCTGGATTCTTGTCATTCGGAACACAGATGTCGCACTTGGTAACGATTTGGATCTTCTCCCGCAGGGATGGTTGCATGCGCAGCGCCTCTCCAAACAGCTCCTCGTTTCTATGATCGCCCCCGTAAATATCTGCATGGTCAAAAGTTGTAATCCCTCGTTCCACGCACCATTCTATGAACTGGACGATTTCCATAGTGCTTAATTTCCAGTCGTTCATCCTCATGCACCCGATGACTATCTTAGAGATAGAAAGCTGTTTGTTTAATTGAACTCGCATTTTGGTCAACCACCTTCTGATCAGAATAGATTCCGTTGTCCATGCTGACTTCCACCCTTGCTAAATTAAAAAAGCCCGATCTTGCGACTCCTGATGAATTCTTGTCCTCTGGCATAACATACTTTTTTTAGGCACAACATTCGCACTACTCTCTGTATAAACGTTGCGTGAATTGATCTCCGTGATTGGATTTAACAATTTCGCCTAGTCATTAAGCAGGGAATATTAATGCTATGATTCTTGCAGTTTGTTGCAAGGTCTCCTCCCCTTAGTTTTCATTAGCACAAGACAAATGTAATTTTGAATACTCCTCTAGCGAAAGAAAGCGCTTCCATAAGTCACTGCCAACAAATTCGCAAATTCAATTTACAATATCACAAATGCTTCGTCAAGACTTTTTTTTGTAAATACATAAGTAAACATATGCACACTAAAAATGCTATTTTCATTATAATAATGTAAAATTCATTCATTCATCCGCTAAAACAACGGATTAATAGCCTTGTATCATAGGTTAGTCAGAAAAACGAATATACACCGTCTTACTTCATCTGTGCATTTATTCAATTATTTTTTCGCAAATAAACAATTCGGATTTTACTATTTACTTGCAGTTCAATTGTGAGTATGCCGAGGATGGGGTCTAAACCGTACGCTACTCTCATGTATCGCAGGATTTTAAGTCCTATGCGCCACTTATCATATCTCTTCGTGTTAATGAATGCATTCTGATCTATTTAACAACCCGTGCAACCAATCCCAACAACTTTAATGTTATGAACCCAGATAAAAAACGAGCCATCCCCTAAACAGGACGGCTCGTAATAGTTCCACACTTTTTTACTGGTTCCCGACTTTTATTTCACTGGTGTCTGAAGAAAATAAAGTATTAGACTGGGGGTTGTTGATCTGACGCGGTTTTTTGGTTACAAAATCGTCAGGTATTGAGAAATAAGTTGTAGACTAATATTATCGGATGGGCGTATCGATGGATAATTTGTGAAAATAAAGTATTAGACTCATATCACAATTGAGTCAAACATTGTAGCTGCGACAATAACTATCTCTAAGTCACAGACTAACAACTATCAATAATACAGTTTTATATAAAATAACCATCTCAATTATTTGCTATAAGTTACTTCAAATGCCTTTATAAAACCACCTATTTTACGATTTTCATCATACACGTGTAATGGAAGATCAGCTTTAGGCATCCATATACGACCGATTTCGATCGCTATTGCAACTGGTGCGGCTGGAAAAATATGCAATACATTCTCATGACCATGTAACGATTTTATTTTATCCAATGTTAATCTTAGTTCCTCTCGAAACCTCCTAAGTTGCTGTTTACTCTTAAGAAAATCATTATTAGGTCTTTCTATCGTCAATGTCCAAATGGAAATATTATCGCCTAAAACACCTTGTATTCGAGAATTATCTATTGTTGCGCTTAAAGATAAATTCAAGGCAACTGTTTGTTTATATTCTTGTGGTTCCTTCAATATATACTTAAAGTCTTCATTGTGACCTTGCCATTTCCAGTCTGGGGGTTCTCTATGTAGTTGATACACTTCTACTGATGGAATATCGGAGAGTAACACCCCCAATTCAATGAGTAATGGCTGTGGGGCAAGCGCGAAAACGGAAAACATTTTCACTAATCCTTCGTTAAGTCTAGGTTTGACTTTATCAGCGAACTGCCGTCGTAAACTTTCACGTTCCATCAGCCAGTAAAATTCCTCATGATCCTGAAAAGGACTATTTACTAAACTTAATTCTATTCCTGGCTTTTCAGCAGGGTAATTCTCCGGAAACATTGCAAATGCCGCCTTGTCCCAACTAACCGGAGCACTATGTTCTCCGATATTTGCTCCATAGAGAAGTATATGACTTCTGAGATCTTCAGATATTGATGTTACCATCTCTATCCTTTGCTCATGAGTTCTTTTCATCTCAAGGAGTCTATCTTCTGTATGACCTACTACATCTTCCTTGTCAATTAGCCGATGATGTTCATCACACATTAACATAAGGTTTGAAATATCGTTCTTAAGTAACTCCGAGCGAACCTTATCTCCACGCGGCCCATCAGGGCTATCTGCTACAATATGAGCAATGTAGGAAATATTAAACTCAACCTTAGTTAGACTATCTACCCAAAGAGGCTTATTACACCCTTTGTATTGACATCTACCTGCAGCTTTACCCCAAAGTCTAACTTTTACTCTCTCTGGAATATAGGAAACGGACATGGTATATTTCCTCCAAACACTAAGAATTATTATTTATAATCATAATCGTCCTTGCAGTAATAAGCAGGGGGATGTATCCCTTTACCTTCCCATTTACCAGTTAATAGCCAGATTTCATAGAAGTATAGCCAAAGGGTAGTCCATGGAATTATTGATTTATGTAACCACTGAATTTTCCTCCATTCTTTTAATTTTGGATAGTATAAGCATAGTGTCTTTTGTCTGTACATATGTGGTATGTCTTTTCCATCTCTTTTTTGTAATTTGGGAGATAGCACCTGTACAGAAGGCCCCTTATCCTCTGTAAACTCCATCTGAACCTTGTAGACACAACTCAATTCAGTTGGCTGCAATTCTCCAGTCCAGACAAGTTTATTATCGCATATACTAATTGTTGAATCTGGGTATACCCGTTTCAAAGCAAAGGCCTGTTCAGACAATGAAATTCTAAACCCACGGAAAAACTTTTTAGCAGCTCTGTTTCTCCGCTTTACTTTAGGTTTACGGTGTGCCATAGAAAGTGTTTTTACTAATTGGTATCGTGTGAGGCACGGTAGTTGCTGCTAAAATACTACCATTCGCTAAGACTCCAAGTTTCCCCTTTTCTCTAAGTGCCTGTTTATATTGGGCCTCTTTAGTAAAACTTTTTTCTATGAGGTCCTTACCAAAATAATTAGACAAGTAGTTACCAGTTTCGAGTAATCCGGCTCCTTTCAATTTAGGAAGCTCTACCCAGTAGTTATGGAAATCACCAATGAATTTTTTAAAAGCAACATACAGCTCTGGATTCTGATCCCATCGTTCACTGAAGATCTCTTTATGATTTGTAGGGTTTAAAACTACTATAGATTCGTCATTTTTAGTTAATTGATTAATTCCTTGGAGAATCCCCAACAACGCCTCATAAACACTACCTTGCTTTTGGTAATGTTGTGCTGCAAGAGTAGTGAGAATAACACTGATGGGAGCGTGTTCGCTATCTTCTTTAAAATACAAATCTCTTCCACGTTTTAGCAATTGAACTGCACGCTTTAAAGGTGGTTTTATTTCAACGGGTTCAGATTCTGGTAACGGTTGAATTTCGGCACTTTTCTCGAAATATTCATTTTTGATAAAGTCATTCGCAATTTTATCGAACCAAGTTGCATACCCCTTTGGATTGCTATCTTTCCAACCACCAGTTATACTATCTGGTACTTTAACACAGTAAGGAGCATGCCCTATTGTAGGTCGAGCAGGCAATATATCCATGTGATAATTACTTGCATATGTTAAGCGTATACATCTATTTTTCTTGCTCACCATGGAACTATATACTCCGTGACTTAGCAATATCTTCTCAAGTAAATTAAGAAGTTCCATTGGATCATTAAAAGTTTCTTCATTCCCATCAATCTCTAAAACACAATCAAGATCGAATTCTTGCTCTTTGAGCGGCTTTACAGTTGTACCTATACGAAGCGAACCTTGTGGGTATATAACGAGTCTAGCATCCTTAAATTTATCATGCTCCGACAATACATTGGCTACAGCATTATATGAGGTTTCGGCATCTGAATACTGAGTTTGTGTTAATTGTATTTCCATACCAATTCGATGAAGTAAATCTTCCATTTGTGTTGAATAAGTAATATTAGCCATAATATTTATCTCCTGACCATTGTGGTTATTAAATTAAGGGCGTAGCTAATAGGTTCCATTTAGCTACGCCTGATGTCTGTTAGTATTTAAATTCTTCTGTCTCTGCCTGTGCCATCAACTCCGCCTGTTGAAGCACCAAATCAATTGCCAATTTTTCAAGATCTGGCGGATATCCGTATTTCTTCAGTAGTCGCTTAACCGTAATCCGCATCTGAGCCCGGACATTCTCCCGGAGAGTCCAGTCCACCTTAATATTGTTTTTGATAGCTTGAGTCAACTCGTGTGCGATTTGCTTGAGAACCAGATCCCCCATTAGCTCCTTGGCCGACTCATTAGAAGCTAGCGCATCATAGAATGCTACTTCTTCCTTAATGAGCCCTAGATCTTCACCTCGCTTGACGGCTGCGTTCATCTCTTTAGCCATCTGAATGAGCTCTTCAATGACCTGCGTCGTCTCAATTGTCCGATTGTTGTATTTCCGAATGGCTTCATCGAGCATTTCAGAGAATTTTTTCGACTGCACGATGCTTGTGCGAGATACAGCCTTCACCTTCCCTTGAAGGAGTCTTCTGAGCAGTTCGACAGCGAGGTTCTTTTGCTTCAAACCGCGAACATGCTCCAAGAACTCATTCGATAAAATCGCAATGTTAGGCTTCTGTAAGCCCACCGCTTCGAGGATATCGACAACTTCATCAGACATGACCGACTTGGAAATCAGCTGATTGAGCTCCGCATCCAACTCATTAGTCGTTTTCTTTTTGTTCTCCGTGGTAATGATTTTGACGATGCCTGATTTCACAGCTTTGTAGAAGCTGATCTCCAGGTTAACCGACTCCGCGGCCTCTGTCGTTGCGCATAGCGCATAAGCCTTCGCCAGCTCTGTTGTCCAATTAACAAAATTGCGTTTGCCTTGATCGCCGAGCCCAAGCACATAGTCAACAGTCTCAACAATTGCCTTCATCCGTTCGGAAGCTTTCTCCGACGAATATTTCGAAAATTCATGTCCATGCAATTGTTCGCGAATGAGCTGTATACGCTCCAACATGAAATCAACTGCTTGGTCCGTATCAATTCCTGCAGTCTTGCGGTCATTTTCCGTGTATTGCTGGAGTGCCGACTTCAACATATCCGCAATGCCGATATAGTCTACGATCAAGCCACCTGGCTTGTCACGGAATACGCGGTTAACACGGGCAATAGCCTGCATAAGATTATGACCCTTCATCGGCTTATCAATATACATCGTGTTCATGCTTGGCACGTCAAACCCGGTCAACCACATATCCCTCACGATGACGATCCCCAGCGGGTCATTTAAATCCTTCATTCGTTTGGCCAGATGCTCACGGCGCCGTTTTGTCCCGATATAGGGCTGCCATTCCGCAGGGTCGCTTGAGCTTCCGGTCATGACGATTTTGATTTTACCTTCGTTGTCGTCATCACTATGCCAGTCCGGGCGAAGAGCGATAATCTCCTTGTAGAGATCGATCGCAATGCGCCGCGACATGACGACGATCATGGCTTTGCCGAATATGGCCCCTTGGCGCTGCTCATAATGCTCAACCATATCCTTTGCGACCTTTTTGATCCGTTTCTCCGCACCGGCAAGCGCTTCAAGACGCGCCCATCTGGACTTAAGCTTCTCTTGCTGAGTATACTCCTGATACTCGGTAATCTCTTCGTATTCATCATCGATAACCGGCCGCTCTGTATCCGACAACTCCAACCGGGCGATCCGGCTCTCATAGTAAATCTTGACGGTCGTCCCATCCTCTACAGCGCGGGTCATGTCATAAATATCAATATAGTCACCAAATACAGCTGGAGTGTTCTTATCCGTCAACTCAACCGGTGTTCCAGTATACCCGATATAAGAAGCGTTCGGTAAGGCGTCACGCATATATTTCGCATAGCCGTACTTGATGTTGGCTTCCTCATCCGATGTGACCATTTCCGCCTGAAAGCCGTATTGACTGCGATGTGCTTCGTCCGCCATTACGATGACATTACGACGGTCTGTGAGGACAGGATACTGGGATTCGCCTTCTTCAGGTGAGAACTTATGCACGGTTGTAAAAATAATCCCGCCCGATTCTACCGACAGCAGCTGCTTTAAGTGAGTACGGTCTTCGGCGTGTTGCGGAGTTTGGCGGAGCAAGTCATTCGACTTGCTAAATGTGGCATACAACTGATCATCCAGATCATTACGGTCTGTTACAACGACAATCGTCGGGTTATCAAGAGTCAGGACCAGTTTACCTGCATAGAAGACCATTGATAGGCTTTTACCAGAACCCTGCGTATGCCAGATGACGCCGATCTTGCGGTCGCCTTCTTCCAGTGTCGCTCTTTCTGTAGCCGCAATCGCCTTATTCGTGGCATGATACTGATGGTATCCGGCCAATATTTTGAATAGATGTTCACCATCTGTCTGAAATAAAACAAAATGCTTGATGATGTCGAGCAGCCGGTTTTTCTCGAACATGCCCTTAATCAGCACTTCGAGCTGCGGCAGGGAGGAGGATGCAACATCCTCTCCATCAATGGTTCGCCACATCATGAATCGTTCCTCGTCAGCCGTCAGTGTCCCTACTCTGGCATTGACCCCGTCACTGATGACCATAAAGGAATTGTATGTGAATAGGGACGGGATCGCCTTTTTATAAGTCTGCACCTGATTATACGCATCACTGATTCCCACTTCTTCATTTGAAGCGCTCTTCAGCTCCAGAACCGCTATCGGAAGGCCATTGACGAACACCACAACATCCGGGCGTTTATCGACCTGGTTCTCAATCACCGTAAACTGATTCACCACAAGAAAATCATTATTGTCAACGCGGTCCGGATGCGTATCAAACAACCGGACTTTCTCGGTCGGATAATCGCCGTTGGCGTTCCGATACTGGACATCGATGCCGTCCGTAATCATCTTCTGGATTGCTTTGTTGTTGATCATCAAGCTTGGACTGCGAGGCACTTCGATGATACGAATTGCTTCCTCGATGGCCTCACGCGGCAGATGCTTGTTAATACGGATAAGGGCTTCACGTAGGCGTTCTTCTAGGATGACGTCCTGATAAAACTGCCTTTCAGGGTATTCTCCTTCAGGTGAAATCTCCGGACCGTAGGCTTTGTTGTAGTTCAGTTCTTCGAACCATTCCAGAGCCGCTTGTTCCAAGTCGCTCTCGGTGTAGGATGTGGTGTATAGGGCCATGGTGCACCTCCTTTAGTTAGGTAGTGGAGTATTGGGCGTTACTTTCGGCTGCCAGGGGCAGGTCGGAAGATTGAGAAATGGGATATTCCTTATTCAAGGGAACTCGGACTTCTCCTGACATGAGTTTGGGGAGGAGAGAGTCGCGAATGTCCGCCAATTGCTTATTCTGTAAGCCAAGCCCAGATATCTGTTCAAATATCGCTTCTACTGTTTTACTGAATAGTGTGATGATTGATTTATTCCCTACGGGCATTCTATAATTCAAGGTTGCTTTAGGTTTTGCCCTTTGACGGCTGTTAGTAGATCCGGTTGTATTGCTGATAAGGAATTGATAAAACGATTCAGAGTTAAATACAGAATAACAGAATGCAAAAGTCTCCGGATCTTTGGGTAAATAATTCATGAATTCTGTAGAACAAATTGTATCTTCAGTTATACAGTAGGGCCTCCATACTCTTTTGGTTTCAGGATTTAACTTTGAAACTAGAATTGAGTTTCTATGCACCTTATACTTGTTACTCTTTATAGAAGCTCCCAGTTCAAATACAGGCAATTTACCATCATCAAAGGCAGGAATACTATAATGCTCAAACACTTTATCAGTCAGTAGATGTGGGTTAACCCCTTCAGTGCTAATATTGCAAAATTCCTCTAAAATGGAAACTCTCCACCCCTTTGGAATCAACCCCAACTCACTTTCCTCAAACTCACCTCCGCTAGACTTATAAGGTTCACCGTTTTCATTCGAGAACTCAAAATCTACAAACCAGCGTTTGAAAAGGGCTTGGGCCATTTCTTCTAGGTTTTTGTTAATGGCGTTGTTGAGTTCAATTTTATCATCGATTGCCTTTAATATTTTTGATATTCCCCTTTGTTCTGGCAACGATGGAAGTAATACTTTTACCATGTTTAGATTTGCTTTTGTAAGTTTTGGTTGTACAGACCCTGTAATATAACCGCTAATATCAGTATTATTAATGTAATAGTATAGAAAGTATAGATCGGATAGATCATTGTTTAGCAGAATATGGGCGTGATTATTAACCCAGAACTTGCCCTTAGCTATGTTAGCAATATGTTGTTTTTTTGATTTTAGATTTTCGCCATCCTCTGCAATCAATAAATATTCTCCATCAAAAAGGTAATTTTCCACATAATCAATTATCCCTTGTGCACCATAATATGGATATACCTTTTTCAATCTTTCTCTTTCCCTTGAAGATAATGGGACGCGTTTGCTATTTAGATTAACAGCTAACTCTTCGAGTTTCTTTTCTTCCCATTCAGAATTCAAACCCAATCCCCCCAAGCTGCTTGCGAATCTCATCTTCCAGATGCCGCGATTTTGCGAATCTCTCCGCCAACTCCGATGTCAGCCTTGCCATCTTATCCTCAAACGGCTCGCTGTCCTCTTCGACATCCTCAATACCTACATATCGCCCAGGAGTCAATATATACTCATGCTCCTGCACTTCCGCAAGTTTTGCAGCTTTGCAAAAACCCTTAACGTCCTCATAAACTCCGGCCTCAGTCTGTCCACGCCAGGCGTGGTAAGTATCCGCTATCTTCTTGACATCCCCCAACGTCAGCTCACGATGCGTACGGTCAGCCATTCTCCCCATTTTACGCGCATCGATAAACAGAATTTCGCCGCGATGATCACGAAGCCCTCGTGGAGCCTTATTCTTCGTCATAAACCAAAGGCAGACTGGAATTTGGGTCGAGTAGAACAACTGTCCCGGCAGCGTAACAATGCAGTCCACCAAATCCGCGTTAACCAGTTTGCTCCGAATGTCCCATTCAGCCGTTGTACTCGTAGACATCGAACCATTTGCCAACACGAAGCCGGCCACACCGCTTGGAGCCAGCTTGTTCACCATATGCTGAATCCAGGCGTAGTTGGCATTGCCTGCCGGCGGAATGCCATACGACCAACGGGCGTCATCGGTGAGTCTATCGCCGCCCCAGTCACTAATATTGAATGGAGGATTGGCCAGGATGTAATCTGCCTTCAAATTCTTGTGCAGATCATTATGAAATGTATCTGCATGATGTTCGCCCAAGTTGCTGTCGATTCCGCGGATCGCCAAGTTCATTTTGCACAGCTTCCAGGTTGTCGGGTTCGACTCTTGACCATATACAGCGATATCTCCGAGCTTACCCTGATGCTCCTCGACGAACTTCTCACTCTGAACGAACATTCCGCCCGATCCGCAGCATGGGTCATAGACACGGCCCTTGAATGGCTCAATCATCTCGACGAGCAGGCGGACAACACTGTTCGGCGTGTAAAACTCGCCGCCGTTCTTACCTTCAGCGCTGGCAAATTTGCTAAGGAAGTACTCATAAACCCGGCCAAGTACGTCTTTGGAACGACTATCTTCATCGCCAACTTTGAATGAGAACAAGTCTATAACTTCACCAAGGCGTGTTTTATCCAGAGCGGGTCTTGCATAGTCCTTCGGCAAAACACCTTTCAGCGATGCGTTCTCCTTCTCAATGTCGACCATTGCCTGGTCAATAATTTGACCAATTTCCGGCTTCTTCGCATTGTTCTTGATGTGGCTCCAACGAGCATCCTTCGGTACCCAGAAGATATTAGCGGCTACATATTCATCGCGATCTTCCGGATCCGCATAGGGTTCATTCTTCAGTGCTTCATATTTCTCTTCAAAAGCATCCGATACATATTTAAGGAATAACAGGCCTAAGACGACATGCTTATACTCTGCCGAATCCATGCTGCCCCGCAGCTTGTCGGCCATGCTCCACAATTTTTCTTCAAAACCTAGATTCGCTGTTGCCATTTTTGCTTCCTCCTCAGTAGAGCTCGCTGTAAATTTCGTTCTTTACTTGCCCCCATCTATCAGTTGCCTCACGAATCTTTTGCTTGAACCGTTCTTTTTCCTCATTATAGCGATTGACTCGATTATTCTGCTCGTCGCGGGGAAGGAGCGGGAGTTCTATTTCTCCCACATCTGAGGGATTCAAATTCAGAACGGTTGTCCCTCGCTGGAAGCTCTGGATCAGTGTCGTTCCCACCGGACTTTCCAGGAATATCCTGGCATATCCGCTAATAATGGACTCTTTAAATCGAATGACAATAATGTTGGCAGAAGCTATTACCGTTCCTTCTGTTTCTGGAAAGACAGCCAGTTTATTCACCGTGCCTCGACAAGCCATGACCAGATCACCGGGTAGGATTTCATAACGTTTGATCTTCCGCGCTTCTTCATCTATCGTCTCCAATTGATCCGTTTGCACTTCGCCCTCTTCTATGTTGGAGATATTTAATACTTTGATGTTGCCTGCTCTAAGATCTTGCTTGAGAACAGATTTGCCCCGGAATATATCTGCCACATCCCTTAATTTCACCTTAGGAACAGGCGCTTCTTGAAAAGATTTCAACGTATCTTGATCTTCATCAAGCAGCATATCTATTCGCCAGTTCTCCAGCCGTGCAAAAGCTTCAGCGTGAACTGAAATTTCTCGTTCTGGTTCCAAGAACATCTTCTGAAGCTGTAGACGACCTATAATCACTTGCTGTGAAGGCGACCTTCCAAACTCAACCTGATAAGTCTTGACCGACAGATAAGGCCGAAACAACCCATCAGGCAGCATATGTAAGGTTTGGACAGGAGTCGACTTATTTATCTGTTCTCGCCACTGCGCGTTAGGCCCGGATTGGAACAACATTCGTGCAGGGAGTGTAACACTTATTCTCCCGTTATCTTGTAACAGTGGGATTAAGTGATTGACGGCAACGCCTTCCGAGTCTCTAATAATTGCATCTTCAACCTCATCCATCTTTATTCCGAATTTCGGAATGGTTAAGATAGCGTCAACCTTCTCGGACAGAGGCAATGGTTGATAAATCGATCCCTGAATAATACGGACATTCGGATAAGACTCAAAATAAGTCTTCAACAGCTTGGCAATGATGTAATTCTCGGTTATCAACGTAATCGTAAACGGGAGCTTGTACAATTGATTTTCGGCCAGACCGCGCAAGTATTTCTCTGCTTCTGCAATCAACAGCGTTCGATAGTGGTATCGTTCACACATGTCTTTAAATCTGTTCATTAAGCTCGTATGAACAATAATCCCGCCTGTTACTCGGTCTTGCTGAATCGTCTGTATGGCATAGTCTAATAAATCCATCTCTTTGCCTACTTGATAGAGTCTAAAGAACAAATCCCGATCACCAGGAAAATGTCCAAACTCACGCTCACCCGCATACTGATTCATCCACTGGAATAGCGTTTCAGGTTCCAGAATAGAATTGTGTGCTGCACCCTGCAACTGTAACGCTCTATTCGTCTGAACAACTCGCACGGCTTCTCGTAGCAGTTGATCTCTTGTGCTAATGTTATGAAGCAAGCAAATATTCCAAAATGTTTCAATCAATATACCACCCTCTAGCACTAGGAACTTACTCCTAAATAATACCACAATAAAATCGAGTATTTCAATACTAAATAAAAGAGACAATCCTTTCAGTTCCATAGTTTAGCAGTTTCAAACGGTCGGGGACGTAATGGAATCTCACTAGAAAGACTGTGATTGCCAACCGAGGTTACAGCATGAACAATATTCTACATGAAATTGAAAGTCAGAACAGATTTGCAATGAGTTCCCAGTCGCTTTTAACCTCCAGAAATATCCTTCCTCCCGGGTAGCCCATCCTTTATTCGCAGTATTCCCCTTAAAAAAGACTAATGGCTTCGCCATTTGATTACAATAGGCGAAGCCATTAGCTAAAAATTTTATTTATTTAAATCTTAGCAATTTCAGTCCTATTTTATCCAGAAGCAAACGTATGATTAACCTTCAGACCAACTTTTATATCACTGTTCCACCCGAAATCCCTTACTCAACCGTCACGCTCTTCGCCAAATTTCTTGGCTTGTCGACATCATGGCCGAGGGCCAGGGAAGCGTAGTAAGCCAGCAATTGCGTGGTGACAATCGACAGGGCCGGAGTCAGCATCGGCAGCGTCTTCGGAATGGCAATGACCCGGTCAACCGATTTCAGCAGGTCATTGACATGCTCCTGATGCGTGATGGCTAACACTTCGCCGCCGCGAGCCTTGACTTCCTTGATGTTGCTTACCGTCTTCTCCAGCACCGCTTCCTGGGTAGCCAACGCGATAACCGGTACGCCTTCTTCAATCAGCGCGAGAGTACCGTGTTTCAACTCACCTGCCGCATAAGCTTCGGAGTGGATATAGGAGATTTCCTTCAGCTTGAGGGAGCTCTCCTGCGCAACGGCATAATCGACACCGCGGCCGAGGTAGAACAGATGCTCATGCTTCGAAATGTGTTCAGCATAAGCCTTGATGTCGTCCTTCTTCTCCAGAATGGATTCCACCTGCTCCGGCAGCGACTGCATAGCGGCCAGAATATGAGCGATTTCCTTCTCGGATTGCGTACCGCGAACCTCTGCCAAATACAGGGCAAAGAGTGCGAAGGCAATAATCTGGGAAGTATAAGCCTTGGTTGAAGCCACGGCGATTTCGGGTCCAGCCAGCGTCACGAGAACATCGTCCGCTTCACGAGCAATGGAGCTGCCGACCACGTTGGTGATAGCAAGCACATGCGCGCCGTTGGCATGGCCTTCACGAAGGGCAGCCAGTGTATCGGCCGTTTCGCCCGATTGGCTGACTACGATTACCAGCGTCTCCGGCGTCACGATTGGCGAGCGATAGCGGTATTCCGAAGCGATATCATTCTCTACCGGAATGCGAGCCAGCGATTCGATCAGATTGCGTCCGACCAGACCGGCATGGTAGGCCGTTCCGCAGGCGACGATCTGAACGTTCTTGATATTCTTGATCTGCTCTTCGGTCATCTTAAGCTCGGGCAGAATCACCTTCGTGCCTTCCGGATTCATGCGTCCCAGCATGGTGTCGCGGTAAGCCTTCGGCTGTTCATGGATCTCTTTCAGCATGAAATGCTCATAGCCGCCTTTTTCCGCGGTTACCGCATCCCAATCGACAGTAATCATTTCCCGAGAAATAAAGTTGCCTTCAATCGTCATCAGTTCGACAGCATCTCTTGACAATACAGCCATTTCGCCGTCGTTCAGGATGTACACGTTACGGGTGTATTCCAACAGAGCGGGAATGTCCGAACCAATGAAATTCTCGCCATCGCCCAAACCGATAATCAGCGGGCTGGCTTGACGAACGGCAACCAGTTTATCCGGCTCATATTCCGTCAGAACGCCCAGTGCGAACGCGCCGCGCATGAATTGGATCGCTTTTTGCACAGCCTTGACGATGTCACCATCATACTCGCGAGCGATAAGATGGGAGATAACCTCGGTGTCCGTTTCAGAGCTGAAATGACGGCCTTCCGCCATCAATTGCTCCTTGAGCTCCAGATAATTTTCGATGATGCCGTTATGAACGACAGAGAATTTATGAGTCTCATCCGTATGCGGATGCGAGTTCGCGTCCGAAGGCTTGCCATGTGTAGCCCAGCGCGTATGTCCGATGCCGGCGCTGCCGACCAGCGGATGGCCCTCCAGCTTGTTCTCCAGGTTAGCCAGGCGTCCGAGCGATTTCACGATCTGCAATCCGTCTTTCGTGAACACAGCGATGCCAGCCGAATCGTAACCGCGGTACTCCAGCTTCTTCAGACCTTCCACCAGGATTCCCTGCGAATTCTGATTACCGATATATCCTACAATACCACACATAAATAATTTCCCCCGTCCATTGGAATATAAATGAATGGCAGCATGAGGAAAGAAACGTGCCGTGCGGCATGTTTTGAGAAAAAGCAAATATTCTGTTGTCAATGCTCAACAAAATAACCTGTCAAATGTAATAACTCACAATTGGAAATGCACAGTCTTTCGCTCTGCCGCACGCAGATGATCTTCTTCCGTCATGCATACCCAAAGATAAGTCCGCATGTCATACGCCCACAAAAGCGTTGTCTGAACGGTTGCCCTGTTCGTTTTCCGCTTCCGCTTACGGTCTGGCGCTGTACCGGGAGGTCCCCGCCGAACATTTCGAACACCTCCACCTCGTCAGCTTGCTCTGCCGTGATCCGGTATCGCTAACGTCTGACTAACAGACGCCAAGATCATCCTTCTCCCCCGCGCAGCCTCAAGCTCTGGCGCTTACGTTGTGTGAACCTCACGACCCCCGCTTTCTCTTCCTGAATAAAGAACATAGTCTATTATATGCACGTACTGCCGCTTTGGCAAATGATTTACTCATGATGTCACATTTTTATTTAAAGACCGGCCCTGCCCACCTCATCCAAGCAGGACCGTAACATGATTATATGATTAGACCAGCTCGCGCTGAACAACTTCCACAATTTGGCCGACAAAAAGATCCAGCTCTTCCTTGACCGGCCCCTCCGCCATCACGCGGATCAGCGGCTCCGTACCGGAAGGACGCACCAGCACCCGGCCGTTCGAGCCCAGCTTGCCCTCTACATCCGAGATTGCCGCTTCGATAGCCGTGTTATTCGGGTAGTTGCTCTTATCCTGTACACGGACGTTGACGAGCACCTGAGGGTATTTGGTCATCATCGTTTTGAGCTCGCTCAGCTTCTTTCCGGAAGCGAGCAGCGTATCCACCAGTTGGATTGCAGTCAGAATGCCGTCTCCCGTCGTATTGTAATCGAGAAAAATAACATGGCCCGATTGCTCTCCGCCCAGGTTATAGCCGCCGCGCCGCATTTCTTCCATGACGTAACGGTCGCCGACCGCTGTCTTGGCCGTCTTCAAGGACAGCTTCTCCGTTGCTTTGTAAAAGCCGATGTTGCTCATGACCGTCGACACGATCGTGCCGTCCTTCAGCTTGCCGGTGCGGTTCATCGCATCACCGCAGATGCACAGAATGAAGTCTCCGTCGATCTCCTCGCCCTTGTCATCGATGGCGATCAGACGGTCGGCATCGCCGTCAAAGGCCAGCCCCAGATCAGCTCCGAGACGAAGCACTTCACCGCGAAGCTTCTCGGGATGGGTGGAACCGAATCCGTCGTTAATATTGAGCCCGTCCGGCTCCGCGCCAATCGCATGAACCTCGGCGCCCAACTCCTTGAAGAGCTTCGGAGCCAGCTCATAAGCCGCTCCATGCGCGCAGTCCAGAACGACCTTGAGGCCTTCGAAGCGGTGGGAAATCGTCGTCTTCAAATGATTGAGATAGTCATATTTCGACTCGGCATCCACCTTCACCGTGCCCAGGCCGGACCCGATCGGACGAGGAAGCTCGTCAATCTCTGCATCCATTAATTCTTCAATGCGCAGCTCGGTTTCATCTGAAAGCTTGAAGCCGTCTGCACCGAAGAACTTGATACCATTATCTTCAACCGGATTATGGGAGGCTGAGATCATAACCCCTGCGTCCGCTTTGAGCAGACGCGTAATGTAGGCAACGGCCGGCGTTGTCACAACGCCCAGACGGATGACTTCCGCTCCGATGGACAGCATGCCTGCCACGAGCGCCGATTCCAGCAGCGGACCGGAAATCCGCGTGTCCATTCCGATGACCACCTTGGGCTTCTCTACATTGCCTGTTAATACATATCCCCCGCAGCGTCCGATGCTGTATGCCATCTCCGCTGTCAGTTCACGATTCGCGACTCCCCGAACACCGTCGGTTCCAAAATACTTACCCATTCTTGTCTGTTCTCCTTTGTTATGCTGCTACAGCTTAATATTCGTACTATATGATTTCAGGCCCGCGTCCGTTCGCCTTGGCAAACGGCTATTGTACAGCTGGCTGTTCGGAAGCTTCTCCGACACCTTCATTGGTATTCTCAGGAGAAGCCGTTGCGGATGGCTGGGGCGAAGGCTCCGGATTATCGCCTGGCGCGGAGACGCTGTCTTCACTTCCGGTAACGGGCTCAGCACTCGGCTGAGGCGACACGGTGACGGCAGGAGCGCCCTCCGGAGTAGGCGATGGCGAAGCGTAGGTAGCCGACGTTACTTTTACCGTCACTACCGGGGCTCCCGAACCGCTCAGCTCAATGAAGCTCGGCAGCGTCACTTTAACCGGAACATCGTGGTCCCCCGCCCCCAGACTGCTTACATCGGCTACCGCCTTGATATCGTCTTTTCTCAGCCCGTCCAGCAGAGAGCTTGCTCCGGACAGTGTAAGCGATATAGTGCGGCTGGAGGGGGCTGTAAGTATCGCTGACAAGCCGCTTGCAGCCCCTTCAACGGTTACCGGGATATCCGAAATCGTCCTCTCTGCCACCTCGGAAGCGACGACCGCGACCTTTATCGTCTTCGGCGCCACCTCGCTGACGCCTTCCGGAGGCTTAAGCTCCAGCTCGACCGTCGTCGTTCCAGCCGATTTGACCGTCCCCAGATCGAGGGTAGCCTGATAGGAAGTAACGGCTTGAAGATCCTTCTCCTGCCCGTAGACGGTTATCTTGTCTGTCTCCGGCTTGACGCTTGAGAGCACCAGGGAATCCGGGAGACTCCCGGTATAACCGATGCTTAGCGGAACACTCTTGAACGGGAGCGTAACTGGCACGTCCACACTGACCGACGAAGGATCAAGCTCCGCATCCTTGATTTCGCCGCCGTCTGCGTCATAAGCCGCCAGCTTCACTTTCTTGCCCGATACGGATTCATTCAGCCCATCCAGTTCGACGACACCCTGAACCTTGGCGACACTGGCCAGCTCGCTTGCGGGGAGCGTAACCTTCACGGTTGAAGGCTCCGTAACCGGCGTTCCCGCCTGATAGCCTGCCGCCGGCGTTCCCTTGGTTACTACTGTAACGGGAAAAGACTTCTCACTCCGTTCCTCGATATGCACATGCACTTCAGCGGGATCGATCGAGATCAGCTGCACACCGCGCGGCAGCGAATACTTGAGCGAGACGGTAGCCGTACCCGGCTCCACATGGCTCAGGTCCAGCGTGACCTTATAATTGTCAGAGAAGAGGTAGGTCAGATCGTTGCTCTTGCCCATAACCTCCAAGCGGACGCTGTCGGCATCCTTTTCCAGGACGTATTTATCTTCATCCAGTCCGGTTTGTTGAATCGGAACGTTCTCGATAATCCGGGTCTCCATCCGGGCGGTCGTCTGTGTAGTCGAAGCGGTATCGATATGAACCATTGTCCACAAAATAATACTCAAGGCAAGGGCGAGCACCTTGTTGAAATTGTTGTTGTTCATCCATTTATCCATTGTTTCCGCCCCTCCACTTCCAGAAGGCGCCCCGCTTCTCCGACAGCGTAGACCGGGCCCGAAGCTCTTCGTACAGTTTGGAAATCAATGACTCTTCCTTAATATCCCGGACCACCTGGCCATTGATTGCCAGCGAGATCTGTCCGGTCTCCTCCGATACGATGACGGATATGGAGTCCGTTACCTCGGTAATGCCGATACCCGCCCGGTGGCGTGTCCCCAGCTCCTTGCTGATAAAAGGATTCTCCGACAGCGGCAAGTAGCAGGCCGCCGCCGCAATCTGGTTGCCCTGCATGATCAGCGCTCCGTCATGAAGCGGTGTATTCGGAATAAATATATTGATCAGCAGTTCGGAGCTTACATGAGAATGCATAGGGATGCCCGACTCCTTGTATTCATTCAGGCCGGTCTCCCGTTCGAACACGATTAATGCCCCTATTTTTCTCCGTGCTAAATAATTTACGGCTTTAATCACTTCTCCGATTAATTTGCTGACCTCCTCATCGTTCTCCGGCCCACGGCCAAAGAACTTCCCGCGGCCAAGCTGCTCCAGCCCACGGCGAAGCTCCGGCTGAAAGATGATGAAGACAGCCAGCACCCCGAAGGTGAACATCTGGTTCATCAACCATTTTAACGTATAGAGATCAAAGAGCGTGCTGAACGCCCAGATAAGGAACAGTACAAAAATCCCCTTCAGAAGCTGAATCGCACGGGTACCGCGGACCATGTTCAGCACTTGGTATATGATATAGCTGACGATCAGGATATCGATGACATCCTTTATCGACTCTTTCCAGGTCAGGTCCGTAAAATAGCTCATCGCTTAAAACCCCCATCACTTCATATTAGCCGGGTTTATGTAAAAGTTCTGTTAATTGTGTAACATATCTAGGTTATAACGTTCACGTTCATGATGCAAGTTTAGGCCAGTCCAGTGCCTGATCGGAATATTTTGCCTGAAAAAGGGGAATCTCATCCACCTTATTTGTAAATGAAAGTAAGCCTGAACGACCAAAAAAGCGCCGTCTTTTCCCTTGAGAAAAAGAGGCGCGGCATCCCGTTATGTACGACGGCCGCCCCCCTTAGCGGTAGGCGACGTCGGTGAACATATTGGTAACTTTATACCAAATCCAGCTGAGCGCTTGGTCTATGCTTTTGACCTGCCCGGAAATATGGGCGGTGGACGCCTGGTAGAGCGAGCCGTCGATCACGGTCACATCCCCGTTGACTTCCCCGTATACCTGAGTCTTGCCGTTCTCGACCGTAAGGTTTCCGGATACCTTCTTGCCGGAAGGGACGATAACGGTATCTCCCTGGATCACAACCTGGTCCAGGTCATTGCCTTTGACGACCAGTTGCCCGTTATCCTGGTTCCACACGGTGAGCGAGCTCATCAGCATGACCAGCAGAAACACGGAGGCGGCTGTGAGAGCCGGATGACGCTTCACCCAAGCGATAAATCGTCTTTCCTTCTTGGAGGACGGCAGAGCGCCCATAATGCGTCCTATCAGGTCATCCGAGGCTGCGGGAGGCTGATGCATCAAGGAGAACAGCAGCATATCCGTCTGTTCCAGTTCCTTGAACTTCGCTCGGCAATCCGTACAGGATAGAAGATGCTCCTTCAAGTCCCGCTGCTGCTGCTGGGGCAAGTCGTCGTCCAGGTAATCATGCATCATAGAGACGGCCAGTTTGCATTCCATAGGAGCCAATCCTTTCATCGTGCTATTTCATAGAGCCTCATGCACCCCCGGGTGCACAAGACCATCTTAACTTTCATACGTATCAGGTTAATCCGAGTTTCACAAAAATGCGGAGTCCGCTACATTCGCGGCCCTAATTTTTTGCGCAAAAATTCACGGCCCCGATGCACCCGTGTCTTGATTGTCGTTACCGGCATATCGAGCACGTCGCTGATTTCCTGAAGCGATAAATCCTGCAAATACCTTAATATCATCACTGATCGGTATTTGACCGGCAATTCATCGATCGCCTGATAAATCGTACTCTGCGTCTCTGACAGCAGCAGCTCCGTCTCCGGCGTAACGTTATCGCTCGGAATCAGGGAATAGCCGTCCGTTCCTTCCTGGTCGCCAAGTTCCGCATCCAGCGAATAAGTAGGTCTTCGCTTTCGGAGCCGGTCGATGCAGAGATTGGTCGCGATCCGGTAGATCCAGGTCGAGAACTTCTGTTTCTCATCGTAGCGGTCCAGATTGCGGTAGACGCGAAGAAACGTCTCCTGGACAATATCCTCCGCTTCATGGCGGTTATTCAGCATCCGGTAGCCCAGATGATAAATTTTGTCTTTATATAATTCGACAAGCTCGGCAAATGCCCGCTGGTCGCCCTTCAGGGCGAGCTTAGTCAATCGGCCTTCCAAATTATCCACCAGTTAATTCCCCCAGACTTGCCGCCCAGGCATGTCTGAGCAACACCCGGAATCACGGTACAAGTATCTAAATCGTAATTCAACGGCTCTTAAAAATCAAGACTTTACCGGGACAAATCGGAGAAGCCAAAAAGCCCGCCCTCCCATACAGGAAGGCGGGCATGTAGAGCCGCAAGCAATCAGCCGGTATTCCGGAGGCCCGCAGCAATTCCGTTGATCGTGAGCAGCACCTCGCGCAGAAGCTCAGGATCATCCTGCTCCTGTTCGCGCAGCGCCCGAAGCTCCGTAAGAAGCTGAACCTGCAAATAGCTAAGAGGATCGACATAAGGATTCCGCAGCCGGATGGACTCCTGGATGACCGGAACGTTGTCCAGAATATCCTGCTGCCCTGTAATCTTCAGGATGAGCTCGGAGGTCAGACGGAATTCCTGTTCGATCTGTCCGTAAATCCGTCTGCGGGCCTCTTCATTCTTGCCCATTTCGGCATATTCCTTGGCGATGATAAGATCCGCCTTGGCAATCGCCATCTGGAGCGTATCAACCAGGCTTGTGAAGAAAGAGAAATGCTCATACATATGCTGAAGAATCTTGAGATTCTCTTCCTTATTATCATAGAAGCTCTGCAGTCCCGTTCCCGCTGCATACCAGGCGGGCAGCAGATAGCGGCTCTGTGTCCAGGAGAATACCCACGGAATCGCCCGCAGATCCTCGAAGCGGTCGCTGTTCTTGCGCTTCGAAGGACGGGAGCCGATATTCAGCTCGCCGATTTCCGGAAGCGGCGTGGATTCCTTGAAGAAGCTCAGGAAATCCGGATCGCGGAAGATCAGATCCTGATACTTGTTCAGCGACACCTCGGAAATCTCCCGGCAGATTTCTTCCCATTTGTCCTCGTACAAATCACTGTGCGGCGTCCTAGCGTTGATCGCCGCGATCACGAGCGCCGAAGTGGCCTGCTCCAGGCTTCGGTAGGCAATACCCTTCATGGAGTAGCGGGAGGAAATAACCTCGCCCTGCTCCGTGATCTTGATTCCGCCACCGATGGTCGAAGCCGGCTGGGCAAGAATGCTGCGGTTCAGCGGCATGCCGCCTCTTCCGAGCGCTCCGCCGCGGCCATGGAAGAATTTCAGCTTGATGCCGAATTCGTCGGCCATCGCTGTCAGACCCTTCATGGCAATGCGCAGTTCCCAGTTGGCGGTAACCACGCCGCCGTCCTTGTTGCTGTCCGAGTAGCCCAGCATAATCTCCTGAAGATTGCTCATGGCTGTAACAGCTTGCCGGTAGACCGGAAGCCCGAAGATTCTGCGCATGATATCCGGAGCCGCATGAAGATCGTCGATCGTCTCGAACAGCGGAACGGCCTGAAGCGTGCAGGTGACGCTGCCGTCATTTTCCATACGGAACAATCCGACTTCCTTGGCGAATACCATAACCTCCAGAATATCGCTCGCGGCCTCAGCCATACTGATCAGGTAGCTGGTAATGCAGTTCTGTCCGTATTCCGTCTGCGCTGTATGAATGGTACGGTAGACGGCCAGGCACTCCTGCGTGCTCTCGCTGTACTCCTGATAAGGGGAGGTCAGCGGACGCGGATCATGCAGCAGCTTCTCCAGCAGCTCAATCTTCTCGTCCTCCGAAAGCTTGGAGTAGTCCGGCGTGATGTCCATTTTCGCCAAAATCTCTCTCATCGCATTCTCATGTTCCTGGCTGTGCTGACGGATGTCGAGCGTTGCGGTATGGAACCCAAACAACTCAACCTGGCGGACCAATTTCTTGATATAGGTATCCGCAACATAATCGGCAAAGTGATGCCGCAGACTGCGGTCGATAATGTTCAAATCTTGGATAAGCTCGTCAGGCGATGCGTAACGTTCTAGCGAACCCTTCTTCTCGTCGTCCAGCACGTTCTGTATCTTCGAGATCATGTAGCTGAGCTTAATCCGGTAAGGCTCGTTGGCGTTCCGCCACGCGTCTCCGCGCTCCAGCTTGATGATCGCCTTGTCTTTCTCGATCGATTCCAGCAGTTCCGGCGTTACCTTCACGATGCTGGTGCTGAAGCTCAGGTACTGAATCAGTTGGCGCATGATGCGCTGGTATTCCCGTACAGCCAGAATGCGCTGCAGTCTCAGCGTCTGGAGCGTTACCGACGAGGTCACCGAAGGATTGCCGTCACGGTCGCCGCCGATCCAGGAGCCAAACCGCAGATACGTCGGAACATGCCAATTCTGGCCCGGATAGTATTTGCTTAAACATCGCTCCAGTTCTTGATAGACGTCCGGCAACACATGGAAAATCGTCTCATGGAAGTAATACATCCCGTTCCGCACTTCGTCAAGCACCGTCGGCTTGCGGTCGCGCAGCTCATCAGTCTGCCAAAGCGTAATAACCTCGTTCAGCAGCTTCTCGCGAAGCTGTTCCCGTTCCCGGTAAGTCAGAGTCGGATCGTCCAGCCCCGTTACATCATCCGCAATCCGTTTATGGATATCCAGAATCGCCCGGCGCATCGCTTCCGTAGGATGAGCAGTCATGACCAGCTCCAGCGACAGGCCGTTTACGATCTCCCATACTTCCTTGGGGGAGAAATCCCGTACCCGCAGTTCCTGAATCGCGCTCTCGATGGACCCTGGCTGAACGGTTTCGCCCGCGGAGCGCTCGTAGTCTCTTTTGCGGCGAATCCGGTGGTTCTGCTCGGCGATATTCACCAGCTGAAAATAAATGGCAAAAGCCCGTATCACCTGGTGCCTGTTCTCCGAATCCAGGGAATTGATTAACTCCTTAAATTCACTGTGCAGTTCAGGCAAGAACACTGAGCGCAACGATTTACTGGTTTCCCGGATTTTCTCCACGATCTCAAGCAGTTCATTTCCGCCTTGATGTACCAGAACCTCGCCCAAAATGTTCCCCAGGAACCGTACGTCTCGCCGCAGCAGGTTATTGGAGTTGACTTTGCCTGCGGTAGTCGTAAGTTCGGTCATGCTGTTCCCCCCATCCTTCTTCCGTTTCAATGTCTCATACCAAGTCATGTTTGAAGCTTTCCTCATATCATACAATAAATCGAACCGAAATTCCTCAACTTTCTTCCGCGGTGAAGCGCCATAGTCTTTTAAGATTATACATCAAGATGAGTAATTATACAGGTATATTTTTTTACATTTCTTTTAAACTATCGAGGAAATCGCTTAAATCGTTCTCATATCGTTATGGAAAAAGGGGTGCAGCCGACCGATTCGGCAGTTTTTATGCAAAAAGAGCGTGAAACTCATCTAAAAAAAGTTTTATTTTTTCTGCAAATTCATCATTTACTTGACCTTGTTTCGACTTGGATCTCAACTGTTCTTGTCTTCGGATCGTACAGAATGCTTCCGCCCAGCGCTTCGGCCAGCGCTCTTGCCGGTACATAGGTCACGCCCTGCTCCAGTATGCCATCCGCCGACTTCACTCCGTTAACCTTCACCGATTTAAAACGGAGGCAATGAGGCTCTGATGGAGGCTCTATTTCAATACGGCTCACCCCATACTACAAGCTAGTGCTAAGCTCATTACGAGGGTATGCGCTACAGGTTCACTGTGTGGGAAGCTGCAGATCTCCTATATAAAACGACCCGAATAACGTTAAAGTGGTCATTGCCAACATAAGGAGGAGATCGTTGTGCTTGTAATAGAGGTGAAACAGCTTATTTACCTGGACTCTGGAGCCTGTACAGCAGAGTGACAATCCCCGCCCCCCGTGAGCAGCGGAATGTAACCGATGGTGAGAAGCGCCTCGAACACCGTCTTATCCCATGCCCGCAGTCTCACAAATCAAGCAATTGCTTCCGCTTCAAGCTATTCCATTAACCTGAATTTTACTATGTACATCGAGTATCGACTTTTCAGCGGCACATTCATCTCTTCATCGACTTCGTCTTAGACATCCTCCAAGGCTCTACGAGACCGGCTGACAGTCTGCTATCCCGTACCGGCATAACTCCATCCAAATGCTCTCTAATGGCCATGTCGGAAAAGAACAGTCGCTCTAAGCTCTATCTCTATATAGAAATGGGCACCCTCAGCCGTCCCCGGTCCAGAATAACCTCAAACGCTTGATTCCCCCTCCAACTGATCGCCGCTGAATACGACTCCAGAGGATATCACTTCCGTAATCCAGTTTTACTGAAGCAGCGCTTTCTATTCGTACGTTAGAACCTTAAACCGAACATACATTCGTATATTTGTGTTGAGATGTCGCCTCTTCGCCCCAGTTGTTGAAAAGGTCTGATAAACACAAAAAAACCCTTACCGAATGTAAGAGCAGCTGAAAGACTATAGTGTATAAGATGGAGCGGGTGATGGGAATCGAACCCACGCTATCAGCTTGGAAGGCTGAAGTTCTACCATTGAACTACACCCGCATAGCTAAGAAAGAATCGGGATGACACGATTCGAACATGCGACCCCCTGGTCCCAAACCAGGTGCTCTACCAAGCTGAGCTACATCCCGTTACTAATAATTTAAATGGCGCGCCCTGAGAGATGCGGAAACTTCGTGTCCGACTGCGTAGTAGTCCTAACGAAGCCTATGCTCCGACGAACTCTTTCGT